>JAFPAD010000072.1 GCA_017424405.1 Alistipes sp.
AATGTTGAGGATGATGGTACCACTTGTGATATATTAATTCAAAAATATATCCCTATGCACTGCATTTTATCACATCATGATACTAATGAGCATCTAGTAATGATTACGATTTGGAAAATTAACCATTTGGTTTTACCTTTGTTAAAGTTTAACCACGAGTTTATTGCAAATTCGATTAACTAACTAAAATATGAAACATGCTTATGTTTTCCCAGGGCAAGGAGCACAATACTCTGGCATGGGAAAGGATTTGTACGAAAATAGTGCCGAAGCAAAGGCTCTGTTTGAGCAAGCCAATGAGGTGCTCGGATTTCGCATAACAGATATTATGTTCGAAGGCTCGGCTGATGACTTGAAGCAGACTAAAGTTACACAACCTGCGGTATTCCTTCATTCGGTGATTTTGGCAAATGTGCTTGGCGTAAAGCCTGATGCTGTGGCTGGTCACTCGCTTGGAGAGTTCTCGGCATTGGTGGCGTCGGGTGCGCTATCGTTTGAGGACGGACTCAAGTTGGTCTATAAGCGAGCTATGGCTATGCAGAAATGCTGCGAGAGTCAGCCGGGAGGTATGGCTGCAATTTTGTCGTTGGACGATGAGGTTGTGGAGAAGGTTTGCGCCGAGATTGATGGTGTTGTGGTTGCCGCAAACTATAACTGTCCAGGACAGTTGGTCGTATCGGGCTCTGATGAGGCTGTCGATGCAGCGTGTGCGAAGCTAAAAGAGGCTGGAGCAAAACGAGCTCTTCGCCTGCCTGTTGGCGGAGCATTTCACTCGCCACTGATGGAGGCTGCGCGCATTGAATTGGAGCAGGCTATTGCCGAGGTGGAGTTTCACACTCCCACATGTCCGATTTATCAAAATGTCGATGCTCAACCGCAAACCAACCCTGAGGTTATCAAGCAAAACATCATAGCTCAGCTCACAGCTCCTGTGCGTTGGACACAAATCGTTCGTAATATGATTGCCGACGAGGTGGGTGAGTTTACGGAGTTGGGTCCTGGTGCGGTGTTGCAGGGCTTAATCAAGAAGGTTGATGCAAACGCTGTGGTAGAGTCAAAGGCGACGATGTAGGGTTGTGGTACAAGTGATGTACTAAAGAGTCGGGATATTACGTTTAATTTCAGTAATAGTAACAATTAAACATTGAAATTATGGAGACAAAAGAGAGAGTATTACAAGCAATGAAGGAGGCTGGTGAGCCTTTGAATGCAGGCAAGATTGCCGAACTTAGTGGTATCGACCGTAAGGAGGTTGATAAGGCGATGAAGCAGCTTAAGGAGGAAGGCGCAATCGTCTCTCCTGTGCGTTGCAAGTGGGAACCTGCTAAGTAATTGGATAAGTTAATAAGAGGCTTGTATGAGCCATAAAATTGATAGAGGGGAATCATCTGTGGTGATTCTCCTCTATCGCTTAAAAATGCTATGGTGGGTTGTTATTCGCTTAGTTTTTGCAAATCATTCAACTCTTGCTGCGCCTCTTGCAGCTCTTCTTGAATCTCGCTGAAAACGTTGGTGTCAAGACCACTCGCGGCAAAAGCCTCACTTGTGCTGTTGAAGATGTTTTCGGTGAGTTTAAACACTCCTCCGGCCAACTTGAATATCGAACTTGCTGCGCCGAAGATGTGGTCGAGAGTATTTTGGGAGATTGCATCAAAGTTTATATCTTCACCTTCCTCGTATTTTATCTTTACGTTATCTACAACGAAGTATAACGATTTTGAGTCATCTTTGATGCTATTTACAGCAACTTCATTGATGCGTTTACCCTCTTTGTAAACCTTGCCACTGCGTTCGATTGAATAGTCGCCCCGCTTTGTCTTGAACGTTACTCGAGTCTCCTCGAATGTTAGATTCTTCTGACAACGCTCCACATCGCTCTTTTTGCCACAGAATATCACCATGCGGTCGCCATTGTTATGGCAGCTGGCAAATTGGTTACCTATGTTGTAGGATACCTTTTTTGTGATGTCCGAGCCTCGTTGATAGTGGGTGTTCAACGAGATGCCGTGCTCGTGTTGTTTGATAGCTTCGTTTATGGCTTCGCTATTTTCATCAAATTCCTTGAGTGTGTTGTCGATGCTTTGTTGGAATGCGTCGGGAATACTCAAAATGGAGTCTGCCTTAATCTCCAATGCACCCTGCTTCGACTCCATTTGCTGACGCCACTCGTCAATCTCTTCTTGCGTAAACTCCTTGTATAGAATCTTCTCATCGTGCTCGAAAACCGACTCGAAAAGGTTTTCAATCAAGTTCTCGAAACGTGCTGGTGACTTGATTGCCGAGATGGTCATGGTTGTGATAGATATAATCCACAAGATAAAAATCACAAGCAGAGCCTTCCCTTTTGGTCGCATCGAGATAAGCAACATGATGACCAAGTAGATAAGTGTGAGCAGAGGTAGCATCACCACGCCAAAGAATGCTATCAGCGCAATTCCCGTAGGAAGGTTGAATGCGAGCATAGGGAAGCTCGCGATTGCCACCATGCCCAGCACGCAAACACCAACCACAAGACCCACTAATAGAATTGCTGCAAAAATCTTCAGGCAGATAAGTAAAATCTTGCCTATTATGTTCACGATGTCGGCAATTATAGTGCGTGTCCTTACCTCGGTTGAGGCATTTTGAACATTCTCACGTATGCTGTCGGTTGTGATACGCTCACCCTTCATCTCTAACTTTTGTCGTGCTGTGGCTGCTGGTGGAATGGTAAACCACATCACTACGTAGCCGAGAGTGATGAACAAGGTTAGTTGCCATGTGAAATGCGTCGTAAAGCTAAAGAAAAGGAAATTGCACTTTCCAAGTAGCCATATGATGATTGGCGCAAATGCAGCCAGACGCACCCATGTGGGGTCTATGTCGAAATAGTTGGCTATGCCGGCACATACTCCTCCGAGTTTGTGGTGCTGTACGTCACGATACAGACGACGTGGTATGCGGGGATTGCCATTTGAATCGGTGGTCTCAGCCTGACGAGGCTCCGATGTGTGTTCGGGTTGCTCGCTGTCAATCTCTTCGGCTGAGCCGAGTTGCTTGATTATGTTGAGAATCAAAGGCTTTGTGACAATTGCGTCGGCAGCAATCGCCGAGAGTATCAACTCTGCGATGCGGGCCTCGATGTCGGCGATAATCTCTTCGCCGTCGGGGTCGTTGCGGTAGGCATTTTGTAGCGATTGGATATACTCGCTTAATGCAACATATGCATCGTTCTCAAACGTGAATGATATGCCTGCAAGGCTACATTTCTTTATCTCGTTCATGACTTTTCGGTGTTGAGTTAGAATTTCTTTATGCTGCCTCCGCTTGCGGTGTCGCTTTCCATTAGTGAGCAACTGCCTGTGTAGCGGACGTCGCCCCCCGATGATGCCTTTGCGTTGAGTGAACCGCTGCAGTTGAGCTTTATACTGCCACCCGACGAAGCCTCCGCTATGGCTGTTTTGGCTGACGAGTTGGTTGAGATGATGTCGCCACTTGATGATGCCTTCGTATTAAGGAATTCATAGCAATCAAGTGTGATTTTTCCCGATGATGTTGCCATCGCAACTGCATTTTGGGCTGATAGTCGTGAACAGAGAATTCTTCCTGACGATGTAGCCTCGGCAGTTATTTGTGTCGCTGCACCGTTGAGTTCCACCTCGCCCGATGAACTTGCCCAAAGTGAAACTTTTCTCGCAAGTATAGATGCATTTATATCGGCCGCCGAAGTGGCTTTTGCTGTCAATCGTGAGCACCTGAAAGAGCCTTGCACATTTGCCGATGATGAGGCATCAATGCTCACATCTTCTCGTAAAGAACGATTAATCATAACACTTGCAGCGGAGTTGGCACGGATAAAGAGTTTGTCACCGCTGTTAAGTATCGGTCCAATCTTTACGCTTGCTGCCGAGCGGCTTTCGATGCGAGATAGTTTTTCATTCTTGGGGATATTGACCCTTACATTGAGGTTACTATACGATGTGCAGTTGGGTTTTCTTACGCACACCTCTAAAATGTTGTCCTTGACCTCGCACACTACCCACTCTATCACATTGTCGTCGGCTTGAATGTTTACGATGTTGTCCTGCGACTCATTCATCACCACCTCTACGCCAGTCATTGCGAGTATGGTGGTGTAGTCGTTGCTGATTTCAATCACCTTCGAGACGATGTTGCCCGAGCCTGTGAGGGTCTTGTGTTTGTCACGCGCCGCTAGTGACGCTGTGGTGGCAATGATTGCAACTACGGTGAGTGCAATTTTGAGAAATTGTTTCATAGTTTAAGATAGTTTTAGATAATTGTAATGTAGTTGTTTGTAATAGTTGATTGGACGGGTTATACTTCTTGCTCGGTATGTTCACCGTGACGTATGATGCGTATCTGCTCCACCATCTCGTCCCATGCCTCGTCAAGCAGTGCCAATTGTCGATGACCCTCATCGGTGAGCATGTAATATTTTCGAGGTGGACCTTGCGTTGATTCCTGCCAGCGATAGCTTAATAAGCCTGCATTCTTTTGGCGCGTGAGGATAGGGTATAGCGTACCCTCGACAACAATCATCTTAGCCTCCTTGAGCTCTGAAATGATTTTTGGCGCATAGGAGTCTCCTCGTGAGAGTATTGATAGGATACAATACTCGAGTATTCCTTTGCGCATTTGTACTTTTACGTTCTCGTCATTCATGGTTGCGCCTATTTTTGAGAGTTAAAATCGGGGTTAAAATCTGGTGCAGGTTCGTTGCTTATGACTGCCCACATAATCAGGTAGAGCAGACCTGTTGAAAAACCAGCAAAAAATCCTACAATAAAGATGATGCGTACCAACGTCACGTCAATGTTGAAGTGGTTTGCTATTCCACTACATACGCCTGCGATAGAACGGTTTGTGCGTGGGCGGTAGAGCTTGCGTGGCTCCTCTCCCGGGAAACGGCGCTTGCCGTTACGATCATTCATTGGACGATATGCCTCACCAAAAAGCTCAGGCTCACCAATTTGACTCATCACGCTACGTACGATGCTGTATGTGATGACCATCATGGGTGAGGGCACCTTCTCGCGGAAGATTTCGGCAATGCGAGCCTCGATGTCCGACAGAGTCTCGGTGTCGGTGGGCGATAGTCGGCGACCAATATCGTCGAGATAGGTTGTTAGGGTGGTGTAGGCGTCCATGTCCATTGTGAATGCCTGTTGTGCAATGTTTACATTGATTGTCTCTTTCATCGTTTAGTAAAAATTGGTCTAAAAAAATAATTGTAGTAGTTTGGTAATGCAAATATATAAACTTTTCAGTAGTTTGCAATACAAAGTAGTGAATTTTTTCAACTTTCTCTCCTTTTTTTGTTGGTTATTTTGGGTTACCTATGTTTATAGATATCATATTTACTATGTATCGACTATTAAATTTGAGTTGTAATTTGCTGTAATATTTTAAAATCTCTATATTTGTAAAAACTGAAATTTTTAATCCATTAGTGCTATGATACGAAAAATAGTAGGGTATATTGCGTGTGTTGTATTTGTTGTTATTGGCGTGGATGCGAATGCTCAGACTTCGCAACAAATAGGTGTTGCGACATCTGTCGAAAAGTGGATAACAACAACATTTGGTAAGGGGAAGACCCCTCCATTTTCATTTGTGTATGGCGGCGAACACTCTCAGCAATTTATTCGCAAATGGCGACACTCAATAGAAAAAAAGGGAGAGATTGATGGTGTTGCTGAATATGTTGTTACGTATAGCGATAAGACCACAGGTCTGAAGGTCGATTGTTCGATTAAGGGCTTTCAGGAGTTTGGTGCTGTCGAGTGGGTTTTGTATTTCACAAATACGGGGTCGGAGAACACGCCTCAGATTACGCAGGTGAAGACGGTTGATTATACGGCATTGAGCGTTAAGAGTGGTGATTTTAAGGTGTTGCATGCTTTGGGTAGTAACCACGATAGGGCTGATTTCCGTCCTATGCTCACATCGGTTACCGAAGCTCAGCCATTGAGTATGTCGCCCGTGAGCGGACGCTCGTCCGATACATCGGCATTCCCATTCTTTAATGTGGTTACACCAGACAGCAAGGGTATTGTGGTAGCTGTGGGTTGGACGGGTACATGGTTCGCCGATTTAACTGCGCCAAGTGTTAAGAGTATAAACCTTGCAGCAGGTATGAAACGTATGGATTTGCACCTATATCCCAACGAGACCATCAGAACGCCGCTCGTAGCTATGCTTTTCTGGCAGGGAGAGGATTATATGGCAGGTAATAATACATTCCGTCGTTTTGTGTTGAAGCATCATACTCACAAACCTACCGAGGAGTATGCAAGTTACTCACCGATGTGTGGTGGCTTGGATTGGGGTGACCCTGCTCCTTGTAATGAGTATGGCTGTTTGACGGAGGAGTATGCCGTTGCTTTGATTAAGCGATATAAGATGTTTGGCTTACAGCCAGAAGTAATATGGCTCGATGCAGGTTGGTATGAGGGCGCAGGTGGTCCGAGTGGCTCGTGGTGGAATAGTGTTGGTAGCTGGGTTGCCGACAAGGAGCGTTTCCCTCGTGGGTTGAAGCCACTGGCTGATGCTACGCATAGCATTGGGGCGAAGTTTATGGTGTGGTTTGAGCCTGAGAGAGTCTTTGATGGGTCGCTTCTGATGAAGGAGCACCCTGAATGGTTGTTGAAGGTGTATGCTGGAAATAATCTCCTTGATTTGGGTAATAAGGAGGCTTTGGAGTGGTTGTGCGAGTATATCGGTGATTTCATTCAGGAGAATGGGATAGATTACTATCGTCAAGATTTTAATATGCCTATTGATTGTTATTGGGAGAAGTATGATGAGCCTAATAGAATTGGTATGAAGGAGATACGTCATATTGAAGGTCTGTATGCTTATTGGGATTATCTGCTCGAACGATTCCCTGGCTTGATGATTGATAATTGTGCATCGGGAGGTCGTCGAATAGATTTGGAGACAACAAGTCGTAGTATTCCTTTGTGGCGCACCGACTATCAGTATGGCGAGGTGAATGGTTATCAGTGTCACACCTATGCGCTGAATTTCTTCCTACCTCTGCATGGTACGGGTACATATGGTATGGATAATTATGGCGTACGCTCGAGTATGAGTTCTGCTACGGTATGTAATTGGGAGATTACCAGCCAGCGCATGACAATTCCAGGCATGAAGAGTGTTATGCAACAGTTTGTGGAGTTGCGTCCATACTACTTGGAGGATTACTATCCGCTTACAGGTCTGCAGGATCATACGCCCGACACCGTGTGGCTGGCATATCAGCTCAATCGACCATCGGACGATACGGGTATTGTGATGGCGTTCCGTCGCAAGGATAACCAGCAACCCGAGATTGAGGTTCAGTTGCGAGGCTTGCAGTCTGAGGCGACCTACGAGGTGATCAATGTCGATACGAAGGAGGTTTTCAGCATGACGGGTGAGGCTCTGATGGCAGGACTGAAGTTGAGGTTAGAGAGCCCATATTCTTCGTTGTTGTTGAAGTATTCAATTGTAAAGTAGAATTTAATAGTTTTGAGTGTGCGCAAAAGACTGTGCACCCTCTTTTTTTGTTGCAGTGTGCGGTGAATTTTCTAAAAGCATGTGTTGGCGTGTGGAATTATGTGAAATTTTGGAGGCTAATAGTTGTATGTTTAGGAAATTGTAATTAATTTTGAGGATAAAACTGTGTAATAAGCGAATATTAACCAACTTAAATACTACAAAATGAAAAACAGAAAATTGCGCATGGGTATGATTGGTGGAGGTAGCGATGCCTTCATTGGTGCTATCCATCGTCGTGCTGCCCTAATGGAGAATGGAATTGACCTCGTGTGTGGTTGTTTCTCGATTAATCCTGAAATATCATTGAGTTCGGGTCGTTCCTATTATGTGCCCGATAATCGTATCTATTTTACTTGGGAGGAGATGTTGGAGAAGGAGGCTGCTCTGCCTGCCGATGAGAGAATGGATTTTGTGACTATCGTAACTCCAAATCGTTTTCACTATGCTCCCGCTGCAAGGGCTCTGGAGTTGGGTTTTAATGTAGTGTTGGATAAGCCTATGACCTTCACTCTGGAGGAGGCTCTGTCGCTGCGTGAAAAGGTGAATGAAACAGGTCTTACGTTGGCTCTTACCCACGTTTATAGCGGTTATCCTGCGGTGAAGGAGATGAAGCGAAGAATTGCTGCGGGTGTAATCGGAAAGGTGCGTCGTGTCTTTGTTGAATATACTCAGGGTTGGCTCTCGAAACGCATTGAGTTGCAGGGCGGTAATAACGCTGTATGGCGTAATGACCCTAAGCAGGCTGGTAAGGGTGGCTGCGTAGGTGATATTGGTACCCATGCATGGCACTTGGTGGAGTATGTTACAGGAGCTAAGGTTACTGAGGTTTGCGCCGATTTGCAGCGTGTGGCTGAGGGTCGTCCTGTCGATGATGATGCGTGCGCTTTCATGCACACCGATAAAGGCTTTACAGCCCTGTTGCAGGCTACGCAGATTGCTACGGGAGAGGCTAATAATATACGCCTTCGCGTCTATGGCGAGGAGGGTGGTATGGAGTGGCGACAGATGGAGCCTAATATCCTGATTGCCAAGTGGCATGACCGTTCCGAGGAGCATATCCGCATGGGTAATGGAGGTGATTTCTTGACCGACTTTACCAAGTGGAATACACGTACCCCTGCGGGGCACCCCGAGGGCTTCATCGAGTCGTTTGCAAACATCTATCGCAACTTCGCTTTGACCGTTCGTGCTCGCCATGCGGGAGAGCAACCAACCGAGGAGATGCTCGACTTCCCAAATGTAGAGGACGGAGTTCGTGGTATGCAGTTCGTTGAGACCATGGTGCAGGCTGGCTACGATACAGAACAGAAGTGGCATAAGTGGGTCGAGAAATAGCCTAACAAGGTGATTTCTGCGTTATGATCGCCCTTGAAAGCTCATTTACGCCGAGTAAACTCCGCTTTTCCGGGCTTCACAAGCCTTGAAATCCCTCTTGTTATCCAAATTTCTAAAGATAGGGGCAACTGATGAACTGTCGGTTGCCTCTTTTTTTCTAAAGAAAAAGCTGTTTCGCTTTGATTGTGACGAAAATTTTACTACTTTTGACCGAATATTAATGCTAAATTTATATAGCTGCAAAAAACTATGTCTAAATCAGGAAATAAGAAGAAGATTTTTCTTGCCGTGTTGGCAGGTCTGGTCATTGGCTTTTCGTTGATGATCGGGTTTAATTACATGTGGGTAAATAGCTCAAAGAATGAGTCTTGCATGGCTTGTCATTTTCACCCAGAATCAGATGCAAGTTGGAAGCAGTCGGTGCACTACAACAACGATAGCGGTGTGATGACCGAGTGCGCAGCGTGTCACCTTCCTCCAAAGGGCTCGTTTGAGTATGTGAAGGCTAAGATTTCAACAGGCTCGAAGGATTTGTGGTCTTACATGACCAAGAACACTGAGGACATAGATTGGGAGAGCAAGGGTGAGTTGGAGTATGCTCAGAAGATTGTTTACAACTCATCTTGCAAGGCGTGTCACGTAAATATCTTCCCATCGGGCATTAGCGACGAGGGTGTAACTGCTCACCTCTACTACGATGATAATGAGGAGAAGCTCAATCTGCAGTGTATCAGCTGCCACCTCGACGTAGGTCACTACAACCCTAACTACAAGCACTCGGCTCTCACCGAGGCTCCTGTAACAGAGGATAACGGTATCGTGTATGAGGCGGCTACTCCTGTGACAGAGTTTGCAAACTTTGTGGAGACAATTCCAGGCACTGGTGCATCAATCAAGATGGTTGCTATCCCTGGTGGTAGCTTCAAGATGGGTAGCTCGGAGAAGGAGCCATTCCACAAAGCAGATGAGGCTCCACAGCGCAATGTGACTGTATCGCCATTCTTTATGGGCGAGATGGAGGTTACTTGGGATCAGTACTGGACATTCTACAAGGAGACAATGTCGGAGGGTCGTACATCGCCAGAGGCAATTTATGCCAACAACCAGCGTGAGGATTGCGACGCGGTGAGTGGTCCAACACCTCCATTCGGCTTCCCAGATCAGGGTTGGGGTATGGGCGAGCGTCCAGCTATCACTATGACTCACTATGCTGCCGAGACCTTCTGTCAGTGGCTTACGCTCAAGACAGGCAAGAAGTACCGTCTGCCAACAGAGGCGGAGTGGGAGTATGCAGCACGTGGCGGCACAGAGACTCCATACTACTTTGAGGGTAACCCAAAGAAGTTCTCTGACGAGGGTTTCTGGAGTGGTTTGTTTGGTGCTGATACAACAGTTATCAATAGCTATGTAATCTACGCTCACAACAGTAAGAACCGTACACAGGAGCCATCGAAGGTGAAGGCAAACCCATTCGGACTGAAGAATATGCTGGGTAATGTAATGGAGTACTGCTCTGACTACTATGCCGAGGATGCATATTCAAAGATGCAGGATGGTGCTGTGAACCCAACAGGTCCAGCAAGCGGCGAGGAGTATGTTGTGCGTGGTGGTTACTATGTGGACGATGCGGCTAACCTTCGTAGCGCAGCACGTCGCAAGACAGAGCACGATGCTTGGCTCAAGACCGACCCACAGAACCCAAAGAGTATCTGGTGGTACTCTGATATTAAGGGTATCGGCTTCCGCGTAGTGTGCGAGGTGCCAGAGGGCGTAGCGGCAAACTAATGCTAAAGGAATAGAAAGTACAAATATCATTTAACAAACTACTAAAATAAAACTACTATGAGCAAGAACAAAATGAGCAGAAAGGACTTCTTGTCTTTGTCTGCAATTGCAGGTGTTTCAACTTTGGTTGGTTCATCAACACTTATGACCTCTTGTGGCGAGAAGGGTCCAGTTTACACTCCACTCAAGCAGCCAGGTGAGTACTACGTTCCAGTATTGAACGATAAGGCTGACGACGGTAAGGAGCTTAAGGCTGGTGTTATCGGTTGCGGTGGTCGTGGTTCAGGTGCTATCTATAACCTCTTGGCTGCAGCTAACGGCATTAAGGTAACAGCTTTGGGTGATACTTTCGCTGACCGTTTGAACGGTTTGAAGAATAGCTTGGCAAAGAATGGTCAGGTTGTTGCTGACGAGAACTGCTTCGTAGGTTTCGACGCTTACAAGAAGGTTATCGACTCAGGTGTAGATATGGTTATCATCGCAACTCCACCTGCATTCCGTCCTTTGCATTTCCAGTATGCTACTCAGAAGGGTGTTCACTCATTCTTGGAGAAGCCTATTGCAGTTGACCCTAAGGGTTACCGTACAATCATGGCTACTGCAAAGCAGGCACAGGCTAAGAACTTGAGCGTTGTTTGTGGTACACAGCGTCACCACCAGCGTCCTTACGTTGAGGCTTACCAGAAGATTCAGGAGGGCTTGATTGGTGAGATTACAGGTGGTAATGTATATTGGAACCAGTCAATGCTTTGGTATCGTGACCGTCAGCCACAGTGGACCGACACCGAGTGGATGATTCGCGACTGGGTGAACTGGAAGTGGTTGTCAGGAGACCATATCGTTGAGCAGCACGTTCACAACATCGACGTATTCCTTTGGATGTCTGGTTTGAAGCCAGTTAAGGCTACTGCATTTGGTGGTCGTCATCGTCGTGTTACAGGTGACCAGTACGATATGTTCAGCGTAGATTTCGAGATGGAGAACGGTATCCACATGCACTCAATGTGTCGTCAGATTAACGGCTGCTCGAACAACATTGGTGAGTTTATTCAGGGTACTAAGGGTTCATGGAACAGCTACAACCACGAGATTAAGGACTTGGACGGCAACGTAATCTGGAAGTTTGACGAGGAGGCTGCGAAGGCTCAGTTCGAGCAGCATAATCCTTACGTTTTGGAGCACGTTGATTGGGTTAATCATATCCGCAAGGGTACTATGCACGATGAGGCAACTGAGTGCGGTATCTCATGCTTGGCAGGTGTGATGGGTCGTGAGTCTGCTTACACAGGTGCTTCAGTTACTTGGGACGAGATGAGCCAGTCTCCACTTGATTACTTGGCAGAGTTCAAGCAGGAGCTCGGCAAGCAGGATATGGAGAAGTGTGTTGTTCCTACTCCAGGTAAGTAAATTTTGCTGATGCAATAAAGTGAAAGGGTGGGGCGGAGCGTGAGCTTTTCACCCACCCTTTTATAGTAAATACATAGTATGACCAACCAACCCAAGATAGAGTTTATCGACCGCGAGCTGATGGACAAGGTGGCTCAGAAGGCTGCCGAGTCGTTACGCATGAGAATGAATTATAACTTTCATCGTTCGACCGATGAGGCTGTCAATAGGTTGCTCAACGTGATGCATAGGGGTAGTTATTTGCCCGTGCATCGACACCTGAATCCCGATAAGTCGGAGAGTATCGTTGTGGTGCGCGGCAAGGTGGGCATAACCATCTACGACGACTCAGGCGTGGAGGTTGAGAGTCGCTTGGTGGGCGCAGGCTGTGACACGGTGGGTGTGGATATCGAGGCTGGCGTGTGGCATGGCTTGGTGGTGCTTGAGGATAACACCGTACTTTTTGAAGTCAAGGAGGGTCCTTTTGCTCCCATCACGCCCGACAACATCGCGTTGTGGACTCCCGCAGTAGAGGATAAGGAGGCTGTCGATAAGTTTGTCGAGGAGTTGGAAAGTAAGTTTAAGACAAAATAAACCAATAAGAATATGAATAGAAAAGAGTTTTTACAGAAGTCATTGTTGGGTGCAGCTGCTGTGGCTGCTACAACGTCGGGTGCTGGTAGTCTTTTGACATCATGTGCGCCAAAGTCTAACACCCCATTGCGTATCTCATTCCAGGAGGGTACTGCTCCAGGTAAGACGTTGGAGGAGAAGTTCGACTACATGGAGAAGTTGGGCATCGTGGGTTACGAGCCAGGTGGTCGTGGTTTGGCTAATCGTGTGAATGATTTCCATCAGGCGTTGAAAGGTCGCAACATCAAGATTTCTGCTATCTGCGCAGGTTTCGATGGCTTCCTTTTGGCTGAGGATCCAACTGTGAAAGCTACCTTCGACTCGACTATGCGTGATATCATCGCTGCGGCGGGTGAGATTGGCTCAACAGGTGTTATTATGGTGCCTGTGTTTAACCATCAGAAGCCTTGCTTGCCTCACACATTGGAGACACGTGAGTACCTCTGCGAGCAGATGCACGAGCTCGGTGAGTATGCTTTGAAGCACAATACAACCGTTATCCTTGAGCCATTGAATCGTCGTGAGGCTCACTACATGCGTCAGGTGGCTGATGCAGCAGCTATCGCACGTGACTCTAAGAGTGCTGGTGTGAAGTGTATGGGTGACTTCTGGCACATGTCGGAGGAGACATCTGACTATGCAGCTTTGATGGCGGCAGGTCCTGAGCTTTTGCAGCACGTTCACATCGCAAGCCGTGGCACACGTCAGATGCCAGGCGAGAATGGCGAGTTGGACAACTACGTAGAGGGATTCCGCGCATTGAAGGAGATGAACTACGCTCACTACGTTAGCTTCGAGTGCGGTTGCGCAGGTGACCGTGAGGTTGTGTTGCCAGCTGCGGTGGAGTTGATGCGCGCTCAGTGGGAGCAGGCATAAAAAGATGGCAAATACAGCTATTTTGGCGGCATGCTCGTCGTGAGAATGCTCATTTACATCGAGTAAACAATGCGTATCACTCCTTGCAGTCCTAAAAATAGCTCGCGTTATCCACTTTTTGAGGTATCCTCACCCAAAAGTAATTTTTAGGGGCTTAGCCCTTTGTACAAAATTTTTGAAAGAAAGTTTTACAAAACAAAATAATCAATATGACCTTACAATGGGGTTATAAGCGGGCATTTTGGCGTTGCGTCCTGCTCATGGTGGTGGGCGCAGCGCTTCAAATGACGCTCGGTGATTTCGATAATAAGTTCCTGCGCTATCCGTGGGGACTTATTTTCGCTATCAATTATCTTTACTTGCTACTGCTTATCTATGTGCAGGGAGCAAAATGGAAGTGGCTACAACAGCTCTCGGACGGATATGCGATGATTTCGTCGCTCGCCTCGCTCATGGTGCTGACGATTATATTTGGATTGACACGACAAGACCCCTCTACGACGGGTGTCATTGGGGCGTTGGGCTTCTCGAGGATGACCTCGTCGTGGGTCTTTATCCTTGTTTTATTTTACTTCACCACGACGTTGGGTGTGACGGTGATTCGCGACCTGCACCACTTTCGTAAGGTGCGTTTGGCGGCATCTCTCTCGCATGTGGTGGTCTTTGTCTGCTTGACGGCGGCGATGTTTGGCTCGGCAGACAAGGAGCGCGTGACGGTGAGCCTTGCGCTCGATAGAATGACATACATGGGTCAGACGCGTGATGGCGAAGCCTATGAGTTGCCTTTTGCTTTGACTCTCAGGGAGTTTAAGATGGAGGAGTATCCTGCTAAATTATATATCTTGGATACTCAAACCGAAAATTCGTCGCAGGAGTTTCTCCTGGCTGAGAGCGAGGGTGCGGAGGCTCAGGTGGGCGAGTGGCAGTTGAAGGCGAAGCATATTGTCGATATGGCTATACGCATGCCTGAGAGCGCTGAGTGGCGAGAGATGCACCATGTGGGTGCTGCGCCGGCAGTGAAGGTCGAGGCGGTGAATAAGGCTACGGGAGCAAGGTTTGAAGGCTGGGTAAGTTGTGGCTCGCACATCATGGAGCCTGCCTACTTGTGGCTGGGAGAGCGCTATGCGGTAGCTATGCCACGACGTGAGGCAAAACGCTACCTCTCTCGTCTGGAGATTATGGACGACAAGGGCGAGCAGTGGCGCGAGAATATAGAGGTGAATAAGCCTGCACGCATCGGTGCGTGGCGCATATATCAGGTGGGTTATGACACCCAGCGCGGTAGATGGAGCACGTCGAGCGTTGTGGAGTGTGTGCGTGACGGCTGGTGGGGCGTTGTGCAGGTGGCGCTGTGGTTGATGCTTGCGGCGGCGGGTGTGATGTTCCTTACCGCTGGAGGCAGACGCATCGCTAAAAAGAGTAAGGAGGTGAAGCAATGACGTGGGAGTATTTGATATGGTTTGCTGGGGCGGCAACGCTCTGCTGGGTGGCGGGAGCTGTGATGGCTCTGCGCGGACAGCGTGTAGGTGTGACGGCCGTGATGTCGGCTGTTGGCTCGGCGATATTCTTCTCGTTTATTGTGGGCATGTGGCTCTCGCTGGAGCGACCTCCGTTGCGCACGATGGGTGAGACACGTCTGTGGTACTCGTTCTTCCTGTCGGTGGCAGGTGTGACCGTATATGCGAGATGGAGATATAAGTGGATACTATCGTTCAGCACGCTGATGTCGGTTGTGTTTATATGCATCAACCTTCTTAAACCTGAGATACATAGCAAGTCGTTGATGCCAACGTTGCAAAGCGTGTGGTTTGTGCCACATGTGATAGTCTATATGTTTGCCTATGCCATGATGGGTGCTGTGACTCTGTTCGCTATATATTTGTGGGTGCGCTCGGCACGCGTAGAGCCTCAGGGTGAGGAGTTGGGTGTGTGTGATAACTTGGTGCGCATAGGTTGGGCGTTCCTTACGTTGGGAATGGTTATGGGCGCTCTGTGGGCGAAGCAGGCGTGGGGTGACTATTGGACGTGGGACCCCAAGGAGACGTGGGCGGCAGCTACGTGGCTCGGTTATCTGCTCTACCTGCATCTGCGACAGCAGACAAGGGATTATAATCTATTGTTCGCGCTGCTTATTTTCAACTTCCTGATGCTGCAGATGTGTTGGTGGGGAATAAACTTTTTGCCAGCAGCGCAGGGGGTGAGTGTACATACATATTAATTCAAAATTATGATTAATCAAAGCTGTCATGCTGAGGAGGAGTTTACTCCGACGTGGGAACCTATTTATTGATTGCAATGATGTAGTGTGGTACTAAGTAATATGATAGAATCTAAAACTAATATACTATGAAAAGACTATTTTTTGTGTTGGTGGCAGTGTTGGCGGCTTTTACGGTTAGGGCACAGCAGGCGGGAGAGGCTAAAGAGGGGCAGTTGTTGCTTGCCGACCCCTTTATCTTGCAGGACGATGGGTGGTATTACATCTATGGTACACACGCTGCCGATGGCATTGTGGTGTATCGTTCGCAGGATCTGAAGCGTTGGAGTAGTCGTTGTGGTAATGCCACTAATGGGCTGGCGCTGCACAAAGATGATGTGTGGGGCGAGAAAATGTTTTGGGCTCCCGAGGTGTATAAGATAGGAAATCGTTACTTGATGACATACAGCTGCGAAGAGCATATTTGTTATGCCGAGTCCGACTCGCCTATGGGACCCTTTGTGCAGCGTGAGCAGAAGCCATACCTACCCGAGGAGAAGGGTATCGACTCGTCAATCTTTATCGATGACGACGGCAAAGCCTATATGTTTTGGGTGCGCTTCACCAATGGTAATGCTATATGGGTTGCGGAGATGAGTGATGACCTACGTCAGGTGAAGATTGAGACGGCGCGTCACCTGCTCGATGCCGAGGAGGGTACATGGGAACATCAGCGAGGACGTGTGGTCGAGGGTCCTATGGTGATAAAGCTCGACGACAAGTACTACCTCACATATAGCGGCAACGACTTCCGCAGTCAGGACTATGCCGTGGGATTTGCCGTGGCAGAGAAGCCTACGGGTCCTTACAAGCGTTATGAGGGCAACCCAATTCTGCACCGTCACATGGGTTACTACGGCACGGGTCACCATGCGTTGTTTAAGAATCACAACTGCTACTTTATGGTTTATCATGCTCATAACAGTGCTACAAAGGTGCAGACACGCCAGACGCTCATAGCACCGTTGACCATTAAGCGCGACAAGAGTCGAGGTCGATTTGCTCACGACTATATATTGGGCGTATCGCACAAAATTGTGATTCCAATAGTGGTGGAGTAGGATTTTTGCGTTTGATTACGATTACACTTATTTTCGTAACTTCTGTTGACACCAGCCCTAATTTTGAATTCTAAATTTTGAATTTTGAATTAAAAAGGCGTATCTTTGCGCCATAATAATGCTTAATTACGTAATAAGATGAGTTTAGTAGCTATCGTAGGTCGCCCAAATGTGGGTAAATCAACACTCTTCAACCGCTTGGTGGGTCATCGTCAAGCTATTGTTGATGAGACAGCAGGTACCACACGCGACCGCCACTACGGCAAAACCGACTGGAACGGTAAGGAGTTCTCTATTATCGACACAGGCGGTTATGCAGTCAATACAGATGATATTTTTGAAGATGACATTCGTCGTCAGGTTATGCTCGCCATTGACGAGGCTGACCTTATACTCTTCATGGTAGAGGTTAAGACAGGTGTTACCGACCTCGATATGATGATGGCTGACGTGTTGCGTCGTTCGGGCAAGAAGGTCATCGTAGTGTGTAACAAGGTGGATAACTACGATCTTATTTACCAATCGCACGAGTTCTACTCAATGGGTTTGGGTGATATATTCTGCATCAGCTCAATGTCGGGTAGCGGTACGGGTGACTTGATGGACGAGATTCTCAAGCAACTCCCTGAAGATACTAAGGCTGAGGAACTTGATGACCTTCCACGCATCACCATCGTGGGTCGTCCTAACGTGGGTAAGTCATCGCTTACCAACGCTTTGCTCGGCGAGGAGCGTAACATTGTTACCAACATTGCTGGTACCACCCGAGACTCTATCCATACACGTTACAATAAGTTCGGCATGGACTTTTACTTGGTTGATACGGCAGGTATGCGTAAGAAGGGTAAGGAGATGGAGGACTTGGAGTTCTACTCAGTGATGCGCTCTATTCGTGCTATCGAGAACTCTGACGTATGTATCCTTATGCTCGACGCACAGCAGGGCTTGGAGTCGCAGGATTTGAATATCCACAATCTCATCGTACGTAACCGTAAGGGTTGTGTTATCGTGGTGAATAAGTGGGACCTCATTGAGAAAGAGAACAACACCATGAAGGAGTGGAAGGAGTGGTTGGAGAAGAAGCTCGCTCCGTTCAACGATATTCCAATCATCTTCACGTCGGTGCTTAACAAGCAGCGTATCTTGGAGGTGTTGCAGCAGGCTATACGCGTTTATAACTCACGCAAGCGTCGAATTCCTACACACGAGCTTAACGACTTTATTTTGCCTGTTATCGAGGACTACCCACCAGCTTCAACTAAGGGTAAGTACATACGCATCAAGTATGCTACACAGCTCCCTACGCCTACACCGCAGTTCGCCTTCTTTGTGAACTTGCCACAGTATATCAAGGATAGCTATCGTCGTTACCTTGAGAATAAGATGCGTGAGCAGTGGGACTTCTCGGGCGTGCCTATCCAAATTTACTTCCGTCAGAAGTAGTGGGTGCTCTCACGGTATGGAGCAAGTCTTAAGAGGATATATCTAAAGATTATATGTTTAAAGCGGGGTTATGAGCCTCGCTTTTTTTTGTGGCTTACTCACGGTGATTATCCCATGTAATCACTGTAATGATGTAATTGGAGTAGAAAGTTATTAATCAATCCCTGCCGTGTATAAATCGTTGGAAAATTTCGCCATTTTGAAAATAAATATTATATTTGGAGATTAAAAGATGGTGCGGTAGTAAGCCATGCCTCGATAACCAATTATGAACAACCTTCAGTAAACCGTATGACGTTGTGGCGTAAGATATTGTTAGCTGTAGCTCTCGCGTTTTGCGCGGGCGTGTGTGGCGCCCAGAATACGCATTACTATGCCCTTGCGGGTGTGGGTGACGACATGATGCGTCGTTCGGTGGAGATGGGCGTTGTGGCGGGTGCCAGCTACATGAATCTCAGCTCGTCAGATGCGGCGGTGAGCCTTAAGCCTAAGATGGGGTTGAGGGCGGCGTTGCAGTTCTCGCTCCATTGGGAGCAGACTTACGCCTTGCAGATGGAGGTGGGCTACGTGCATAATAAGATAGATGCTTCGCTGGCAAACTATTCGGCACAGATTAAGTCGAGTGTTGTTGAGGTGCCTGTGATGTTCTCATATCGAGGCTTGCAACCAATGCGTTTTGGCGCAGGAGTGGTGCTTACGCCTATGGCTTCGGGTAGGTACGACGGTGAGTTCGAACGAGTGGAGACGGGTCAGATGCGCTCCATGGTGGGTTATATTGCCAACGTGGGGGTGTCGCTCACGCCTCATTTGTTGCTCGACGCACGCTTTGTGGGTAGCTGTGGCAGGGTGAATAACTATTTCGAGGGCGTGGAGTTCTCGTCACGCAGTTGGTGGCTGAGTTTTAGTTTAGGATATATGTTTTAGCTATGAATGTAGAGGCTATAAATAAAGAGATTATTTTGGAGGGTGTCGATGCCCGTGAGTTGTATGGTGCGCAAGATGTCTATATCGAGCTTATGCGTGAGCTCTCGCCCCGTGTGAAAGTGGTTGCACGAGGCTCATCTTTGAAGGTGTTGGGCGCAAAGAAGGACGTCGATAGCTTTCAGCGCAAGATAGAGGCATTGGTGGCATACTATGTGAAGTATGGTCATATATCGAACGAGGTGGTGACGCAGGCGTTCTCTACGGGACTGAGCGATACTGCCGAGCCTGTGTCAGATAAGGATACCATTGTCTTTGGCAACAACGGTAATGTTATACGTGCCCGCACGGTTAATCAGCGCAAGCTGGTGGAGCAGTATGGCAAGTGCGACCTATTGTTTGCTGTGGGACCTGCTGGCTCGGGTAAGACCTACACAGCCATAGCTCTTGCAGTGAAGGCGCTAAAGGAGCGAGAGGTGCGCCGCGTGATTTTGACACGCCCCGCAGTCGAGGCGGGCGAGAAGTTGGGCTTCCTGCCTGGCGATATGAAGGAGAAGCTCGACCCCTACTTGCAGCCTCTGTACGATGCCCTGAATGACATGATTCCTGCTGCCAAGTTGCAGAAGTATTTGGAAGATGGTACGGTGCAGATAGCTCCGCTGGCGTATATGCGAGGTCGTACGTTGGATAATGCCTTCGTGATTTTGGACGAGGCTCAGAACACCACACGTTCGCAGATAAAGATGTTCCTCACGCGTATGGGTCGCAACGCTAAGTTTATCGTCACGGGCGACGTGACGCAGATAGACCTTCCGCGCAAGAGCGATAGTGGCTTGACGCAAGCTATGGAGACCCTGCGAGGAATTGACGGTATAGGCATGGTTGAGTTTGATAAGCGCGACATTGTGCGCCACCCGTTGGTGAAGTATATCGTTGATGCCTTCGACAAGCGTGCCGAGCGTGAGGCAAAGGCTTTGGAGGGTGCGCCCGTGGTGCGTATGCCACGCAAAAGAGATGAAGAGTAATAATTAACAATATAAAACTTAGAAATTTATGGATAAGAACTTAAAAGCATTGAACCCAGCACTCGTGTGGAAGCACTTCGCTGAGATTTGTAATATCCCTCACCCATCGCACAGTGAGGATAAAATACGTCAGTATTTGGTTGATTTTGCCGTAGCGCAGGGTCTTGATTATAAGGTTGATGAGGCGGGTAACGTATATATGTCGAAGCCAGCAACTCCGGGCATGGAGGATAGAAAGGTTATCGTCTTGCAGGCTCATATGGACATGGTGCCACAGAAGAATAATGACAAGGTGTTTGACTTCATCAATGACCCTATCGAGGCGTATATTGACGGCGAGTGGGTTACAGCTAATGGCACTACGTTGGGTGCAGATAATGGTATCGGTGTGGCGGCTATCTTGGCTATTTTGGAGGACGATACGGTAGAGCATGGTCCTATCGAGGGTCTTATCACAGCAACCGAGGAGACCGGTATGGACGGAGCGTTCGGCTTGCAGGAGGGCTTGCTTAAGGGCGATATTTTGCTTAATCTCGACTCTGAGACTGAGGGTGAGTTGTATGTAGGTTGTGCTGGTGGTACAGATGTGAACGCCACACTTTCATACACCGCAGAGCCTGCTGAGGCTGAGGGTTACAAGGCTTTCGAGATTTCGGTTAAGGGTTGCAAGGGTGGTCACTCGGGTATTCAGATTGTGTGCCAGCGCGCTAATGCTAATAAGCTCTTGTTCCGTTTGTTGCGTAAGTTGTCGGCTAAGATGGAGGTTAAGTTAGCGTCGGTAGATGGTGGTGGCTTGCGCAATGCGATACCACGTGAGGCTGTGGCTGTTGTGTTGGTTAAGGCTGCTGATGCTCAGGCTCTTGTGGCTGAGGTAGAGGCATTTGAGCAGTTGGCTATCAATGAGTATGCAGCCGTTGAAGATGCTATCTCGGTGAAGGCTGCGGAGTGCGCTGCGCCCGAGAAGGTTATCTCACCCGAGACCGCTAAGTTGCTTATGGCAGCTATGGTAGCATGTCCCGATGGCGTGGATAAGATGTCGCTTGCGATGGAGGGCTTGGTGCAGACCTCAAACAATATGGCACGTGTGGTGTCAGATGGTGCTACGGTTAAGGTGCAGTGCCTTGTGCGTTCGTCAGTACGCTCGGAGAAAGAGGCGTTGTCGGACTCAATTAAGGCTGTGTTGGAGATGGCAGGCTTTAGTGTTGAGCTCTCGGGTAGCTACGATGGTTGGAATCCAAATATGGAGTCACCTATCTTGAAGGCTATGCTCTCTTCTTATGAGACTCTCTACGGCAAGTGCCCATCTGTTACGGCTATCCACGCAGGTTTGGAGTGCGGTATCATTGGCGGTAAGTATCCTAATTTGGATATGATTTCGTTTGGTCCTACCATCTGCTATCCACACTCTCCAGACGAGAAGGTTGAGATTGCATCTGTCGAGAAGTTCTATGATTTCTTGCTTAATACGTTGAAGAACGCTCCTAAAAAATAGATGTGATGTATCCACATAAAGATATATCAAAGACGTGGTATGTGTTGGTAAATCCTGTTGCGGGCTTTGCTCGTGGCTTGGAGGATTTACCTCTCATAACCAAGCTCATACGCGAGAACGAGATACCTTATGAGTTGGTCTTTTCGCAGCACAAGCACCACGTTACCGAGCTCACCGTGCAGGCAGTGAATGACGGTTATCGTCACATCATGGTCATTGGCGGCGATGGCACGTTGCACGAGGTGGTCAATGGACTGTTTATTCAGCAGGCGGTGAAGCCGTCGGAGGTTACCATTGGCGTTGTTGCCGTAGGTACGGGTAACGATTGGATTCGCATGTTCGGTTTGCCGAAGAACTACTCAGAGGCTATTCGTGCCATAAAGGAGGGTTACACCTTCCTGCAAGATGTGGGTGAGGTGCATTACGAGCAGTCGCAGTACTCTCAGGTGCGTTACATGGCTAACGTGTCGGGTGTTGGCTTCGACCCCTCTGTGACGAAGATATATGAGCATTATAAAGCTCAAGGTAAGCGTGGTAAACATCTCTATGCTCAGGGATTTGTGAAGAGTTTTATGCGCTATAAATCCACGGGTGTGAAGGTGTGGATTGACGATGAGTTGGTGCATAATAACCTTCTATTCAGTGCTGCCATAGGTATCGGTAAGTATAATGGAGGTGGTACGCAACAGCTTCCGTTGGCGGTAGCCGATGATGGATTGTTCGACATTACGCTCATTCGTCCGATGTATTGGTGGCAGATTATCTTCCGCTTGCGTCGTCTGTTTAATGGTGATATCTATAGCATTGGTCATGTGAAACACTATCGAGGTCGTAACCTGCGCATCGAATCTACGCCCGACATTTTGGTCGAGGTTGATGGCGAGTTGTTGGGTAACACCCCTCTGAAGTTTAACATGCTTGAAAAGGCTGTGAGGGTCATTGTGAACAAGGATTTCTTGCAGAAGTAAGTTCTGCTGTTTACATGTAAATAGAATTGAGGCTGCTAACCGAGTTGGTTATGCAGCCTCTCTTGCTGTTAGGAAAAAAGGTAATATTACGATTGATGGTGGTTATTTCTTAGGTTGCGAAGGTTGAGTTGTTGCAGGCTCCATGACATCAACTTCGGTAACCTCTATCACCCAGTTAAAGAGGTCGTTGGCGCATTGTTGTTGGAATTTGCCTATCTGAGTTTGTGATGATGTGTCAGACTTTAATACGTCGCTTATGAATTGGTTTATTGACGTGTTGTAGTAGCTGTTCACCTTCTGTGCTAAACAATTGTAGAACGCATGACGCTCTTCGTGTGAGAGCTTGTCGGGCAGTATTCCTCGATTTACAAGCGTACGATAGGGGTAGAGGTGGCGCATGTTGCTGGCGTCCTCCTGAAGCTCCTCGACGATGGCTGTCACCACAAACATGTCCAATGTGTCATCGACTGCAGGCAACTGCATAAATGTTGCATATACGGGATATGCAGTCTCGATGTCGCCAGCAACACCATCGGTGAAAATCACAAATTCAGGCTCGGTCAAGTCTTGCAAATAGACCATCTCGCGATAGGTTTTCAAGGCATTACGCAGAGCCTCTTTCTGCTTGTGATCCCATTTAGCTTTCTCGGAACAGCCCACTGTAACGGCCATTACAGCGAATAATGATAATGTAAGTAGAATTTTTTTCATGTCATTTCCATTTTGGTTTATTCTGCAGACTCTTCTCACAAGTGTTATGCCAAACTCGTTGCAATGTCGCTGTGGGCTATGCAATGAACCAAAGGATTTATCACGCATATTTTGCATATTTATGCTGTTGTTAATAGGGTATATTATTAATTATAATAAAATTCTTTAACAGAATCTAATGTTGTGCATAAAAATGTTAAAAAAAGGTTGGCTGTTTGGATATAAAGTGTTACTTTTGCGCCGCTATGCGAATAAATGATTTATATAAACTGGTTTTAGGTCTTTTGCTGACACTTTTTTGTGTCTTGCCACATCATGTCTATGCACAGGGTGGAGCAAATGTGACCGTTAGCGGAACAATCATCTCGGCAGAGGATAAGTTGCCTCTGATTGGAGTGTCGATTGTTGCCGGCGAAATGCAAGGAGTAGCCTCCGACATTGATGGTGCGTATAGCATCACAGTGAAGGGTGGTACAGTGCTTCAGTTCTCATATTTGGGATTCCAGAGTGTGGACTACACTGTTCCAACCGATAAGAGCGAGGTTAAGTTCAACTTAGAGATGAAGCCTGAGTCGGAGTCTATCGACGATGTGGTGGTCATTGCCTACGGTGTACGTAAGAAGGGTACCGTAGCTGGCTCTATATCATCGGTTAAGACCGAGAAGATTGAGTCTACGCCAACAGCTGCGTTCGACCAAGCATTGCAGGGTCAGGTTGCGGGTTTGTCGGTTTTGTCAAACACGGGTGAGCCAAGCGCTTCGGCTGTGATGACAATTCGTGGTACAAACTCAATCAATTCAGGTACAGCACCCCTCTACATCTTGGACGGAGTGCCTATCTCAAGCAGCGATTTCAACACAATCAATCCTGCCGACATCGAGTCACTTACGGTATTGAAAGATGCCTCATCAACTTCAATCTACGGTGCGCGTGCTGCCAATGGTGTTATCGTAATCACCACCAAGCGCGGTCGTATGGCTGAGCGTCCACGTATCGAGTATCGCATGCAGATGGGATTCTCGCAGGTGGCAAGCGGTAAGTGGGATTTGATGAACACCGCCGAGCGTATTGCCTACGAGAAGGAGATTGGCATGACCGAGGGTCAGAACTATAACGTGTTGAGCAAGACAAATGTTAATTGGATGGACGAGGTGTTCAACTCATCAGCCATGTTGCAGAGCCATGAGATTTCTGTTTCGGGTGCTGACGAGAAGAGCAACTACTACATCTCAGGAGGTTATTACAGCCAAGATGGTACGGCAGTAGGCTCAATGTTCGAGCGTTACTCGTTGCGTGCCAACTTCGAGCGTAAGGCAGCTCAGTGGTTGAAGGTTGGTAGCAACTCAATGCTCAACTTTCAGAATATCCAGCAGGCTGACGAGGGCTCATATACATTGGTTACTCCCATCTCGGCGGCTCGTTTCATGATGCCTTATTGGGACCCACATCGTGCCGATGGCTCGATTGCCTCAATCAAAGATGGCTCATGGAAGGGTAATGGTCAGAACCCATTGGAGTGGCTAAAGAATAACCCTGTCACATACAAGAAGTATAAGATTATCTCGACCGTGTTTGCTGAGGCAAAGCCTATCGAGGGATTGACATTGCGTTCGCAGTTTGGTGTTGATTATTCGCACACCACAGGTTTTGGCGTGTCATACCCAAGCTACACACCTAATCAGGGTCAGGGTACAGCATCACGCTCAACAACCGATGGTCACACGCTTACAGTTACCAATACGGCGAACTACCAATTCGATGTTAATAACGACCACTCGTTCAACTTCATGGTTGGTCACGAGGGCGTGGATTATCACTACGAGGCATTCAGCCTCATGACTAAGGGTCAGAACAACGACCGCTTGACAAATATCTCAACAGGTACACGTGCAACATCGTGGGGTGATACAACAGACTCCGATTATGGATTCTTGTCGTTCTTCTCACGTGGCGAGTATAACTTCCGCAACACTTACTTCGTTGAGGCTGCTGTGCGTGCCGATGGCTCATCGCGCTTCGGTTCATCACGTCGCTGGGCGGCTTTCTGGTCGTTAGGTTTTATGTGGGATATACGTAACGAGAAGTTCATGGATTCAGTGTCTAGCTGGCTTACAAATGCCCAAATCTCAATCTCGACAGGTACTTCGGGTAACTCATCAATTCCAAACTATGAGCACATGGCTTTAGTTGGTGGAGGCTTGGATTATGTGGGTGATGCCGGTGTGGCGTTGATGCAGCCCGGTAACGAGAATCTGGGTTGGGAGAAGCCTTGGACAAACAACTTTGCTATACATGCAGGTTTCTGGCATCGTCTCAACGTCGATTTGGAACTCTACTACAAGCGCACCTCTGACATGCTCATGGAGGTACCTGCGCCTTATGCAACAACAGGCTATGGTTACTATTGGGACAACGTGGGTGTGATGGTTAATGCGGGTGCCGAGGTTAATGTGAATGCTACACTCGTGGCAACACCATCATTCAACTGGTCGGTTAATGCCAACGTGTCGTACAACCACAACGAGATTGTTGAGCTCTACAATGGCGTGAAGGAGTATGAGCGTTCAAATACCAACACCAAGTTGGTTGTGGGTCGTCCTTTGGGCGAGTTCTACATCAACCGCTATGCAGGTGTAAACCCAGCTAATGGTGATGCTTTGTGGTATGACAAGAATGGCGAGCTCACCACCGAGCTTCGTGACGAGGATAAGGTTCTCGTAGGCAAGAGCTACCATGCTCCATGGCAGGGTGGTTTCGGTACTGCGTTGAGCTGGAAGGGTCTTGCGTTGAGCGCTCAGTTCAGCTGGGTGGCTGACCGTTGGATGATTAACAACGACCGCTACTTCGACGAGTCGAATGGTCGCTTCGCATCTTACAACCAGTCGTCACGTCTGTTGAAGCGCTGGAAGCAGCCAGGTGATGTTACCGACATTCCACGTCATGGCGAGTACACCGAGTTTGATAGCCGTTTGTTGGAGGACGCATCGTTCTTGCGTTTGAAGAATGTGATGCTTAGCTACTCATTGCCATCGTCGCTCTTGAAGAAAACACGTGCAATCGGTGGTGTGAGAGTATATGCTCAGGCTCAGAACTTGCTTACATTCTCAAAATTCTCGGGCTTGGATCCTGAGGGTACATCAAATATCTATGCGGCACAGTACCCAATGTCGCGTCAGTTCACTTTTGGTCTTGACTTAACATTCTAATGCATCATGAAATATACATTATATAATATAAAGGTGATGTTCGCCATTGTGGCGGCTTCAATTACCCTCTCATCATGTCTTGAGAAGGAGCCGGGTTCGGCTATTCCTGAGGCTGAGGCGATGAAGACTTTTGAAGATGCTGAGCAGACCGTAACAGGTATTTACGCATTGCTAAAGAGTAGCTCACTCTTTAGTGGTTATCTTACACTTCTGCCCGATATCCAGAGCGACTTGGTATATGCTGTCGATGGCTACACCAATGTCTATGGTAGCTTCTGGCAGTGGGATATACGTCCTACAACAGCCGAGATTGAGTCGGTGTATGCAGGTCTTTACTCTGTAATTTCAAACTGTAACTTCTACTTGGAGCGTATCGATAAGGTTCTCGAGGCACAGACCGACGATGATCGCATCACAACTCTCGAGTTCTACACAGGTGAGGTTTACACCATTCGTGCGTTGGCTTACTCTGAGCTTTTGAAGAACTATTGTAAGGCTTACGACCCAGCCACAGCTACGGACGAGTTGGGTATGGTTATTCGCAGAAAGTACTCTGAGAAGGAGCCTGCTCGTCGCGCTTCGTTGTATGACACTTATCAGTTTGTGTTGGAGGATTTGGCTAAGGCTGAGGAGCTTTTGGACGAGGATTACGATGCTTACAGTTCATACTATATTACAAAAGGCGTGGCTCACGCTTTGCATGCACGTGTGGCGTTGAATATGCAGAATTGGGACGATGCCATCAAGTACTCGTCGAAGCTCATCGATCACGAGAACAATGCTTACGCTTTGTCGGCTGCCAATGTTGCCTACACAGGAGGTATGTCGTTCTTCGACTATATGTGGCAGTATGATTTGGGTACCGAGGTAATTTGGCAGGTAGGTTTCACCACAACATCTTATGGTGGTGCGTTGGGTCAGACATTCCTGAACTTCAACAACGATTACTATTACTGCTATCCTGACTACGTGCCTGCGCAGTGGGTTCTCGACCTTTATGCGTCAAGCGATTTGCGTTACAGCTCATATTTCGCAAACTTTGCGACAGGTTACGACCATAACCTCACATGGCCTTTGCTGGTGAAGTATTATGGTAATCAGAATTTCATCTCGCAAGCGTTGATTTATCACGTTTCAATGCCTAAGCCATTCCGTTTGGCTGAGCAATATTTGATTCGTGCCGAGGCTTATTGCCGTCAGCAGACACCAAACTATGCGTTGGCGTCGAAGGACCTCTCAACATTGCGTGCGAGCCGTTTCGCATCAGGTGGCTCGGTATCACTCACCGCTGCCAACTGTATCCAGACGATTGCCGAGGAGCGTGTGCGCGAGCTCTACATGGAAGGTTTCCGCCTGAACGACATCAAGCGTTGGGGTAAGTTGTATAACAACGGCGAGGGCTTCGAGCGTAAGCCTCAGAGCAACTCGTTGGAGGAGGGTAGTTCACTCAAGATAAAGGCAGATAATCCTTTGTTCGTATGGCCTATTCCTCAGCATGAGATTGAGGCTCCTGGCTCGGAGGTTCAACCAAATGAAAGCAATAAATAATTTAGGTGAGTATGAAGAAGATACATTATATATTAGTAGCATTTGCCATTGCTCTTGGAGCGGTGTCTTGCAACGAGGAGTATGTAACATATTCCGATGCTGAGTATGTCATGTTTGCCGAGCAGCAATCAACCAATATGGTGCTTGTTGATCAGGAATACTTCACAGTTCCCATCTCATCGACCGTAGCGTGCGATTACGACCGTACGTTTGGTGTCGAGGTCGTGGATAAGGGTAGCAATGCTATCGAGGGCAAGCACTATCGCTTGTTGAGCAATAGCGTAACTATCCCTGCGGGCAAGCTCGCAGCTGATGTGAAGGTTGCTGGTATCTATGAAAATATCGAGGCTACCGACTCGTTGGGTTTTGTCTTGAAGTTGGTTATGCCAGAGCAACTTAAGTTCGACCTCTATGAGGATAGCGACCAGACTAAGGTGGTGATGTATAAGGGTTGTCCGTTCGACCGCAACAACTTCACAGGTTGGTGTATCATTACATCGCTTTTGTTGCGCGATTATCCAGGCGATAACCTCAGCTACCAGCGCTTGATTCGCACTGAGGCACATCCTACAGAGGTGAATACAGTGATTTTACGCAGTTGTTTCTATGATGGTTACGATATCACCATCACCTTTAACCCCGAAAACCTTGCCAATCCGTTGGTTACTATGGATAAGGATCAGGTTGTGAGCGACGAGGCTTCGGTGTTTGGTCAGATTTTGGGTGATAACAAGATTTTGACTACTCATAGTTACTACTATCCATCATATTTTAATTCATGCCAACGCTTTGTTGAGTTGTGGAACCATGTCTATGTCGAGAACTTGGGCGAGACAGTAGGTACCGTTGGTCACTATTACAACATCCTTGAGTGGGTGAGTGATGAGGAGGCTGAACGTCTGCAGCGCGAGAATGGTATGTAGCTTAATGGTAGTGAAGAAGAAATAATCAAATCTTTATTATTATAGTTCAAAAAATTAAAAGCTATGAAAAAGAACATTTTATTATTAATGTGCGGCTTGTTGAGCTTCTCAATGCTCTTCACCGCTTGCTCTGATGATGAGACAATCATCCCAGAGTTTCCGTCGGCTGTGTCTGAGACAATAGCGTCTGAGGGCACATATACACTCACAATCGCTCCAAACATGGATTGGTC
>JAFPAD010000073.1 GCA_017424405.1 Alistipes sp.
GACTTTGTCGAAGCTCACTGACGACTCTACGTCGTTCTGAAGACGGTGAACATAGAGCTTACGACCCTTCTCAGCCTTAAACTGCTGACCTGCGATCTCTACTATAACGTACATTATTCTTTAAATAAATTACATTTTTGCCGAAATTCGGCTTGCAAATATACAAAAAATATTCTCCGCACAAACATAAACACGCTTTTTTTTGAAAATTTTCTGCTTTGGCACATTTTTCGTTTCACAAATTAGGCAATTACACAGACAATGACAAGCAATTATATCGTACTATATTCTCCTTGCCACGCCTCAGCTAGACTCGTCGCCGAGATTGCAAAACTATCTCATTGCGAGATAAAACACTGCTCCACAACAGAGCAAACCATAAACGTATCGCTTGCCACACAACCCTCACTAATAATTATCCTATGCATAACCCCAATAATAAATGGCGAAGGATTTATACCTCGACTACGCACCGTATCCAACCGTCGTCCAACTATCTTTGTCATCGCATGGCATCAAAGCGAGCAGACTATTCTGAGTCTACTAGAGGCTGGTGTAGACCAATACATGACATTCCCGCTGTGCATGCAACGCCTTTATAATAAAATATGCTCTTTACTTAATGTAGCAAAAAAATGAGTGTACTATATATATTATATGTGATGGTGGTCGGCGCTATGATTCTACACCTAACCGTAGTATCGCATTTTAAATCTTCAGCCCACTCTGCGCTATACAAAAGATATACCGCTAATCTGATTGCAACATTATTTAATAAAAATTCCACGACAACAATCATAACCTCTTCACGCCATCAACGCAACACCTTAATAGAGGCTATTCACTCGCTGACAACACACACCTACGACAGCCAACGGGAGGTTATAAAGCGTGTCGTCAAAGAAAACAATCTTCAAGAGCACATATTTAGGCTGTTACGCCACGCATCGTCTTTACAAAAATGCAGATTACTGACACTACTTTCGTCAATAAACCTCGAAAACAAAACACATATTTCTATAATAAAAAAGTACCTACACTGCCACAACCACAATATACGCAGTCATGCCCTCATTACCTTGATTGCTGCCAAACCGACAGAGTTAATCCCAACAATTTCATCGCTTAACTTCGAGTTGCAGCCTACGGATACAGCCCGCATCATCACCCTAATACGACAAGGCACATTATGTGTTGTAATTGAACCTCTGCTTGAGAGCAATAATCGTAATTTACAGATGCTTGCGCTTGCAATAGTGAGAAGTTTTGGCATCGACATCGCAGATAAGCATCTACTCCAAATAGTAGCCTCGTCACAATGCTCCACACTTGTCGAAGATGCCATATACACACTAACGGCATTAAAGCGCCCACTAAAATATCGCATCATTAAGGAACGGCTCGCCGAGGCATCGGAACAGCAGCGCAAAAAACTATGTCGTCACCTCTCTGTTGAGGGATACTCAATCCAAAGCATCAGAGCACTCCTATCTTCAGAAGAGTGCCACGACGCAAGACTTCTCATCACCTCCTACAAACGACAACTCTCACAATCACAAACCCCGTAAATCCATGAAAATAGCAGAACTTATATTCATTCTACTTTTGGCTGCCGCAGCCATTGCAATATACTATCGTTCGCTACTTACGATGCGTGCCGCTCGGTGGCAACAATTAACCCAAGAGGAGCTAATGGGTAGTTGTGAATCTATTGGGTTTATTGGCTGCTCAATAATCACGCACGACATATTCACAATAAAAGAGATTGAGCCGCTACTCAGTAGCGCATACCAACGTTACGAATTAATAGTTTTACTCAACGGTCTGCAACATCGTAGCGAGCTACTCCAAATCATTAAACATTACCATCTAACACGTGTAAACCACACCCTACCGCACGACAACACTTCGGGCGTCAACAGCCTATACCGTTCCACATGCCGCACATATCGCCGTTTAGTGGTCATGGATTGCTCTAAGACGGATATTTTCTCGGCTATAAATACTGCCATAAATTTCGCTTCGTACGATTACATTATCCCCCTGCAACCACACACGGCGTTGCTACCTCATGCAATTGAACGTATAGCCACAACGCTTTCCGATTCGGCGCACCGCGACATAGAATTAATCTACAACGACACCCTCGCCCCATGTTGTGTATTTCAACGCGACGGCGTTATCTCTCATGAAGGAATCACCCCCGACATAATCCAACGCATACCTAAAAAAGCTATTCTACGTAGCGACACCGCACTCACCTACCGCACAGACAGGCAAGATTTTCACCTCCCCACACTATTCTTTTGCGCCAGCATACTCCTTCTAGGCATCGGCGTCGCCTACTTTATATCCATTCCGGCAGCCTTAGCCTATGGTCTAACTTGGGGGCTTGCCACAATTGCTTCGATCCACGTTTTGCGACAATGGTCAGCGCCTGATTGTTCAGTTAGGACAATCTTGTATCAGATTCGTAATTTAACCATCTTTTTTCGCCAAATAAAATTTAATATTTCATAAAATTTTAGTATCTTTACGAAAAATAAAACCTACAGCATCAATGAACGAACAAACAGTTTTAGATAAGCAGATTAGAGAATATCTTTTACCGCAGTGCTTCAACGCAGCCGTGAAGGCTGGCGCTGCCATCATGAAGATATACAAGCACGATGACTATCACATCGACCTAAAGAGTGACCACACCCCTATAACCATCGCCGACAAGATGGCTCACAACACCATCAAGGAGTGTTTAGGTCCTACTCGCATACCGGTTCTTAGTGAGGAGGGCAGGGAAATGTTGTACGACGAACGTCGTAATTGGGAGATGTTTTTCGTAGTTGATCCACTCGATGGCACAAAGGAATTTATCAAAGGTAACAACGAGTTCACGGTAAATATTGCCCTGATGATGAACAACGAGTGCATCGCTTCGGCTCTTTATGTACCATACCATTGCAAGATGTATGTGGCAGCACGTGGACTTGGAGCATATCTAATCAGAGATGTGAAGCCTCAGGAGGATTCATCGTTGAGTCAAAAGCAAATCGAGCAGATGTTGGAGCGCCTCCCATTAAGCTCGGCGGCACACGAGGAGTTCCGTGTGGCAGTGTCGCGTTCTCACCAAACACCCGAGACTCACGACCGCATTGCTCAGATTCGCAAGTCGCACCCCGACCTAAAGCTCATCGAGCAAGGTAGTTCCTACAAATTCTGCTTGTTGGCTGAAGGCACCATCGACTACTATGTGCGCACCACCAACACCTACGAATGGGATACTGCGGCGGGTGAATTAATACTTGCCGAGGCTGGTGGCTTGACGCGTTCCTATCCCGAGGGTAAGCCATTAGGTTACAACAAGGAGGATTTAAAAAATCCGTGGTTTGAAGCTCAGAGTGCAACCTGCAAGTTATAACAAGAGTTAGGAGCATATCATTCAATTAGATGATATGCTTTTTTTTATGCTTATACGGTTTTACAATAAAAATTTAATCTATTTATAAAGGTAGTTCATTTTTTTTGGATAACTTTGACCCCGAATATTCACTAAAAAGACTATTTTTATTATGAAAATGAAAAAAGCAATAACAATTGCAATGGTCATGGCAATAACAACCTCTTTATTTAACTCATGCGGCAAGACAGCTACATGCACTGCCGACGATGCAACATCAACTGATGGTTCATCATGGATTATTGATCGCTTCGATGACATCAAAGTGTTGCGTTATGAAGTTCCCGGTTTTGAGCAGCTCCCTTTAAACCAGAAGTTGCTTGTTTACTATCTATCGCAAGCTACAAAATGTGGTCGTGACATTCTCTTCGACCAGAATTTTAAGTACAACCTCACAGTACGTCGCGCTCTGGAGCAGATTTACACCTCATACGAGGGTAAGAAGGATTGCGAGGAGTTCAAGGCTATGGAGAAGTATTTGAAGAAGGTGTGGTTTGCCAACGGTATCCACCACCACTACTCAAACGACAAGTTCAAGCCTGAGTTCTCAGCAGAGTGGCTCTCAAAGCAACTCGACAAGTATGCCGTAGAGCTTCCTATTGAGAAGGAGTTGTTCCTTGACATCATCTTCAACGCAGAGCTTTACGCTTCACGTCTTAACCAGACCGACGGTGTGGATATGGTGAAGGAGTCAGCATGCAACTACTACGAGGGTGTTACAATGGCAGAGGTGGAGAAGTTCTACGCCAACATGATTGACGAGAACGACCCACGCCCTATATCATACGGTCTAAACTCGAAGCTCATAAAGGACGAGAACGGTAACATCGTTGAGCGCACATGGAAATTGGGCGGCATGTATTCTGACGCTATCCAGCAGATTGTATTCTGGTTGGAGCAGGCTGCAGGTGTAGCCGAGGAGCCTCAGAAGAGCATCATCAACGCTTTGGTTAATTACTACCGCACAGGCGACTTGCGCGAGTTCGACCGCTACAATGTATTGTGGGTTGGCGACAACGAGTCAAACGTAGATTTCGTAAACGGCTTCATCGAGGATTACGGTGACCCACTTGGTCGCAAGGCTTCTTGGGAGGGTACTGTAAACTTTATGGATAGCCTCGCTTGCCGCCGCACACAGATTATCGCTGCTAATGCACAGTGGTTCGAGGATAATGCTCCTATCAACCCAGCCTTCCGCAAGAAGGAGGTGAAGGGCGTATCGGCAAAGGTTATCACCGTAGCTATGCTTGGTGGCGATTGCTACCCTGCAACACCTATCGGCATCAACCTTCCTAACGCCGACTGGATTCGTAAGGAGTATGGCTCTAAGTCGGTAACTATCGACAACATCACCTACGCCTACGACAAGGCTGCTCAGGGCAACGGCTTCAACGAGGAGTTTATGCTCCGCGAGGAGGACCGCGCTCGCATCGCCGAGTTTGGCAAGTTGGGTGATGACCTTCACACCGACCTTCACGAGTGCTTGGGTCATGGTTCAGGTCAGTTGGCTCCAGGCGTGAAGGGTGGCGAGTTGAAGAGCTACACTTCGACATTGGAGGAGACTCGTGCCGACCTCTTTGGTCTTTACTACTTGGGCGACCCTAAAATGGTAGAGATTGGTCTTATACCATCGCTTGACGTAGCAAAGGCTCAGTATGCCGACTACATCATGAACGGTATCATGACACAGTTGGCACGCATCGAGCTTGGTAAGAATGTCGAGGAGTCGCACATGCGTAACCGCAAACTCATCGCCGAGTGGTGCTACGAGCATGGCAAGAAAGACAACGTCATCGAGTGGGTAAAGCAGGACGGCAAGTCATATATTGTAGTAAACGATTTCGAGGCATTGCGCAAGCTCTTCGGCGAGCTTTTGTTCGAGGTGCAGCGCATCAAGTCAACAGGTGACTACGAGGCTGGTCGCAAGCTCGTAGAGGAGTATGCTGTGAAGATTGACCCAGAGCTTCACAAGGAGGTTTTGGAGCGTTACAACAAGCTCGGCATTGAGCCATATAGCGGTTTTGTAAATCCCGACTACGAGTTGGTTAAGCAGGGTGACGAGATTGTAGATGTAAAACTTGTTCCTCAGAACAATTACATCGAGCAGATGTTGCACTACTCAAAGGAGTGGTCATTCTTGCCATCGCTTAACTAATGAGCATATAGCATTGTTAAAAAGTTCCTCCTCCAAGAGGAACTTTTTTTTGTCTTATTTGATTATTATCGGTGTACGAAATTTTTAATTCCGATATAATTATATAACTTTGCCACGATTTTATAGGGTTAATGGTCTATAAAAATGAAAACATTTTACACAGTAAACGAACTCAAACAAGAATTATCGACATTTGACCGTGCAGGCATAGGTTTTGTTCCCACTATGGGAGCACTTCACGCAGGACATCGTTCACTTGTCGAGAAAGCACGCAAAGAGTGCCAGACAGTGGTGGTAAGCGTATTTGTCAATCCCACTCAATTCAATGATAAAAACGATTTAAGAAACTATCCTCGCACACCAGAGGCTGATGCTGCCATTTTGGAGGCGGCGGGCGCTGATTATGTATTGATGCCTTCGGTGGAGGAGATATATCCAGAGCCAGATACTCGCCAATTTGATTTCGACCTAATTGACAAAGTTATGGAGGGCGCTACTCGCCCAGGTCACTTCAACGGCGTAGCGCAGGTGGTGAGCCGCCTGTTCGACATCGTAAGCCCAGCGAAGGCATACTTCGGCGAGAAGGATTTTCAGCAGATTGCAGTCATCAAGGCTATGATTAAGCAGCTCCAGATGGATATTCAGATTGTGGAGTGTCCAATCATTCGCGACACCGATGGCTTGGCTCTATCGTCACGCAATACACTTTTGGACGAGGCTCATCGTGCCGCTGCGCCACACATCTACGAAGTTATATCACAATGTGCCGACAAGGCGCAGGAGATGTCTCCAGCTGAGCTCACCGATTGGGTGGTGGCAGAGGTTGAGAGTAACCCTTTGCTAAAGGTAATCTATTTCCAAGCCGTAGATGCTTTAACTATGCAGCAGGTAAAGTCGTGGTCGGAGAGTGAGAATATCCAAGGCTGCATTGCTGTTCAGGCAGGCAACATCAGATTAATTGACAACGTTAGAATTAAATAGCCATGATGATTGAGGTATTAAAATCAAAAATTCACCGCGTAAGAGTTACGCAGGCTAACTTGAATTATGTGGGAAGCATCACAATCGACGAGGATTTGATGGATGCAGCAAACATGATTGAGGGCGAGAAGGTGCAGATTCTCGACATCAACAACGGCGAACGCTTCGAGACATACATCATCAAAGGCGAACGCGGTAGCGGTTGCATCTGCCTTAATGGAGCTGCAGCACGCAAGGTTGCCGTGGACGATTTGGTGATTATCGTATCGTATGCTTTGCTCGATTTCGAGGAGGCAAAGACATTCAAGCCTTGGGTTATATTCCCCGACTCAGCAACCAACCATTTGGTTAAATAGATGGACATATTGTTGTCGATAATAGCCATCGTATGTGGCATTATGGGTATATTGGGAGCAATACTTCCCATCATACCTGGAACATTGCTCTCATTTGCAGGCATGGTATGCGCCTACTTCTGCACATCGAGTGAATTGTCCGTCAATCAATTATGGATTTGGGGTGCTATATCTATTGTTATCATTGTGCTTGACTATATCCTTCCTGGCTACTTTAGCAAACTATTTGGTGGCTCAAAAGCTGGAATTATCGGAGCAACGATAGGTGTATTGGCAGGTATGATATTCATGGGACCCATAGGTATATTGATTGGACCTTTCGCTGGCGCCGTTATCGGAGAGCTACTCACGAAAAAACAACCGCTTGATAAAGCCCTCGTAGTTGGATTCGGATCGTTGTTATCATTCTTTGTCGGCACGGGTCTAAAGTTGATTGCTGGAGGATTTATGATGTACTACATCTGGATTGATGTATTCCAGGCGATAAAGGATATTTGGTAAAGTAAGCAAAAAGGTTGCAACCCTCGAAAGTTAGCAACCTTTTTTATTTTGTAATATTAAGACTGGGAGCAGATTTCCGCATCGAGCCTCAGTTGCTGTTGCAACTCCTCAAGCGATGCAAAGCGTTGTTCATCGCGTATCTTTTTAATAAGATTTACCGCTATGGTCTCTCCGTAGATGTCACCCTCAAAATCGAATATATGGGTCTCCAAGAGTCGTGTTCGACCATCTACCGACGGACGAAAACCAATGTTCGACATAGCCTTATATACCTTACCTTGAATATCTACTTCCGAGAGATAGACCCCATTTTCAATGCCTTCAATGGCGCGAGTATCTATATTTGCTGTTGGGAAACCCATCTTACGACCCAACTGCGCACCATGAATAACAACTCCTTTTATTACCATCACTTCGTATTAGATGTTTTGGGTTAGCTTTTGCACCAATGCAAACTGCGAGAAGAACTCCTTTGCCAATACTCTGAGTACGGTATATGAAGGGATAGCGAGCAACATTCCAACGATACCAGCCATATAACCCGCAATAAGAATCACGAGGAACACCTCCAACGGATGAGCCTTAACTCGTTCCGAGTAGATTGTTGGCTGCAACACGAAGTCATCAAAACCCTTGATGCAAAACAGTGTAAAGCCTATGGTTAAGAATGTGTTTACAGCCGTCATGCCCTCAAACGGAGCAATGATACCTATGCACGCCGATATGATACCACCCATGAGCGGACCCGCATACGGTATAACATTCATCACACCCATAATCAAACCCACCAGAAGTGCATTATCGGTCTTCATTCCGAGCAAAATCATAGTGGTTGAGATTACCACCATCAAGATGACACTCTCGGTTAGAATACCCGTAAAATAACGAGCCAACAGGTGGGTGATAGAGTCTAATGCTCGTGTCACATTCTGCTGCAAGCGTGCGGGGAACAGACTTGTTACCATGGCGTAGAACAATCCGTCCTCCTTAAGGAAGAAGAAGGTAATAAACGATATTGAGAAAACCGATATCAACATCGACAACGTGAAACTAACAATAGAGGTTACCGTGTTGTTCAATGTATTGTAATTTACCAACTTCTTAAACGAGTCTATGATTGTATCTGACAGTGCAAAGTGAGTCTCGGGTATAGCAAACGTGCGACTCAAATATTGCTGTGCGTGGGCTATTGGCTCCTCGACAGATGCAAGCACCGATGAGAAATCGAGCTGCGTAAACTCGTTTATCTTTGAGAAGATAAGCGGAATAAAGAGCGAGAAGAAGACCAAAAACAATGAGATGATGACTATCAACGTTATGGTCGCCGCAGCCCAACGAGGCATCACATGCTTGCCGATATGCTTTTTTGACAACCAATTAACCAACGGACGACCCATGATGGCGAGCACCGCCGAAACAAGTATGTATATAACCACAGAACTGAAATACCAAATCAAAAAAAGTATTCCAGCAGCAATCACTATTCCCGCACAAAAACGCAGTATATTCTGTGGTGTAAGAGCCATAGTATCTCAAAAATTATTTCTTCAAACGAACCAATGGAGTCTGTGAACCCTTTACAGGATCACCAATCTCTACCAACAATTCACAATCCTTTGGAACCAACACATCAATTCTCGAACCGAACTTAATGAAACCGAACACATCGTTCTGCTTCACTCGCTCGCCCACCTTGATGTATGACACAATACGTCGAGCAATAAGACCTGCCACCTGACGGAACAAGATGCTATTGCCGTTATCCATCTTCACAACTGTTGTTGTACGCTCATTCTCGGTTGAAGACTTAGGGTGCCATGCAATCAAGAAACGTCCGGGGTGATACTTGTAATATTCAACCTCACCACCCACTGGCAACCAGTTCATGTGAATGTTAGTCACCGACATGAAGATAGAAATCTGCAACATATCCTGCTTCAAATACTCGTCCTCATAGACTACCTCAGTCACAACAACACGTCCATCGCATGGTGAAAATATCAACTCCTCATCGTGAATCTTCACTCGACGTGGCTCACGGAAGAACGCAATAATAAACAACCAAAAGGCGAAAAGGACAATTCCGCTGGTGATGAGTATTCCCGTGCCGTCATGATGACTCTGAAAATAGTAGGTCAGCAACCACAAAACAAGACATATAAGTCCTGAGATGGCGATAATTCGGTATCCTTCTTTATTGATTTTCATATTATTAAAGTTTTAGGTTTCTTAATTTATACAAAACATGAGGTAGATAAACACAAATGGGACTGACAAAATCAGCGCATCGAAACGATCGAGCCAGCCTCCATGACCCGGAATGATATTTCCCGAATCCTTCACATCAACCGAACGCTTAAACAACGACTCCACCAAGTCGCCAAAAACACCCGTGATGGCGGCAATAAGTGCCATACCTACCCAGATTAACACATCTCCATTCATAACGATCGCGGCAACATAACCCATAGCCATAGCTCCCAACAAACCTCCAACAAAGCCCTCCCACGACTTCTTTGGAGAGATGCGTTCGAATAGACGATGCTTACCCAACGTAATACCAAACAAGTACGCAAACACATCGTTTGCCCAGATGATGAAGATATAGAATATTACACTCCATGGATTCCACTCGCCATTGCTTAACAGCAGCGGAATGAACAACAGCAACGACATTGGCAATGCCACATATATCACGCCCGTCAGAGTAGCACCTATATTAGCAATAGGGGTATCGCTTTTACGATATAGCTCACAGATAAACATCACCGGCACGAGCAGCATTACAAACAACGCCAAGCCCAACGCAAGCGACATTCCATTGACTGGCAACGTGTTATCCTTGCTGAAAAGAAACATCATTGCAAACGAAATGCTCACAATAGAGGCTCCTGCTATCAATCCCAACAGACGCTGAGGCGAGTAACCAGCCTTTTGTGCAAAACGGTAAAATTCCCATTCGCCGCCAAGTGCAATGAGCATCACCAGCGTTCCGAAACTCCATTTCGAGCCCAATATAGCACCCAACACCACGACAAACATCACTACGCCGCTGAGTGAGCGTATCAAGAGGTTCTTCATTTTATCTGACATAGTATCTATACTTTGGGGTTAGTCGGCAACTGTTACACCTTGATGTGATGAAGTTGTCTGCGTATTGTTATCTAAATTTTCTTCACTCTTGAGCTGACTTTGCGCAGCGCGACCCAAAATTGGCTCTATATCCTCGGCGTAGATAGTCTCCTTCTCGAGCAACAAATCAGCCATCTGGTTAATCTTGTCGTTATGCTTCTCTATAATGTCACGTGCACGAGTGTAGGCCTCGTCCAATATGCGACGTACCTCATTGTCGATTGCTACGGCAGTCTGCTCGCTGTAAGGCTTTGTGAAGGTGTCACGTGTGCCCGCAGCGTCGTAAAAACTTATAGGACCAATTTTCTTGCTCATGCCATAGAATGCCACCATGGCGTAGGTCATCTTTGTAGCTCGCTCCAAATCGCTCAGGGCTCCAGCACCCAACGTACCATAATTAACCTCCTCAGCTATGCGTCCTCCAAGCATTCCTGCCAACTTATCCTGCAACACTGCATCGGTTACGTGAACTCGCTCCTCATCTGGCACCGACCACGTTGCACCCAAGCTATTGCCTCGAGGTATAACCGTAACTTTCAATACCGGGTCACACTCCTTCAGCAACCACATAACAGTGGCATGTCCAGCCTCGTGTATCGCCGTGGCGCGACGCTCTGCCTGCGTCATCGATTTATTACGTTTCTCCAAGCCACCAACTATGCGATCAATAGCTGCCATGAAATCATCACGCTCCACACTCTTCTTGTTGTTACGAGCCGCGATGAGCGCTGCCTCGTTACATACATTGGCGATGTCGGCACCCGAAAAGCCCGGAGTCTGTTTTGCAAGGAACTTGCGATCGATATTGTCGCCCAACTTAATATTGCGCAGATGAACATTGAAAATATCTTCACGCTCCTTAACATCAGGCAAACCTACCTCAATCTGTCGGTCAAAACGACCTGCACGCATCAAAGCCTTGTCCAATATATCAGCACGGTTAGTTGCCGCCAACACAATAACTCCCGCATTGGTTTGGAAACCGTCCATCTCGGTGAGCATCTGGTTGAGGGTATTTTCACGCTCGTCATTGCCTGAAAATCCCGCATTCTTACCACGAGCTCGACCAATGGCATCAATCTCGTCAATGAAGACAATACATGGAGCCTTTTGCTTCGCCTGCTCAAACAAGTCGCGAACACGCGACGCACCAACGCCCACAAACATCTCCACGAAATCAGAACCCGAGATTGATAGGAATGGTACATTAGCCTCACCTGCAACAGCCTTTGCGAGCAATGTCTTACCTGTTCCCGGAGGACCTACAAGCAGTGCACCCTTAGGAATCTTGGCACCCAACTCGCGATATTTATCTGCTTTGCGAAGGAAGTCCACAATCTCCATTATCTCGACCTTAGCCTCCTCCAAGCCTGCCACATCTTTGAATGTGACGCGCTTATCCTTGTCCTCTTTGTTAAACTCCTGAGCTCGAGCCTTGCCAACATTCATGATGTTGCCACCGGCACCACCTCCACCGCGCATCATTCCTCGTATGAAGAAGAACCAGATGCCGATAAGGAGCAACCAAGGCAGGAAGTTGATAATCATATCGCTCCAGCTGTGGCTCTCATTTATATACTCAAGGCTCACAGGGTTGGATTCCATCTCCGACTCTGCTACGGCTTGCTTAACGTCACGGTCTAAAATATCTACAGAGCCAATAGTAAATGTCAGTTGCTTACCATGTTCGGGAATATTCTTAAAACGATTACCATCCTCGGCTGACTGATACTGCTCAATAGCCTGATCGGTCAAATAGACCTCGGCTGTGTTCTTGTTAATTACCTTTATGCGCTCAACCTCCCCCTTGCGAATCATCTCGGCAACAGTGTTCCACTCTGCAACCACGGGCTCCTTAGAGCCGCCACCGAAAAATGAATAACCAATGATGGAGATAATGATAATCGCCCAGATCCACATGAAGTTGAATCTGAAACGTAGATTTATGTTCTTGTTGTTACCTGTCTTCTTTGCCATACTTTACAATTCGTAGTCATATTTCTTGATTGGAGCATCAGCCCACAACTCTTCCAACTTGTAATACTCACGAAGCTCTGTTTGGAAAATATGCACCACCACATCAAGGTAATCCATTGCTATCCAAAATGCATTCTGCTGACCTTCGATGCGCCACACCTTCTCGCCCAACTTCTCAAGCATTGCCTGCTCTACACCATCGGCAATACCAGCCACCTGAGCTGTTGAATCGGCATTACACACCACAAAATGTGAGCAAATAGCTCCGTCGAAGCCTGTCAAATCTAACGATACAATATCCTTACCTTTTTTGTCTTGAATTGCTGTAACTATGGTTTCAATCAATTTTTCCATATTTTGTGATATTTTTCTGCTCTTTTCCTGCATGACCGCATGCAGTAATCAAGCCGTTCTACAAATACATATTGTTATAACTTCGCAAATATACATTTTTTTTGTGATAATACGAAATAATTACGCGCGGTGTTACGCATAAAATGTGAATTTGTCCATTATTTTACACTTATTAGAATTGGCAAACGACGAAAAAAAATGGGTAACTGAATCCTCCGACTCAATTACCCCTATCTCTTTAGCGCACCGAATTCTATCTTGCAGCTTTCTCCATGGCGATTTTATCGGTAATCGTCTTCTCCAACGCCGCGATTATCGACGTTTTAACGTAGGTGCGACGTATAGCGATGGCGATGCGTCGTGAGGTTGCCGATTTTGCCAACGTCTTGACCTGGTTTTTACGAGATGCAGGGATATACTCCAATGCCATTTCGGGAATTATCGTCATACTTGATGTGCAATCCACAATACGCATGAGTGTATCCAAAGAGCCCGACTCAAAATAGTAGTTAGATGGCACATTACGGCGAGCCTGACACAACTCCAAAATCTGGTCACGCATACAGTTACCTGGACTAAGCAGAATGAGATCCTTCATGTCAATATCCTCGATACGAATATTCGAACGTTCGAACAAAGAGTTCGATGGAGAGACGTAGGCATAGAACGTATCACTGAACAAATCTCGTTCTAAGATACCCTCACCACACGTACCACTTGCCACCAACGCCGCATCAATTTTATCGCGCTTCAAGGCCTCGATAATATCGGCTGTCACCATCTCCCTAATTTCTAATTCCACACGCGGATATTGCTTCACAAAATCGGGGATAAACTTATGCAACAAATATGGAGCAATTGTAGGAATTACACCCAATCTAATTTTACCAGCGGTCTCTCCCTTCAACTCTGCAACCGACTCACGTATAGTATTATACGCCTTTAATGTCTCTTGCGCCTGAGCAATAACCACATTACCTGCCTCGGTAGGAATTACAGGTTTTTTCGAGCGGTCTAACAACACCACTCCCAACTCCTCTTCCAATGCTTTTATCTGCATCGAAAGCGATGGTTGGGTTACAAAACAATGTTCCGAGGCTGCAGAAAAACTGCCACAATTAGCTACCTCGATGAGGTACTGAAGTTGGATTATAGTCATAGGATATAATGCATTTACTACGCAAAAGTATAAAAAAAAACTATACTTTCAAACTTTTTTGGTGGGTCAGCTATAAATTGTTATTTTTGTAAATATTTTGGATTGTAGGCATACAATTGCTATTGTGAAAATTAAGAAAATAAAATAATATGGGAAAGATTATTCTTACGGGCGACCGCCCCACCGGAAAACTTCATTTGGGACACTATGTTGGCTCGTTGCGCCAGCGCGTAGAGTTGCAAAACTCAGGTCTTTTTGAGAAGATTTTTATTATGATTGCCGATGCTCAGGCTCTAACCGACAACGCTGACAACCCTGAAAAGGTGCGTCAGAACATCATTGAGGTAGCACTCGACTACCTCTCTTGCGGCATCGACCCTACAAAATCGACAATCTTCATTCAGAGCATGGTGCCAGAGCTCACCGAGTTGGCATTCTACTATATGAACCTTGTGACAGTGGCTCGCTTGGAGCGCAACCCAACGGTTAAGACCGAGATTGTGATGCGCGAATTTGGTAAGTCAATCCCTGTGGGATTCTACACCTACCCTATCTCTCAGGCATCAGACATCACAGCGTTCCGCGCAACAACAGTTCCTGCGGGTGCCGACCAAGAGCCTATGATTGAGCAGACTCGTGAGATTGTTCATAAATTCAACTCTATCTACGGAGAGACTCTCGTCGAGCCAGAGATTATGTTGCCACAGAACGCTGCTTGTTTGCGTCTGCCTGGAACTGACGGAAAGGCAAAGATGTCGAAGTCACTCGGTAACTGCATCTATCTCTCGGACACTCCAGAGGATTTGCGCAAGAAGGTAATGAGCATGTACACCGACCCTAATCACTTGCGTGTTGAGGATCCAGGTTCTGTGGAGGGAAACTGTGTATTCACTTACCTCGACGCATTCTCTCGCACAGAGCATTTCGCTGAATACTTGCCCGAGTATGCATGCCTTGACGAACTTAAGGAGCACTACAAGCGTGGTGGCTTGGGTGACGTGAAGTGTAAGAAGTTCCTCTATGCCGTATTGCAGGAGATGTTGGAGCCTATCCGCGCACGTCGTCATGAGTATGAGCAGGATATTGAGGGTGTTTACGAAATCTTGAAAAAGGGTTGCGACGTTGCACGTGCCGAGGCTGCCGAGACATTGGACATGGTACGTCGCGCTATGAAAATCAACTACTTCGAGGACGCAGAGCTTATTCGCCAGCAGTCTGAGGCATACAAAAGCTCAAAATAAATAGCAGATGTTCAAAAACTTTAAGGAGCAACTTTCGCATTGGGTTCTACGTTCTGTGCGACGCCTGAGTAATCGACTGACTAATCGTCAGTTGATGGCTCTGCTTGCCGTTGTGGTGGGTTTATTGGCAGGTTTGGGAACGTGCGTGTTTGAGTGGCTGCTTCATGGAGTTCGTTCGGCGCTAGTCACATGGTTTCCTGTGGATAGGGCTCAGATACTATATCTGATTTACCCCGCCATAGGAATCATATTGGCTACGCTATTTGTAAAATACATCGTGCGCGACGGAATATCGGAGGGTGTAACGCGTGTGCTTTACGCCATGTCGCGACGAGATTCTCGCATCGCTTCGCATAATTGCTGGACATCAATCGTCGGCGGTGCTACCACCATCGGATTTGGTGGCTCGGTTGGTCCCGAGGCACCTATTGTGCTTACGGGTGCAGCCATTGGCTCGAATGTAGGCAAGATGGCAAAGTTGAATTACAAGGATTTAACCCTGCTGTTATGTTGTGGTGCTGGAGCCGCGGTGGCTGCCATCTTCAAGGCACCCATTACGGGAGTAGTATTTGTGCTGGAGATTTTGATGTTGGGCATCACTTCAGCATCTGTATTTCCGCTTTTGCTCGCTTCGGTTACTGCCACAACCACAGCTTTGGTATTTCGTGGATTCGACCCTGTGTTTGCCGTATCGCTCGGCGAAGGTGATGCTTTCCTAATCAAGCACATACCGCTATATGCGTTGCTAGGAGTATGTTGTGGCTTGATGTCATACTACTTCACATCGATAAATTCGATTGTCGGCAAATTCGTAAAACACATTCCTACACAAGGTAAGCGATGGTTGTTCGCAGGCGTTGTATTGGGCGTTTCTATCTTTATCTTCCCTCCATTGTATGGCGAGGGATATGAGGGCATGACCGCCTTGATGCATGGTAATGTAGCAGCGCTGTTCGATAATTCGCTATTCTTTAAGTTTAGTAATATTGAGTGGGTTGCCATAGTCTATGTTACGGCTATTATGTTCTGTAAGGTTGTTGCCATGGCGACAACCAACGCTTCGGGTGGTGTCGGAGGAACATTTGCTCCATCGCTGTTTGTCGGAGCATTTATGGGCGCTATCGTAGCATTGGTATGTAATGCTTGCTTCGATTGGGACATCTCAATCGTATCGTTCACGTTGGTGGGTATGGCAGGAGTGATGTCGGGCGTGATGAAAGCACCGCTTACCGCCATATTCCTTATTGCCGAATTATCGAACGGCTACGGTCTGTTTATCCCTCTGATGATTGTTGCTGGCGTTTCATTTGCGGTGGATTATACTCTTGACCGCGACTCTATCTACACCAAGCAGCTCAGAATGCGAGGCGAGTTGCTAACCCACGACAAGGACCAATCGGTATTTGTATTCCTCAGCCTTGAGGAGCTGATGGAGACCGATTTCATTCGCATAAAAGAGAATATGACTTTGGGCGATATCGTGCACATTATCTCATCGGCACGAAGAAACATCTTCCCTGTAATTGACAATTTCGGACATCTGCTGGGTGTGGTGCAGCTTGATGATTTGCGTGAAGATATGTTCAAGCAAGATAGATGGGGGCGTTCTATTACCCACTATATGATTCAACCTCCGTACAAGATTCTACAACATGAGCAGGTACAAAGCATTCTGCCTCGTTTTGAGGAGAATAATACATGGATGTTGCCCGTCGTGGATAAGGAGAATAGGTATCTTGGCTTTATCTCAAAATCACGTATCCTGAATGCTTACCGTGAGGCTTTGGTAAAGATTTCACAATAACAATATGATTAAAAACATAGTATTTGACTTTGGTGGTGTGCTGATTGACTGGAATCCTCGCCACCTGTACTATCCATATTTCAACGGCGATAGAGAGCAGGCAGAGTGGTTTCTGGCAAACATCTGCACCTATACTTGGAATGTCCAGATGGACGGTGGCAAACCTTTCTCAGAAGGCGTAGCCGAACTCACCGCCCAACACCCCGAGTGGGCAGAGGCTATCGAGGTATACCACTCACGTTGGAATGAGATGATTGGAGGCGAAGTTGAAGGCACAGCCTCTCTTGTGCGCCGCTTGAAGGAGGCGGGATACCATGTCTATGGTTTAACAAATTGGTCAATGGAGACCTATCCTATGATTAGAGATTGCTACGAGGTCTTTTCGCTCTTCGAAGGAGTTGTGGTTTCGGGCGAGGAGTGCTTGCTCAAACCCGACGAAAAGATATATCGCTGCTTGCTGGAGCGTTACTCTCTCAAAGCCGAGGAGTCGGTATTCCTGGATGACAATGCAGACAATGTAGCGGGAGCTGAGGCTGTTGGCATGTCTGCCATACGTTTCGAGAGTGCTGCTCAGGCGGAGCAAGAGTTAAAAAAGCGTTTCAATATCAATTTATCTAAATAGCCGAAAACCTTAAAACAGAATAACATGAAAAATAAAATCTTATCTCTTTTAGCCCTTTTGTGTGTGGCTGCGCCTGCCTTTGCGCAATTAACGATTGACCCACAGACCATGTTACCATCGTTTGCTGTTGAGGGCAAGACTATAATAACCACCCCAACAGAAGGTTTGTGGGGCGTGGCAACCAAGTGGGAGAATGATTGGATGGAGGGCTGGGTATATGCCTCACCTCAGCGTATGGAGCAGAGTGGCGAGTGGACTATCCTCAGCGGCGAGATGGTCATTGATGGCGGTGTGATGATTGTGCGCGACTGCTATCGTCAAATCAACGATGGTTTGGTGCAATGCCGTCGTCGCTATGAGTGGCGTGGAGGTAAGACCCTCGAAAAAGTAAACCTATCGGTACGCTGGCGCATGAAGGGCAGCAAGATGCAGACTTTCGTGCCGGGCGTTATCTATTACGGCAATAAGAATGGTGCAAAGATTAACTCGAATATTATCCCCGTCTATAACGGCGAGGCGGGCGAGTTCGCCATCTTCGAAGACCATCGCTATCCAATTCCGTTTGTAATGTTGGAAAATGTAGCAGACGGCTGTGCGGCTGCGGTACACACAACGCCAAGCACTGTGCGTGGTGCTGTTTTGTCGGACCAATGGTGGTCGATGGGTGTTGAGGCTGCTGATAACCATACCGACTTTGTCCTCTACACGGGTCCTATCGGTTATAATGGTCAGCACGCCGTAGCAAAGGCTTTGCAGTTTACACCTATGAAATACACCGATACATATATTAATATGGAGCCTGGTCGTGTGGTTGAAAAGGAGTTTTACGTTGAGTTATACCCTATCGAAGCTGAGGGTACAGGCTTTCAACGCCCCATCTACACGGCTCTTGATATCTATAAGCCTTATGATGCCAACGCCTTCACCGACTTCCAGACTATCATCAACGAGAAGTATCGCTTTGCCAAGAACCGTTGGATTGATTTTGGTGGCGAGGCTGTAGGATTTGACATGTATGAACCTTCATTGCAAAAGGAGATTGTGATGGGTTGGTGCGGTCAGGCTGCATCACCCGGTTATGCATTGCAGGTGTTGGCAGAGCGCTTGAACGACCCCGCCATTGAGGAGATGGTACAGCGCTCGTTGGATTTCCTTTCGACCTATCCCGTAGATGAGATGTCGGGCATGTTCAAGTTACGATATAATGGCTCTGCATATCATGGTTCAGACCACGTATCGTGCGGTCAGGGAATGTATAACTTCGCCAAAGCTATCACTGCGGCACGCAAGAATAAGCGTTACGACACCTCAAAATGGGAAGAGTTCCTGCGCAAGGCATGCGATGGTCAGGCACGTCGTATATTAAACAATGGATGGTCGCCTCGTTCTACCGATGAGGCTTTCTACGTTGCTCCACTTGTGATTGCGTCAAAGTTATTCAAGAACAAGCAGTATCTGGCGGCAGCCGAGAAGGCATCACAACTCTACGCCGACCGCCACCTAAAGATGAATGGTTGCTATTGGGGTGGCACATTGGACGCTACGTGCGAGGACAAGGAGGGCTCATGGGCTGCATTCCAGGCTTTTATAAATATGTATGAGCAGACCAAGGAGCAGAAGTATCTCGATTGGGCAAAGCACGCCATGGACGTATGTTTGAGCTATGTTGTGGTGTGGGATATTCCGCTGCCAGCAGGTCGTCTTGCCGACTACAACTTCCGCTCAACAGGTTGGACAGTGGTGTCACCACAGAATCAGCATATTGACGTATATGGCGTACTGTTTGCCCCTGAAGTATATCGCATGGGTAAATACCTGAAAGATGAACGTTTGTGTGACCTATCAAAGGTGATGTATCGCACCTGCTTCCAGCTCACTAACGCCTACGGCTCACAAGGAGAGCAGTTGCAGCAAACCAACTTCGCACAGCATGGCGACATGAGCAACGTACACAAACTAAGAGGAGGCTATTCGGAAGGTTGGACCGTATTCTGGATTACAGCACACTTCCTAAATGCAGCGGCTCGTTTCGAGGAGATGGGCGTAGAGCCTTAATCATATAATTCAACAAAAAAATCCCGAAGCATAACACTTCGGGATTTTTTATCTAATCGTATTAAATACTACTTTCGATTTGCTTGCTGACGTGCCATCTCCTCCTGCTGGCGCATCAACTCCTCATAACGAAGTTGGAACTTAGACTTCTTCTTATTCTTCTGCTTTGCCTTGTTCTGATCCATGATACGACGAATCTTATCATCATCAACAAAACGACGCATACCTGTCATAATGAGCATAGTCAAAAGCTGTGATACCAAATAGTAGTAGCACAAACCTGACGAGTAGTCGTTAAACCAGAAGAGCATCATCGCTGGCATCATATACACCATCATGAACTTCATACCAGCCATCTGACCCGATGCTGCCGAATTCTGCTGATAGTTGATATATGAGAAACCTATCATAGTAATACACATCAACAAGCAGAACAGACTCACGTGGTCACCATAGAATGGGATTGTGAACGGAAACTCCAAAATGCTATCATATGACGAAAGGTCATCAGCCCACAAGAACGATTTACCACGCAACTCGATACTTACAGGGAAGAAGCGGAACAAAGCCCACAACAATGGCAACTGAATAAGCATTGGCAAGCAACCACCCATAGGACTGATGCCAGCCTTCTTGTAGATGTTCATCATCTCCTGCTGCTTCTTCATTGCATCTTCCTGACGTGGATACTTTGCATTCAAAGCGTCCATCTCAGGCTTAATTACACGCATCTTTGCAGTCGAGAGATAACTCTTATATGTAAGAGGGAATATCAACAACTTAACAAGGATTGTCAACAGAAGAATGATGATACCAAAACTTGAGATATACTTGCTCAAGAAATCAAACACAGGGATAACAATCCATCGGTTGAACCAACCAACGAGCCAACCACCGAGTGGAATCAAACGCTCCATTGCAACACTCTCACCATTCATGTCCACAATCTCCTGCAAGATAGGATACTTATTAGGACCACAGTAGATTGAGAAGTTGTATCCCTCAGTCTGCGGAGTGTAATTAACACCCATACGAGATGTATAGTGCTTCAAATAGCCCGAGCCCTTCTCCATGGTCTTAAAGCCCATGTCGGCGTAAGCGAAGTTGTTATGCGCAAGGAACACCTGTGAGAAGAATTGCTGGCGGAAAGCCACCCAATTAACCTCACCCTGCACCTGCTCCGACTTGCTATCTTCACTCATACCCAAGTCCTCGACGCCATCATCCCCAGGCAAACGATATGAGAGTGTGGTGTACATATTCTCAGTCTTATAACTGCGTTCGTTCTGATATGTCACATTGCTCCACATCAAGCCCACAGTAGATTGCTGAGCCATCACAGGCGACAGATTCTCAAACTTAACATTGAAATCCACCAAGTAATCGCGCGAAGGCTGCTTCTGGTCGTACAACACATACTCATAGATGATGTATGCACCATTGCTAACCTCAAGACGCATATCCAACACCTGACGACCCTCCTCACGACGTACACCCTCGCTTGTGAATAGATACTCAGATGTATTAACCTTGACGTTGTTCAAGCCATTCTTGATGTAAAACTCCATGTCGAATGTTGCTGTCGCAGGGTCGAAGAGCGAAATCAACTCATTGCGCTCCTCCTTTGGTGCGTACTTTGTGTAATCGGCAAGCACAGCCTTAGTCATCATACCACCGCGTGTTGAGAAATCAACAGTCAAATAGTCATTCGACATTGTGAACTGCTGCGCCTCGCCCACTCTTGCCGCTACAAGGCTCTCGCCAAAGGCAGCAATCTCACGCTGCTCAGCCAATTGAGCCGCCACCTGCTTCAAGCTGTCTGACAACTCTTCTAAAACAGGCTGCTCCGCCTGCTCTGCTTCAGCAAGTGCCTGCTCCTGAGCTTGCACCTGCTCCATGTATTGTTGATATTGGGTTTGTTGCTTGGAACTGAACACCATGTAGCCGATAAAAATCGCCGACATGAGAACAATTCCGATAATCGTTTTCTTATCCATTTCTTATTTGTAAAAGTGTTTATTTTGAAGCCTTCTGCTCGGCTGTTTTACTCTTCTGATACTCCAATGACGCAGCCACAAATGCCACGAACAATGGTGCAGGGGTAGCCACTGTGCTATGATACTCAGGGTTGAACAATACACCCACAAACCATGGGTGGTTCTTCAACTCAACTGCCTCAACAAGACCTGTCTCAGGGTTAGTACCTACGGCAACCATGCCAGCCTTCTCAAACTGGTCGAGATACTTGCTGTTAAACTCAAAGCGGTGACGGTGACGCTCGACGATAGACTCCTTGCCATACGCAGCAGCACTCTTCGAGCCACTCTTAAGCGTACAAGCGAAGCCGCCCAAACGCATAGTGCCATCTTTAGCCATAATCTTTTTCTGCTCCTCCATGATGTCCACCACAGGATTCTTGGTCTGAGGATCCATCTCACGAGAATGAGCATCTTTCAAGCCCAACACGTTGCGAGCAAACTCAACAACTGCACTCTCCATACCAAGACACACACCGAAGAAAGGAACATTATTCTCACGAGCATAACGCACAGCCTCCAACTTACCCTCGAAGCCACGGTTACCTGAACCTGGAGCTACAAATACACCCGACACGTCACCCAACTTCTCAGCCACATTCTCACGTGTAATGCTCTCAGCTGCAACATAGTGCACCTTAACCTTACAATGGTTTGCAGCACCTGCATGGATAAACGACTCGTTGATTGACTTATATGCATCTGGCAACTCGGTATATTTTCCCACCAAAGCAATCTCAACGCGCTTCTTAGGATTCTTAACCTTCTCAACAAACTCCTTCCATGATGCCAAATCAGGCTCACCATCGTCAGCAACACCCAACTTGCGCAAGATAACATCGTCCAAGCGCTGGTCACGCATGCTGAGTGGCACCTCATAGATAGTTGGCTTATCAACCGACTCCACAACAGCATCTGGCGTTACGTTGCAGAACAATGCAACCTTACGACGTACCTCCTCTGGCAAGCTATGCTCAGCACGCAATACCAATACATCTGGCTGAACACCCTCCGACTGAAGCTCCTTTACCGAGTGCTGCGTAGGCTTAGTCTTAAGCTCGCTGGCAACTGCCATGTAAGGAACCCATGCCAAGTGAATCAAAACAGAGTTCTGATACCCCAACTCGTTACGCAACTGACGTACAGACTCGATATATGGCAATGACTCGATATCACCCACAGTACCACCAATCTCTGAGATGATTACATCATACTTCTTTGTTGCACCCAACAACTGAATACGACGCTTAATCTCGTCGGTGATGTGAGGAATAACCTGCACGGTCTTACCCATATACTCACCACGACGCTCCTTCTCCAAGATGCTCTGATAGATCTTACCTGTTGTAACAGTATTGTTTGTTGTTGTGGTGATTGACGTAAATCGCTCATAGTGACCCAAATCCAAATCACACTCAGTACCGTCCTCTGTCACATAGCTCTCACCATGTTCGTAAGGATTCAACTTACCTGGATCGGCATTGATATATGGGTCAAACTTCTGAACGGTAACAGAGTAACCACGAGCCTGCAACAGCTGTGCTACCGATGCAGAGATAACGCCCTTACCCAACGATGATGCCACACCTCCTGTAACGAAGATATACTTTGGCTTACTTAACTTCATAACCTAATAAAAATTAATTTTATACTTATTTTCTTTTACTCTCCTATTCCACCGCAATGAGGCTGTCTAACAATTTGTTAGCAGCCTCTGCGCCTAAATGATTATCTTTCGAGCTAACTACTCCTTCTCAGCGCCAGCCTCGGCAGTGTAGTTGTCAATCAACTGCACCTTCTCGATAGTAAGCTGCAACTCTTGCTTAGCCTTTGCAATCTTATCGCGTATGTCGGCAATCATAGCATCGGCATTCTTCGACTTCGAGAAGAATCCTATATTATTCTCCAACAGAGCTATATCCTGCTCCAACTGACGTACCTTATTGTACAATCTCTCGCGCTCTGAACGCATACGCTTATCGGCGCCCGACTTCATACCCTGCAAACGCTCCTTAAAACGATTCATTGAACGATCTCGCTCCGAGCCACGCAACACCGCAAACATAGCATCGACAGCCTCCTTGTATTTCTTTTGGACAGCGTCCTTCTGCTTGATAGGTACATATCCTATCTCACTCCAACGACGCTGGAACTCCTTGATGAGGTCATATCCTCCAGCCTTAATGTCGGCAACGTGCATCTGGTCAATAAGCTCCAACTTCTTTTGCAAATTAACCTCATGCTCATCTTCAATGCTGGCAAAATGCTTCGCCTTACGCTCAAAGAACTTATCGCATGCTGCGCGGAAACGCTTCCACACCTGATCGGAATAACGACGCGACACTGTACCCACCTGCTTCCACTTAGCCTGCAAAGCTATCAATTCGTCGGTAGCATGCTTCCAGTCCTCACTCTCCTGCAACGCCTCAGCAGCCTGACATATCTCCTGTTTGAGTTGCAAGTTATGCTCCATTTCACTCTTCACGCCCTCATAAAACTTGCGCTTCGCCTCAAAGAAGCGGTCGCATGAGGTACGGAAACGCTCATAGATGCGTGTATTATCTTTCTTTGGCGCAAAACCTATTGTGCGCCACATCTTCTGGATTTCAATAAGGCGTTCGCTTGCCTTATTCCACTCCTTACGTGATGTATATGGGTGCTCCACCAACGCCTCGGTCTTGGCACACAACTCACTCTTGAGTTCCAAATTCTTCAACTGTTCCTGCTTAAGAACGTCGAAATACTCTTGGTGCTGTTTATTGATGCGTGTTGAAGCTGCCTTGAAACGCTCCCACAATGACTCTTTATACTCATTTGCCACAGGTCCTGTTTCACGCCACTCGTCGTGCAACTTCTGCAACTTATGGAAAGCCTCAACGATAGATGGCTCGGTAATTAACGCCTCAGCCTGCTCACAGAGCTGCAACTTCTGCTCGTAATTTTTCTTCAGGTCAAGATCTCGCAACTCCTTATTTATCTTGATAAAGTTGTAGAAGTTCTCGACATGGAGATTATATGTTTCCCACAAATCCTTAACCTTCTGCTGTGGGACCAAGCCCGTCTCCTTCCAGCGCTGCTGCAATTCGCGGAACTTAGCAAAGGTATTATTCAGAGTCTCATCAGAATTAACAAGCTCCTTCAACTCTTCAATAATCGCGAGTTTTACCTTCAGATTCTCCTCCTTGATATTATCCAAGTTGGCAATATACTCATCACGGCGTGTACGATACTCCTTAAACAAATCCTTTAAGCGCACCTCTGCGGCATCAACCTGAGATACAAACTCCTCGCCCTCGTTTGCTGTTGCCTCAAATGCCTTACGTGCTGCCTCCACCTCAGTTCGATGAAGTTTATAGAAAGCTATCTTAATAGCCTCAACACTCTTACGCAATGTTTGCACAGGCTCGGTCTCTAGCAACGAAGCAAACATTTCAACAAGTTCCTGTTTGCTCTTGTTGCCAAGATCGTTGGTATCAACCTCCTCGGCCGATAGCTCTTCAGCTGTCTCCTCACCAATAGCAAGACCTGCTCGCTCAGCATCTAACGCCGCATCTTCTTCCGAAAAGTCAGCAAGACCCTCCTCAAGACTTTCCTGCTCATCAACATTAACAGCAACCTCATTAGATTCCACAGAAGTCACATTTTGCGCATCATCGGCACTGCCGATAGGCTCCACAAGAGCCGCATTTAAAGAATTTTCAGTAGTCATCACATTAAGTAGTTTTGATATGTTACACCATTTTATAACATACAGATGTGCAAATATAGGAAATTTATCGCTTCGTTCTTCTTTTTTTTACTGAGATTTTTCCTATATTTGTAAAAAAATTAAGCTATGGGATACCGAATATTACTTATCGACGATGAAGCCGACATTTTGGAATTTGTGAAGTACAACCTATCACGTGACGGCTACGAAGTATTCACAGCTGCCAATGGCGCTGAGGGTTTGCAAGTTGCTTTAGAGGTTAAGCCTCATTTAATACTCCTCGACATGATGATGCCCGTACTCGACGGCATCGAAACATGCAAGGCAATTCGTCGTTCGCCCGTGCTAAAGAATGTAATGGTGGTCTATCTCTCTGCTGTAGGCACTGAAGAGACCCAGCTACAAGGCTATGATGCTGGCGCAGACGACTACATCAACAAACCTATCAAGATGAATATCCTGCGCAGTCGCGTGCAGGCAATCCTAAAGCGCATACCATCAATCGAAGAGCCTGCAAACGACAAGTTGGAAATTGACGTAGAGCACTACCTCGTGAAAAAGGGTGATGAAACAATCATTCTTCCTCGCAAAGAGTTCTCATTGCTTCAGCTCCTACACTCCGAGCCAGGCAAACTCTTCACACGTGAGGAGATTTACGCAAAGGTATGGGGCAGCAATGTCATCGTGGGCGACAGAACCATCGATGTACATATTCGCAAGCTAAGACAAAAAATAGGCGAAGAACATATCGTAACCATCAAAGGCGTAGGATATAAATACGAATAAACACAATGAAGAGATTATTTTTCACCCTACTTGCCTCCATTATTGGAGTGATTGCTTGTGCCCAACAGTTTGATGATTATTTCCAAAATGCAACACTACGCATTGACTACGTCTTTGCGGGCAATGCATCACACCAGATCATAGCCATCGACGAACTCGCCCACTTTCCCGAATGGGCTGGCAGACGCATAAATTTAGATAAATCACCCGTCAGAGGCAATGGTGAGGTAAAAATAATCAATCCAAGCGATAACACCATACTCTATCGCAACTCCTTTTCGAGCCTTTTTCAAGAGTGGCTCACAACCGACGAAGCCTCAACCACAACTCGCAGCTTTGAATTTACGCAACTCGTTCCATTTCCCAAACAGGAGGTTATAATCGAAACCACACTCTTAAGCAACAAGGGCGAGGTGCAGGCTATTCTGCGTCATAAAGTCACCCCTAAAGATAAACTCATACGTCGTCTTGACAATAGGACTACCACTCCTCACGAATACTTACTTAAGAGTGGCTCATCGAAGGAGTGTATCGACATTGCAATCTTGGCAGAAGGATACACCACCGACCAAATGGACATCTTCATGCAAGATGCCCGCACGGCGTGTGAAGAGATTATGAGTTATGAACCATTTGCATCTCATCGCAATAAGTTTAATGTTGTGGCAGTAAAATGTCCATCGACACAAAGCGACGTGAGCGTACCGCAGGATGGTAGCTGGAAGCAGACTGCACTGAACTCTAACTTCATGACTTTCTACTCACCACGCTACCTCACAACAAACAGCGTACACTTGATTCATGACAACCTTATAGGTGTACCATACGAGCATCTGATAATTCTCGCCAACACCGACACTTACGGCGGAGGTGGCATATATAACTCTTACACCCTTACCACAGCTCACAATCCATACTTTAAGCCAGTGGTGGTGCATGAGTTTGGACACTCGTTCGGAGCTTTGGGTGATGAGTATTTCTACGAGCAGCCCGACCACACTGAAAACTTCTACTCGCTCGACTATGAGCCCTGGGAGCAGAACATCACCTCTTTGGTTGATTTCGATTCCAAATGGAAAGATATGCTCGACAAAGATGAACAAATACCAACCGAGCCAACCGAAAAACGTAAAAAGAAATACACCGTTGGCGTTTACGAGGGAGGTGGGTATATGACAAAGGGCATGTATCGCCCAGCTGTAATCTGCCGCATGAGAGACAATGTTGCCACACAATTTTGCCCCGTGTGCCAGCGTGCCATCGAACGTATTATATTGTTCAATACCACTGAAGAGTAATTTTTAGCACAAATATCAAAGAAAAGCGAGGTAAAATGTTCTTTTTTTACTTCGCTTTTCGTTTCTTCTCACATAATTTACTATCTTTGTTAGTGGAAACTAATTTTTAGCACAAATCTTAACCACGTCCCTCCCGAGCGATGTGGCATAATGTGTGAATATCACCCGTAACGGGTGACAAACGAGAAGAAATACACTTAAAAATTAAAATAACAACATTATGATCGTATTGGTTCTTAACTGCGGTTCATCATCGATTAAGTATCAGGTAATCGACATCGACCAGAACAACAACGCTTTGTTGGCAAAGGGTCTTGTAGATCGCATTGGTCTACCAGAGGGTAGCCTCACTCACAAGCCTGTGGGTAAAAACAACTTTGAGCTCAAGCAGCCTATTCCTGACCACACAACAGGTATCAGCCTTGTGTTGGAGGCCTTGACAAACGCCGAGCACGGTGTCATCGCCGACCTCAACGAGGTTAAGGCGGTAGGTCATCGCGTAGCTCACGGTGGAGAGTTCTTCCAGTCAAGCGCATTGGTTGATGAGCAGGCTAAGGAGAATATCCGCTCTTTGTTTGAGATTGCACCTTTGCACAACCCTGCAAACTTGGAGGGTATCCTTTCAATCGAGAAGGTGTTGCCAGGAGTTCCTCAGGTGGCTGTGTTCGACACATCGTTCCACCAGACAATCCCTGCAATCAACTACCTCTACGCTTTGCCATTGGAGTACTACGACAAGTACCGCGTTCGTAAGTATGGTTTCCACGGCACAAGCCACAAGTATGTTGCTAAGGTGGGTGCTGAGATGGTTGGCTTGGATTTTGAGAACTCAAAGATTATCACTTGCCACATCGGTAATGGTGGCTCTGTAACAGCTGTTTTGAACGGCAAGTCATTCGACACATCAATGGGCTTCTCGCCACTTGACGGCTTGGTGATGGGTACTCGTTGCGGTTCTATCGATGCCAGCGCAGCTACTTACATCGGTGAGCGTGAGGGTATGAGCTATGCTGAGCTCAACTCAATGATGAACAAGAAATCGGGCGTATTGGGTCTTACAGGTCTTTCAAGCGACATGCGCGATATTGACGACGCTTACGATGCTGGCAACGAGAAGGCTATCGTAGCACGCGACATGTATTACAACCGAGTAAAGAAATTCGTAGGCGAGTACGCAGCCGAGATGGGCGGTGTTGATTTGCTTATCTTCACAGGTGGTGTAGGCGAAAACTCAGCCGATTTGCGCCGCTATGTTTGCGAGAATATGGAGTGGATGGGTATCTCAATCGACGAGAGCATCAACATTAAGACTCGTGGCGTGAACACCTTGCTCTCAACTCCTGAGTCAAAGGTTAAGGTTGCCGTTATCGCAACAAACGAGGAGTTGGTAATTGCTACCGACACCTATGAACTTACAAAGAATTTGTAAACCAATAAAACAATACAAAAAGAGATGATTACACGTTTGGATGAAATCGTTACGGCTGCCGTTGCTCGTGGTAAGAAGCGCTTGGCAGTTGCTTATGGACAGGATACTCACACTATCGAGGCTGTCTATAACGCTTGGAAAGAGGGTTTGGTAGAGGCTACCCTCTATGGTGACAAGGCAACCATCGAGGCTGCATGTGCTGAGCTCAACATCGACCCAAATATCTTCAACATCGTAAACGAGTCGAGCGATGTTACTTGCGTTAAGTTGGCTGTGCAGGCTGTAGTAAACGGTCAGGCTGATGTATTGATGAAGGGTTTGGTATCAACCGACAAGTATATGCGCGGCATCTTGAATAAGGAGGCTGGCTTGTTTCCTCCAAAGGGTGTATTGAGCCACGTTGCTGTTATCGAGTTGCCAGGTCGCGACAAGCTAATCTCAATCTCTGACGTTGCCGTTATCCCTGCTCCAGACTTCAAGCAGAAGCAGAAGCTCATCGGCTACTTGGCTCAGACTGCTAAGATTCTGGGCGTGGAGGTTCCAAAGATTGCATGTATCACAGCTTCTGAGCAGGTGTTGCCTTCAGTTCCATCATCTACCGAGGGCGCTATTTTGGCTAAGATGGGCGACCGTGGTCAGTTGGGTAAGGTTATCGTTGATGGACCTCTCTCACTTGACGTTGCTCTTTACAAGGAGGTTGCTGAGCATAAGAAGGTTACGGGCTCAAGCGTTGCGGGTGACCCTGATTGCTTGCTCTTCCCTAACATCGAGTCAGCAAACGTATTCTTCAAGGCTGCTACACACATCGGTGGTGCCGAGTTGGCTGCAATGGTGATGGGCACTAAGGTTCCTTGCGTTTTGACTTCGCGTGGTGACTCTGCACTTACAAAGAAGTACTCAATCGCACTTGCTTGCTTGGCAGCACGCTAAGAAACATATAGTCTCACGAGAAACATCGACCCTATGCATCACGCGAGCACAAACTACCGCTTTGGCATACTCGCCATAAACACAGGTTCCACTTCTACCAAGGTGGCGGTTTATCACGACCGCGAGGTAGCTTTAGAATTGTCGTTTTCTCATACGGCTGAGCAAATTGCTCAATTCGCCACCGTTGAAGATCAATTGGAGTGGCGACGAGAACTGATACTTAGTTCTCTGGCGGAGCATGGCGTAGATATCGAATCCCTCTCGACTGTAATAGGTCGAGGGGGATTGTTACGTCCATTAGAGAGTGGTGTATATGAAGTCAGCGACGCCATGTGCAATGAGTTACGCAACTGTACTCCGCAACATGCATCGAACTTCAGCGCCATAATCTCATTGGCAATAGCACGCAAGATTGGTGTTAAAGCCTACATTGCCGACCCTGTTGTCGTTGATGAATTCGACGAGATAGCTAAGCTGACAGGCATAAAAGAGATTCGTAGGCGTTCTATTTTCCACGCCCTAAACCAAAAGGCTACGGCACGTCTATACGCATCGGACATTGACCGCAAGTATGAAGAGCTAAACCTCATTGTTGCTCACATGGGTGGAGGCATATCGGTAGCAGCTCACCGCAAAGGCAGAGTCGTTGATTGCAACAATGCACTCGACGGCGAGGGTCCGATAGCTCCCGAGCGAGCAGGCTCGCTCCCTGCTGGCGAGTTGGTAGATTTATGTTTTTCAGGTAAATACACCCATAAGGAGATTCGAGCTATGCTCTCTGGAAAGGGCGGTCTTATCTCATTGACGGGTAACAACTCAGTAAAGGAGCTTGTGGAAAAAGCCGAGCAAGGTGATGCTGAGATAAAACTCGCTATCGACCTAATGGTTTATGGAGTGATAAAGAATATTGGACAGATGGCAACGGTTTTACGTGGAGATATTGATGCTATCGTCTTGACGGGTGGTATCGCCCACAGCAAGTACATCACCAACGCCATCATTGATTCATGCCGCTTTTTAGCACCGATAGCCATCTACGCAGGCGAAAACGAACTTCAGTCGCTTGCAATGAATGCACTGCGACTACTAAATGGCGAAACGGAAGCAAAAACTTACTAATTACGATGAAGAAAATTCTAATCTTAAATGGTCCCAACCTCAATCTGCAAGGTAAGCGAGATACAAACATCTACGGCACAACAACCTTTGAGGAGTACACCGCACAGCTATCGCAACGATATGCCAATAAGGTAGAGATTGATTATCTGCAATCCAACATCGAGGGGGAGCTCATCAATGCCATACATGCCAGCGTGGGACACTACGACGGCATAGTTTTCAACGCAGGTGGTTACACCCACACATCGGTGGCTTTGCGTGACGCCATATCGGCTGTTTCAACCCCTGTGGTAGAGGTGCACATCTCTTCAATACTTGCCCGCGAAGAGTTCCGTCACATATCCATGCTTGCTCCCGTAGCAAAGGGGTCAATCATGGGTTTTGGGCTTGACTCTTACCGCTTGGGTATCGAGTCGCTGATAGATTAACTCTCCTTAAGGCATGACCAAACAGGGACAACTAAGCAAACAAGTAGCATCGGGCGTAGCGTGGAACATCGTAGAGAAGATTGGCTCCACCCTGCTACAAATTATTGTGAGCATAGTTGTCGCCAACCGAATTATGCCCAATGATTTAGGCATAATAGCTGTTCTGACGGTTTTTTGCACGCTCTCACAAGTGGTTATCGACAGCGGTTTCTCGCAAATGTTGATTCGCAAAAAGGAGCCTACGGCGTCGGACTATAACACAGTCTTTATTTTCGACCTTATAGCTTCATTGGGGTTATATGCACTACTCGTTGCCACAACCCCATTGGTAGCCAAATATTACGACTGGGATTTACTTAGCAAGGTTGCCCCTTTGCTATATTTAATTCTACCTCTGAACGGCTTGTGCGTAATTCAAAACTCCATAATGGTCAGGGAGTTTCGCTTTGCTACGCTATCGACCATCATCTTCACATCATCACTCGTAAGTGGCATCATCGCCATAGCAATGGCTCTTTCAGGCTTCGGAATTTGGAGTTTGGTAGGACAGCGTGTAAGCATGATGGCAACCAAAGCATTGCTTCTTTGGTGGAAAAGCCCATGGCGACCAAGTCGTGATATGCACAGCAAGTCACTAAAAGAGATGACTCCATACAGCGTGCGGTTAATTATCACCGACCTGATAACAGCACTCTACAACAACATAGCACAACTCTTTATTGGTAAAATATATTCAGCCAATCAACTCGGTTACTTCAATCAGGCACAGAAGCTAAAGGACATGCCGGTTAATGCAACAATGTTATCCATACAGAATGTTACATTCTCGGCTCTATCAAAAATAAATGACGACGAAAATAAATTTGCCGAAGGTTACCGACGCGTAATAATGCTCACCACATTTATCATGTTCCCAATAATGGTGGGATTAATCTCCACGGCGGAAGATATCTACCTGTTATTACTTAAGCCACAATGGTACCCTGCGATACCCTATTTCCAGATAATGTGCCTCATAGGTTTGTTCTACCCCATATCGGCCATTGCCTATAATGTACTTAAGGCCCAGAGTAACGGAGCTATAATACTTAAACTTGAAGTTATAAAGAAGGTCGTCATGACCATCATTTTGTTAGTGACAATACCCATGAGTGTGAAAGCCATCACGTGGGGAATGGTTATCGCCGCAGCTTGCGAAATGATATTCAATACCGCCGCCTCGCTACAATACACCACCCTCTCGGTCTTCAGGCTGCTTCGCACCTTAACGCCTATCGCCCTACTAACAGCCACAATGTTAGTAGCCACAGAGATGGTAGGCTATCTAACTATGGATTGGGGAATATTGACTCGCTTGATGCTAAAGATTACTATTGGCGTTATAGTATATATTTGCGGTAGTCGCATCTTGCGCATGGAAGCATTTGACGAAACCTTCACCATAGCCCGTCAATTACTAAACAAAGTCTTAAAAAAAGATTAGAAGTGCGAGAATCCTCGCCACGAAGGTGTTATATTATCACCATCTTTAAACCACTGTATTGTAGGCTCAGCTGATGCCACAACTCGACCTATGCGATATACAGGGTATTGAAACTTAAGCTGAAAATCCCTCTCAAAGGCTTCTGCTGACGACTCTTCGACGGTGAACAGTAGTTTATAATCCTCTCCACCACACACCGCAGCCTCAACATCGCCTTGAACTGCAGGAATAGCATCGACATCTATCTCAGCCCCACAATTCGAGAGCTTGAGGATATGGCACAAATCCGAAGCCAACCCATCAGACAAGTCCATCATAGCATGCACCTCCTGGCGCGCTCCGAGCCACACACCCTCCTCAACCTGAGGTCGGGGATTACGGTGTTGCGCTGCGAAATCTGACTCGACATCACCACTGAAAATATCACGCAATCCTAAGGCTGACACACCCAACTCTCCCGCCACATAAATTACATCGCCGACCTGTGCCGCCGAACGACGTTTCACTCGCTGAGCTTCACCTCGACCAATAGCCACAACATTTATCGACACGCCCGCCCTTGACGAGGTGGTATCTCCTCCCACAAGTGCCACACTATGCTCCTTTGCCAGAGAGTGAAAACCCTCTAAAAACTCCTTAGCCCACTCATCGGTTAAATCCTGAGGCAGGGCTATTGAAAGCAATGTCGCCACAGGCTTTACGCCCATGGCTGCCACATCGCTTAAATTTACAGCTAATGACTTACGTCCCAACTCACGAGCCGACGTAGCACTGCGCAAGAAATGCACATCCTCCTGAAGCATATCGGTCGTCATGACAAGCACCTCGCCACCACCAATGGGCAACACCGTGCAGTCGTCACCAATAGCCTCCCACTCCTGACGCTCAACATCGCCAAAGAGCTTTGCCACATACTCTATGAGTCCAAACTCCGTCATCGTCTATCGCATCAACTCCTCCTCAGCCTGCATTACAGAGGCGAAATCGATAATATTTCTTGCAAACTTCTGACGAATATTATCCAAGCAGAGGTTGCCGATACTACCCTCGTGGGTGTGGTTCAACTCGCGACCATCGTGCTCATAGGTACCCTCCTGCACTCGCATACCCACCTCACGATAGGCATCGCGGAAAGGCACGCCCTTAGCAACAGCATCGTTCACATCTTCTACGGTAAAGAGATACTTGTAAATATCGTTAGAGAGGATATCGCGGTTAATCCACATCTGCTCGATACCCGCCTTAGCCATACGCACTACGTCAGTAATCTCCTTGAAAGCAGGAACATAAATCTCCTTCGTGAGCTGCATATCTCGGAAATAACCCGAAGGGAGATTTGTTGCGATAAGCGTAACCTCCATAGGCAAAGCCTGCATGCGGTTACACTTCGCACGTGTGAGCTCGAAGATATCGGGATTCTTCTTGTGAGGCATGATGCTTGAACCTGTTGTAAAGGCATCGGGCAACTTCACGAAGCCAAAGTTTGCACACGAATAAAGACACACGTCCTGCGCCAAACGACCAACCGTAGCGGCAATGGCAGCGATGGCTGTCAATACAACTCGCTCGGTCTTACCGCGCTGCATCTGGGCATACATCGAGTTATAAGCCAAATCCTCAAAACCAAGTAACTTGGTTGTCATCGTACGGTTCAATGGCACTGACGAGCCATAGCCTGCGCCTGAGCCAAGAGGGTTGGTATTAACCAACTTATAAGCCGCATTGAGCATCAGCATATCGTCAGCCAACGCCTCGGCATAGGCACTGAGCCACATACCAAACGACGAAGGCATTGCCACCTGCTGATGGGTATATCCAGGCATTAGTATATCCTTATACTCCTCAGCCTTCTGCATCAGTGTTGAGAACAACTCCTCGACACTCTTCTGCAAAGCGATAATAGCACTACGTGAGAAGAGCTTAATATCGACCATAACCTGATCATTACGCGAGCGACCTGTATGGATACGCTTACCGGCATCGCCGCACATCTCAGTGAGCATAAACTCCACCTGCGAGTGGACATCCTCCACACCATCTTCGATTGTGAACTCGCCAGCCTGCACCTGCTTATATATCTTCTTCAGACCCTGCTCCAACGCCACACGGTCTTCATCTGACAGCAAACCGATAGAGTTGAGCATCTTCATGTGTGCCATATTACCCAACACATCAGCTTCCGCCAAATAGAGATCCAACTCACGATCACGACCAACGGTAAACTCCTCTACAAACTTATCGGTAGAGTAACCCTTATCCCAAAGTTTCATATCTTATTATTTTTCAATTTTCAGTCCATTCAATAGAGCATAGTACAACTCCACAGCCTCCTCGATTTCCGATAGGAGGATATATTCGTCTGCTGTATGAGAACGAGAGCTATCTCCTGCTCCTAACTTAAGCGTAGTGAACGGCATCACCGCCTGATTCGACATTGTAGGCGACCCAAAAGGCTCCTTACCCATAGCCACCAAACGCTTTACCGCAGGATGGTCGAGAGCAATAGCCGACGAATTAAGATGCGTAGAACGTGGTGTAACATCACACTCTACATGTTCACGAATCAATGCTAACAACTCCTCATTTTGGTAGCACTCATTCACCCTCACATCGACCATAAAGCTACACTCTGCCGGCACCACATTGTGCTGCGTACCAGCATTCACGCCCGTAACCGACATCTTCACAGCACCGAGCATTGGCGACACCCTCTCAAAACGATACGTGCGGAACCACTCAATATCCTTCAGTGCTTTGTAAATTGCATTGACACCCTCCTCGCGTGCAGCATGACCTGCCACACCATGAGCAACACAATCCAAGACCATCAACCCCTTCTCGGCAACGGCTGGCTGCAACGATGTAGGCTCGCCAACGATAGCAAAGTCTATCTCGCCCAACTCGGGCAAGACAGCACGCACACCATTCACACCCGTCACCTCCTCCTCAGCCGAAGCCAAGAATATCAGGTTATAAGGTTGCGCACTCTTGGAAAGGCGCACAAAGGCTGCCAACAAACTCACTAAGCTACCTCCCGTGTCATTGCTTCCCAAACCATACAATCTATCGCCTTCGACCTCCGCCGCAAATGGATTACGCACCCACTGAGCGTTAGGCTTCACCGTATCGAGGTGAGCATCGAGAAGAATAGTAGGCTTTTGCTGGTCGTACGCCGACGCCATAGCCCACACATTATTCATCTTGCGCTGTGGCTCAAATCCAAGCGCTTTAAGCTCAGACTCTATAATATCGGCAGCAGCAGCCTCCTCACGACTAACCGAAGGGGTGGCAATCAAACGCTTGAGTAGTTCTATGGCTTGAGTTGTCTGCATAATCTATTTAACTACAATTGTTCCACCTGTAAGGCTATCTGGCGATGTGATACGCACAGCCTTCACACCCGCCTCAATGGTCTTATAGGCATTATCAATCTTAGGTATCATACCCGAATGTATCTTCTCCTCGCGGCGCAACTCCTCGTAAAGCGACGGTGTGATGGTTGGAATCAACGAACTATCGTCATTCACATCGAGCAACACACCAGGCTTATCCAACGTAAAGACAAGCTCCACCTCATACTTTTTAGCCAAGCCTGTAGCGACAGCCGAAGCCACGCTGTCGGCATTGGTATTGAGCAACTCGCCCGTAGGAGCAAACGTAATTGGCGACACAACAGGTATTGCACCATTGTCGAGCAACAGAGCCAACACATCGGCATTCACCTCATCGACATCACCCACAAATCCCCAATCAATATCCTTCACGGGACGACGATGCGACTTCACCACAGCCATATCGCAACCCGACAGACCGCAAGCATTCACGCCACGTGCCTGCAAAGCCGACACAACGCGTTTGTTTGCCAAGCCGGCATACGCCATCACGGCGATGTCGAGTGTAGCGGCATCAGTGATGCGACGACCCTCGTGCATCTTCACCTCAACCCCCAACTTTGTAGCGAGCTGTGAGCCCATAACGCCTCCTCCGTGTACCAAAACGAACGCCTCGTCGAGTGCAGCAAGGCTGTCACTGAGCGAAGCGAGAACGTCCGTATTTTCGATTAGCTTACCGCCAATCTTAATAACTTTTATCTTCATTGAAATAGAAATATTACATACCCATCTCCTCGGCAGTAGACTTGAACGCCTCGACGAAACGCTCAACCTCCTTCTCGCCAATCATCAACGGTGGCAACAGACGAAGTGTATATTCACCACTCAAGCCTGTCATAATATGATGTTTCTCGCGCAATACCTTTCTGAAGGCTGCCTGGGGCACACTCAAGTCGATGCCAATCATCAATCCGCGACCACGTATATCCTTAATTCCGCTTACGCACTTGATACCCTCGACAATCTTCTCACCCATCTTACGAGCATTCTCAACCAAATCCTCAGCCTTTACCACATCGGCAACTGCAATAGCTGCAGCACAAGCCAAATGACTACCACCAAAGGTTGTACCGAGCATACCCTTCTTTGCAGGAATTGAAGGTGAAATCATCACAGCGCCCACAGGGAATCCATTGGCGATACCCTTAGCTAATGTGATTACATCAGCCTTCACGCCCGACCATTGGTGAGCAAAGAACTTACCACTACGACCATAACCAGCCTGAATCTCGTCGATGATAAGGATTGTTCCCGTAGCATCGCACGCCTCACGTGCCGCCTTCAAGAACTCGTCCGACGCAACCTGAATACCACCTACTCCCTGAATAGGCTCGATGATAACCGCCGCATACTCGTTTGAAGAGAGTTCCTTCTTCAAAGCCTCCACATCATTCAATGCGACGAACGACACCTTGTCAGTGCAGTTTACAGGAGCCTGAATCTTTGGGTTATCAGTAACTGCCACAGCCATGCTTGTACGACCGTGAAATGCTGCCTTCATTGCCAACACACGTTCACGACCTGTAGTGAACGATGCCAACTTCAAAGCATTCTCGTTTGCCTCAGCACCACTGTTGCAGAGGAATAACTCGTAATCGTCACAACCCGACAACTCGCCCAATTTCTCGGCAAGTTCCACCTGCAATGAATTAATCACTGCGTTAGAGTAGAAGCCAATCTTCGAGAGTTGGTCGCCAATCTTCTCGACATAATGGGGATGGGTGTGACCAATAGAAATCACAGCATGACCGCCGTAGAAATCGAGGTACTCAACGCCCTGCTTATCCCACAAATAGGCACCTGAAGCCTTCACAGGTTCCATATCGAGCAGAGAATATACATCAAAAAGTTTCATTGTGTCTCTTTATTAAAAATATGATGCTTTCAATCGCAAACCCTCCATCTCATCAAGACCAAACATCAAGTTCATGTTCTGAACAGCCTGACCCGACGCACCCTTCAAGAGGTTATCCACAACCGAGGTAATCAACAACTTACGACCCTCCTTCTGCAACGAGAGGAAGCAGTAGTTGGTATTAACAACCTGCTTCATATATACAGGCTTGTCGCTAACGCACACGAATGGGTGAGAGGCGTAGTATGACTTGAAAATATCTATAATCTTGTCCAAATCCTCTTCCAAGCGCACCACCACATCGCTCATAATACCACGTGCATGGCAACCACGCACCGGCACAAAAGCGATATCAGTAGCCTCCGAGCCGCCCGCAGCCACTACGGTCTCGCCAATCTCGCCAAGGTGCTGATGAGTAAATACCTTGTAGTTCGAGAGGTTGGCATTACGGTTACTGAAGTGAGTATCCTGCGTAGGCTTCTGACCTGCACCCGTAGAGCCTGTGATACCCGTTACTGTCACATCTTCAGGCAAGATACCAGCCGCAGCCAACGGAATCAATGCCAAGTTTATCGACGTAGCAAAACAGCCGGGGTTAGCGACACAACGGCAACCCTTAATCTGCTCTCGGTTAAGCTCTGGCGCACCATAGATGAACTCGCCCGCATCTGCCTTCAAACGGAAGTCGTTGCTAAGGTCGATAATCTTCACCGATGCAGGCACAGGATTCTCCTCCAAGAACTTGGCTGAATTACCATGACCCATACAGATGAAAAGCACGTCGATATCCTCGAAGTCGATGTTAGAGAATTTCAAATCGCTATAAATTAAATCGGTGTGTACCGAGTAGATAGGCTCACCATCGTGAGAACCACTTTGGATATATTTTAACTCTACGGCTGAATGATTAACAAGCAGGCGAATAAGTTCGCCTGCTGTGTAACCAGCGCCGCCTGCTATTGCGACTCTAATCATTATATTGTGTTTTTGTTTTTTTGTTCACTCCTTTCGGGTGTTCAGTTTAAAAGAGGAATTTCAAGGCACGCGAAGCCCGAGAAACCACAGTTTACTTGAGGTAAATGAGGATTTCGAGGACAAGCGTAACGCAGAATTTACCTTTTAAACTAACACTACTCCTCGTCTGGATTTACTGCGTGATATATCTTAAGCGGCATCGACGCTATCTTGGTGAAGCCCTTAACATCGTCAGCAGTCCAAGCGTTGTTCATCTCGCCATACTCTGCGAACTTGGCGTTCATCAAGTCGTGTGCTGACTCGATACCAACCAAAGTGAATGTGTAAGGACGCAATGTGATAAACACCTTACCCGATACATTGCGCTGGCTGTTCTCCAAGAACTTCTCGATATCGCGCATAACTGGCTCAGAGTACATAGCCTCGTGCATGAACATACCGTACCATGTACCGAGCTGGTCCTTCCAATACTGCTGCCACTTAGTGAGAGTGTGCTTCTCCAAGAGCTCGTGAGCCTTGATGATAAGCATAGGAGCTGCAGCCTCGAAACCTACACGACCCTTGATACCTACGATGGTGTCACCCACGTGAGTGTCACGACCAATAGCCCAAGCCGAGCCAATCTCCTCCAACTTATTGATTGCAGCAACGCCTGACAAAACCTCGCCATTAACGCCTACAACCTCACCGTTCTTGAACTCAATCTCCAAAGACTCAGTGCCCTCCTTCTTAAGCTGTGAAGGATATGCTGTGTCTGGAAGGTTTGTAGCTGAGCAGAGAGTCTCCTTGCCGCCAACAGATGTACCCCAAACACCCTTGTTAATTGAGTACTCCATCTTTGTGAAGTCAGCCTCGAAGCCACCCTCCTTGAGGTAGTTAATCTCGTACTCACGAGTGAGCTTCATATCGCGTGTAGGAGTGATAATCTCAACCTGTGGTGCAAATACCTCGAAAGTAAGGTCGAAACGCACCTGATCGTTACCCGCACCTGTCGAACCGTGAGCGATAGCATCAGCACCGATTGAGTTAGCGTAGTTTACGATAGCCAAAGCCTGGAATGTACGCTCCGAGCTAACTGAGATTGGATATGTCTTGTTACGCAACACATTACCCATAACCATGTACTTGATACACTTGCCGTAGTAATCGCCCGTAACGTCGATATTAACGTGCGACTTTGCACCCAAAGCGTATGCACGCTCCTCAACAGCCTTCAACTCCTCAGCCGAGAAACCGCCTGTGTTTGCCAATGCTGTATGCACCTCATAACCCAACTCCTTGGTGAGGTACATCACGCAGAACGAGGTGTCAAGACCTCCACTATAAGCTAAAACAACCTTTTTCATATGATATTTTATTTTAATTTTTTCCAAACAAACGGCTAAACCAGCCCTCCTTCTTTGCTGCTGCCTTTGCAGCCTCCTTGCGCTTTGCAACTACCTCAGGGTCGTAAATCATACCTGTACAGAGGCACTTGGTCATATTGGTACGCTGCAACACATCGTAGTTCACACACGACTGACAACCTGCCCAGAAGCGCTCATCATCGGTGAGCTTTGCAAAAGTTACAGGCTCGTAACCGAGTTCTGTATTGATACGCATCACAGCCTCGCCTGTTGTCAAACCGAACAACTTCGCATTTGGGAAACGCTTGCGCGAAAGGTCGAAAGCTGCCTGCTTGATACGCTTAGCAACACCCATGCCTCTATATTGTGGTCGTACAATAAGACCTGAGTTAGCTACGAACTCGTCATGTCCCCATGACTCGATGTAACAAAAACCCACAAACTCGTTACGATTAACGGCAATGATAGCCTTACCTGTTTTCATTTTATCGGCGATATATTCGTCGGTACGACGGGCAATACCCGTTCCTCGTTGCTTGGCTGCTGCATCAATCTCGTCGTTAATTTGCGACACAAAACATAGATGCTCCTCTGTTGCAACCATTACGTCTATTTTCATTTTCAATTATCGCTTTACAGTTAATACTTTTCTGACCTACAAATATCGCATATATATACGCGACATGCAAATTTTCGTCACGATATATTTATATATAAATAAAAATTTTAGCATACTTGCATATTAAGCGCATTTTTATCCAATTATGCCGAATATTTTGCGCTTTTATGCAGGATTACAAAACTTCATGTGTTACTCTTGAGGCAAACATCAATCTTTTTCGGAAGTTTGAATTTTAGTACCCATAAACAAGAAATTTAAATTCTATTTCTCTTGCTTTTATAAAATATATGCGTTATTTTTGCATAAATATGACCCCATGAATACTACTATCACGAGGTACAAAGTCATATAAACAGAAACTACTTATAGACAAACAACCTAACTTATAGAAACACAACATGAATCAAAAAACCCAACGTTTTGCGACGATTAGAAAGATTATCCGCAGCGAGATGATTTCGTCGCAAGAAGAGCTCATCAGCCGCCTACGAGAATGCGGCGTTGAGATTACACAAAGCACGCTGTCGCGTGACCTAAAGTTTATGAACGTAGCAAAGGTTCCTCATAAGAGCAAGGGATACATCTACGTTCTTCCTAACGCGGCACACCACGAAATTAACATATCATCGAATATATCCGACAACATCACAAGCCTCACATTCTCAGGCAATTTAGGTGTTTTAAAGACCAAGTCGGGATATGCAAGCGCAATATCGGTGCCTATCGACAACCTCGATTGCCCAGCCATATTAGGTACCATTGCTGGTGATAACACGGTGTTGTTAATCCTTCGCGAAGATGCCAAACGTAGTCAAGTGATAGACTCGCTACTGCGCATATTCCCAATGCTTAACAATGTGTTATAAGAACAAAAAAGAGGCTGCCAACTTTCGAGTTTGACAGCCTCTTTTTATTTTATCACACACCCCAAATTTACTCTACGATGTAGATATATTCGTCGGACTTTTGCATGTGAAACTTCTCACGAGCATATTGCTCAAGATACTCATCGTAATTCAAGCGTTCGAGCAACGTGCTATCCTGATCAATACGTCCACGGTAAAGGTCATACTGCTCTTCAAGACGAGATATACGACTATTCACACGTACGATTGTGATTAAATTGCGCACCGTAACGACAGCCGTATAGATAAACACCACCGCCGTCAAACCTGTCCATAAATATTTACTTGCGCCAAACTTCATGGTTATGGTATCCTCATAAACTTATGCGTCTGCACCGATATACTCCATTTTGGATTAGCCTTTGCATACTCTACCATCTTTGGAATAATCTGCTCATAAACACTCCACTCTGGCTGCAAATATAGTCGGCAGTAACGTCCCACACGACGAGCATTCTCCTCTGCCCACGCAAAATCCTCCTCGCTTTGGATAATCACCTTCAACTCATGAGCTCGTCCAAAAGCCTCAGCTAAAGGAGGTTGCTGACGCTTAGGAGATAAACACACCCAATCAAACTCTCCGCTAAAAGGGTGAGTACCCGAAGTCTCCAAAAATATCTCAAGACCCGCCTCCTTCAACTTCGAAGTTAGAATATCGAGAGGATACAACAATGGCTCACCTCCCGTAATAACGATAGCCTGCGCTTCACACGACTTAGCTCGCTCCACCACAACATCGACATCGACAGGTGGGAATATACGAGGATTCCACGTGTATTTTGCATCACACCAACGACAGCCAACATCGCAGCCACCTAAACGTATAAAATAGGCGGGCTTACCAGAATGGAAACCCTCGCCTTGAATCGTATAAAAGTCTTCAACCAAAGGTAGCTTCTCGCCACCACACAACATATCGCTATTCATCAACGACATAAATATCTTTCAAATTACGTCCTAACTGATTATAATCCAAGCCATAACCCACAATAAACTCATTACCGATGGATAAAGCCGTATAATCTATCTTATACTCGTAAAGGAACTTATCAGGCTTAAAGAATAGTGTACAAATCGATATGCTGGCAGGATTCTTCGCCTTCAAATAATCAAGCAAATAGTTCATGCTGTGACCTGTCTCGACAATATCCTCAACGATAATAATGTCACGACCCTCGATATCAAAGTCAATACCCAACTGCTGCTGCACATTACCTGTTGACTCCGTGCCAGAATATGACGAAATCTTAACGAAAGCAAGCTGACTGTCGAACGATATTTTTCGAACCAAATCACTCAAAAAGAGGAATGAACCACTCAATACTCCCAAAAAGATGGGCGTATGACCCTCATATCGTTTATTTAGTTGCTGCGCTACACGTTCTACAGCGGAATCGATTTCCGAAGCGGGAATCATCACCTTAAACCACTTGTCTTGTAACTTTATTCTTCCCATTTGGATTGGAGTAGTATAAATTCAAAAAAGCGGGTCGCAAGGCAACCCGCTATAATAATTATTCTTTATTAATCATCGCTTTGACCTCCTCGTAGACTGCCTGACCGTTGTAACCAAACTTCTCGTCAAGCACCTTAAATGGAGCCGAGTAACCGAAATGGTCTAAACCATGAATCTTACCAGCCTCACCTACAAGACCACGCAACGTCATCGACAGTCCTGAAGTCAAACCATAGCGAGGAACGTCCTTCAACAAGATGCTATCCTGATATGACTTTGGCTGATCGCGGAACAAGCCCTCGCTTGGAACGCTCACAACGCGCACAGCGATACCATCTTTCTGCAACATCTCAGCACCCTCAATCAAAGTTGACACCTCAGAGCCCGAAGCAATCATCACAACCTGAGCCTTAGCAGAATCCATCACCACATAAGCACCCTTCGACGCCTGCTTAGCCTCATCACGACGGCTACAACTCAACGCTGGCAAAGTGTTTACATTCTGACGCGACAGAATCAACGCTACTGGACGCTTCTCTGCCATAGCATACTGCCATGCAACAGCTGTCTCCTCAGCATCGGCTGGACGCAACACCACCATAGAACGCTCGCCCTGATGATTGTGTACCTGCTCCATCAAACGAATCTGAAGCTCATGCTCAATTGGCTGATGTGTAGGACCATCTTCACCCACACGGAACGAGTCATGCGACCAAATATATATCACCTTCAAGCGCATCAATGCCGACATACGGATTGCTGGCTTCATATAATCAGAGAATACGAAGAACGTACCACATGCAGGAATTACACCGCCATGCAATGCCATACCGTTCATCACACATGCCATAGTAAGCTCAGCAACACCTGCCTGGAAGAACTGACCTGTGAAATCACCCTTCTGGAATGCCTTAGTCTTCTTCAAGAAGCCATCAGTCTTATCTGAGTTGCTCAAGTCGGCCGATGCCACAATCATGTTCTCAACATTCTCGGCATAAACACCCAACATAGTTGCTGACGCAACACGTGTTGCTGTATTAGGTTTAACCTCAACCTTATTGTAGTCAATCTCTGGCACCTCGCCTGAAAGGAATAAGTTCAACTTACGCGACAACTCCTTATTCTCAGCACGCCACTCCGACTCAACCTGCTTCATCTGTTCAACCCAAGCCTTCAACTCCTCGCGACGCTCAGCATAAATCTCAGCAGTCTCGGCAAAGAGCTGGAATGGATCCTCAGCATCACCGCCCAAGTTCTTCACTGTAGCCGCCAAGTCTGCACCCGCAGCCGACAATGGCTGACCGTGAGTTGAGACCTTACCCTCGAAGCTCTCACCGTTGGCACCCATAGCACCCTTAGCCATAATTGTGCGACCGATGATGAGCGTTGGGCACTCTGTCTGTGCATTAGCCTCAATCAACGCAGCTCGCAACTGCTCAACGTCGTTACCATCAACATCAATTACATGCCAACCCCACGCACGATACTTCGCAGCAACGTCCTCCGAGTCAATCTCATCGACCTTAGTTGAGAGTTGCACGTTATTGGCATCGTAATACATAATCAAGTTTGCCAAGCCCAAGTGACCTGCAATACGACCCACGCCCTGAGAAATCTCCTCCTGAACTGCGCCATCAGAGATGAACGAGTAGGTCTTATGAGCCATCCACTCACCAAAACGAGCCACCATAAATCGCTCAGCAATAGCTGCACCTACGGCCATTGCATGACCTTGACCCAATGGACCTGAAGTATTCTCCACACCATGCATAACATCAACCTCAGGGTGACCTGGAGTGATGCTACCCCACTGACGGAAGTTCTTCAAATCGTCCATCTTGTAGAAGCCCGACAACATAAGCACCGAATAGAGCATTGGTGACATGTGACCGGGGTCAAGGAAGAAACGATCACGGAATGGATATGCAGGATTTTCGGGGTCATAGTGCATAAACTCCGTGTAAAGCAAATTGATAAAGTCGGCTCCACCCATAGCACCACCGGGGTGACCAGATTTAGCCTTTTCGACCATCGCAGCTGCCAAGATACGAATGTTGTCAGCCGCCTTGTTGAGTTTAGAATTAGCGAACATATCTTTTAGTATTCATTTCCTATTTCACAAAGATAATATAATTATCTTAACTTACCTGTTTTAATTCTAAAAAATTTGCGCCCTCTATCTTTTTTTTCGCATAATCAAGTGTTACCACAAACTCCTTATCCGAAGAAGATGGGATATCATACATGGCATCAATCATAATTGCCTCGCAAATCGAACGCAAACCGCGGGCTCCGAGCTTATACTCGTCAGCCTTCGAAACGATGTAATCAAGCACCTCATCTTCAAACGACAACGCAACACCGTCCATTGCAAACAGGCTCTCATACTGCTTAACGATAGCGTTTTTAGGCTGCGTGAGAATCGAACGCAACGCCTCCACCGTGAGCGGGTGCATATATGTTAGCACAGGCAGACGTCCCACCAACTCAGGAATCAAGCCAAACGACTTAAGATCCTGAGGCATAATATATTTCATCATATTCTCACGGTCAATCTGAGTCCCAGCATGCTGACCATATCCAATAGCGCGAGTGTTCAAACGCTGAGCTATCTTCTTCTCAATACCATCGAACGCTCCACCACAGATAAAGAGGATATCTTTGGTATTAACCTGAATAAACTTCTGGTCGGGGTGCTTTCGTCCGCCCTGAGGTGGAACATTCACAACCGTACCCTCCAAAATCTTCAACAAAGCCTGCTGCACACCCTCGCCCGATACGTCGCGTGTGATACTTGGGTTGTCGCTCTTACGAGCAATTTTATCAATCTCATCAATAAAAACAATACCTCGCTCGGCTGCTTCAACATTATAATCAGCAACCTGCAACAGACGCGACAGGATACTCTCCACATCTTCGCCCACATAACCAGCCTCGGTCAAGACCGTAGCATCAACAATCGTGAAGGGAACATTCAACACACGCGCAATAGTACGAGCCATCAACGTCTTACCCGTACCCGTAGCGCCCACCAACACGATGTTCGACTTATCAATCTCAACGGCATCATCAGCCTTACGCTTCTGGCGACTTAAAATGCGCTTGTAGTGATTATACACTGCCACCGACATGTAACGCTTAGCATCGTCCTGACCAATGACATATTGGTCGAGTACCGCCTTAATCTCGGCTGGCTTCATCAACTCCTCCATGCGGAACTTGTTGGCTGATGACTTCTTGCCTGAGCCGCCAGCAATCTCACTCTCGACGAGCATCTGATAACCTCGCTCGACACACGCATTACATATGTTTACGCCGCCCGTTCCTTGAAACATCAAAGCTACGTCACTACGCTTTGCGCCACAGAACGAGCAACAATCCTCCCCCGTATGTGAACCTTTATATTTTTGAGCCATATTTCAACTATTTAGCGCGCTTCTCAAGCACCATATCAATCAAACCATACTCCTTCGCCTCGGCTGCACTCAACCAATAATCGCGGTCGGCATCTTGCTCAATCTTTGCAATATCCACACCTGAGTGCAACGAGAGAATTTCATACAACTCTCGCTTGGTCTTTTGTATCTCACGCGCCGTAATCTCAATATCCGACGCCTGACCCTGCACACCACCCAAAGGCTGGTGAATCATCACTCTCGAATGAGGCAACGCTGAGCGCTTGCCCGCAGCACCTGCTGTCAATAACACAGCACCCATCGAAGCCGCCAAGCCCGTACATATAGTAGCTACGTCACACGACACCAACTGCATAGTATCATAGATACCCAAGCCAGCAGAGACAGAACCTCCGGGAGAGTTGATATATATCTGAATATCTTTATCAGGGTCTGCCGACTCCAAGAAGAGCAACTGAGCCTGAATGATATTCGCAGCATCGTCATAGATAGGAGCACCAAGGAAGATGATGCGGTCCATCATCAAGCGCGAAAAGACGTCCATCGTAGCCACGTTTAACTGTCGCTCCTCGATGATTGTTGGCGAAACATAACCCGACTGCACCGAGTGGAAATTATGCAATTTCAAGCTACTAATCCCGCAATGCAGGCGAGCATATTTTTCAAATTCGTTCATATCTCTTTTTATTAAAAATACCCCTTAATATAAACCAAAATTTGGACTCTGCAAACTTTACGCCCAGAGTCCAAATTTGAATGTATTGCAACACATTCCCGACCTTTTATATAAAAGGTGTCAGAAACGAGCCTCGTTTACGCCTCCTGCGCCAACTTAGCAAACTCCTCAGATGTTACAGACTTGTTAGAAACCTTAACCTGAGACTTTACATACTCTACAACCTTTGTCTCGTAGAGCTTCTCGTAAATCTTCTGAGCTTGCTCCTTGTTATCCAAGATCTGCTTTGAGAAGTTAGCAATCATCTCCTCTGGAGCTGATGGCATACCATACTGAGCGAACTGAGCCTTTGCAAACTCCTTAGCCTCAGCCTCAGCCTCCTCGGCAGTAACCTTCAACTCGTAAGTCTGAATGAAGTGCTTCTGAATATAGTTCCAAGTGAACATCTTGAGGAATGCATCGAAATCCTTCTCGATCTCCTCCTTTGTGAACTTACCCTCGTTGATAACATACAACCAACGCTTCAAGAACTCAACAGGCATCTGCAAGTTCAACTTCTCCATCATGAAGTTACGTACACGGATTGTGAAGAGATAATCTGACTCGCGACCCATCTCTGTCTCAATCTCAGCTGTAAGATACTTATCGAGCTCCTCCTCTGAAGTGATGTTACCTGCTGGGAACGCCATCTTGAAGAACTCCTCGTTGAGCTCAGGGTTAGCGAACTGACGAATCTGCTTAATCTCCAATGTGAACTTAGGGTTGATTGACTCCAACTCCTCCTCCTTAACCTTGAGGATAGCAGCACGCTGTGATGCTGACTTGTAGAGCTCGTTTACATCAACCTCCATCTTGTCACCTACCTTCTTGCCCAAGAATGCAGCACGCTCCTCGTCTGACATAGAGATCAAACCTACGTAAGCGTCATCAACTGCGATCTCGCCGTTGTCCAAAGCTACTGTCAAAGCCTCGTCCTTTGCTACTGCCTCAACATCTACCAAGCGACCATAGCGACGCAAGTAGTTGTCCTTGTAGCCCTCGATCATCTGAGCATCAACCTTGATCTTGTTGTAAGTGAGCTTGTCATCCTTTGAAAGTGCAACCTCAATCTTTGGAGCCTCACCAATCTCGAACATAAACTCGTGCTCGGTGTTGTTCTCGAAGTCGAAATCACCCTGCTCGTCTGATGGGATTACATCGCCTACATAGTCGATACCCTCCTTCTGCAAATACTCAAATACAGAGTTTGAAGCGATCTTATAAGCCTGCTCTGCTAC
>JAFPAD010000010.1 GCA_017424405.1 Alistipes sp.
GGGGTTGGTAAGCCGCAAAACTCGGTGTGTTGTGTGTCGTCAATGTTGAATTTAGCTAATCGTAAAGCCGAGAATGCAACAATGATTAACATGATATAAGCTCCATAAGTAACAATATTCTCAGGGAGTTGCAATGCTAAAGGAGCATTGTTATACCAGCAAAACATTGCAATTGATGGCACCAATCCGAAAGATACCATATCAGCCAAAGAGTCCAACTGAACACCTATCGCCGAAGTGCTCTTGAGTAGTCGTGCAGCAAAGCCATCCAAGAAATCAAATACTGCTGCTATCACTACCAACCAAAATGCCAACTTGAAGTCTCCGTTAGCCAAAAGAGCTATTGTAGCACTTGCTCCACACGCCAAATTGCCAAGCGTCAGGAAGTTGGGTATTGTAAAAAGTCTTATCTTCATCTTTTTCGAAAAATTCGTCATAATAATTGGCAAAGATACGAATAATTTTTTATCTTTGTATAAATCCTAAAAAATCTTTTTATATATATGGTAAAAAATACTTACTGCGTTATAATGGCAGGTGGTGTTGGTGCTCGTTTTTGGCCCAAAAGTCGCAAGATGATGCCTAAGCAATTTTTAGATATTTTAGGCACAGGCAAATCTTTTATTCGTTCTACGTTTGAGCGCTTTTTACCCATTGTTCCGGCAGAAAATTTTATAGTTGTAACCAATCGCAATTACAAGGATTTGGTGCTTAGTCAGATTCCAGAGCTTGGGGAAAATCAGGTGTTGTGTGAGCCCATTGGTCGTAATACGGCGCCTTGTATTGCCTATGCTGCATATACGCTTTTGAAGCAAGACCCTGAGGCTCGAATGATTGTCACGCCGTCAGATCATTTGGTGATGAATGAGCATGATTTTCACGCTGTTATAAATGAGTGCTTGGAGTTTGCAACCCAGAATAACGCATTGATGACGGTGGGTATTCAACCCAGCCGTCCAGAGACGGGATATGGCTATATACAAAAGTCAAATAACGACAATATTAGTCGCGTAAAATGTTTTACCGAGAAGCCGAATTTGGAGCTTGCTCAAACATTTATCGAGTGTGGTGAGTTTTTATGGAATTCAGGTATCTTCGTATGGACAGTTAAGTCAATAGTGGAGGCATTTGAGCAATATCTGCCTGAACACCATGCCCTATTCTCGGCCGCAATGCCCGATTTGAGCACAGATAAAGAAGAGGCTGCAATCGAGCAGGTGTTCTCGGAGTGCAAAGCGATATCTATTGATTATGGAGTGATGGAGAAGGCTGAGAATGTGTATGTCAAGTGTGGTGATTTCGGCTGGAGCGATGTGGGAACATGGGGTTCGGTTTATCAGCTTTCGGCGAAGGATCAGAATGAGAATGCAGTGGTTGCTGATGCTTGTTACACATACTCAACAGAGCGCACATTTGTATCTCTACCAAAGGGTAAGATGGCTGTGGTTAATGGTCTGAAAGACTACATAGTAGTAGATACAAATGATGCCCTATTAATATGTCCACGAAGCGAGGAGCAAAGCATTAAAAATTACATCGACGACGTTCGCTTTAATGACGGTGAAAAATATATTTAGTCGTCTGTAATTAAATGGTGAAATTTAGGGAGTGTTAAGCCGAATGGTTTGACGCTCCTTATTTTGTTATATGATTTTTTCCTTTTTTGTCAAAAAATACATACATTTGTGTTATGTATGTTTGCACTCTCTCCAAAGGAGAGAATTTACATGTTTGTTGATGATAAATATTAATTAAATTTTAGAATAATGGAACAGAACAAAACAAACATCTCTCTTCCTGACAACGCCTATCGTGAGTTGAAGGCGGGCGAAGAGTATAAGCCACTTATGTCGGCAGAATCAACACCTGCGGAGGTAACGCCCTACTCGGTAGGTATGGGTGTGTTGATGGCAATCATCTTCTCTGCTGCGGCAGCTTTTTTGGGTTTGAAGGTTGGTCAGGTATTTGAGGCAGCTATTCCTATTGCAATTATTGCTGTGGGTATGGGTACGGCTTTGGGTAAAAAGAATATGCTTGGTCAGAATGTTATCATTCAATCAATCGGAGCCTCTTCGGGTGTGATTGTCGCTGGTGCAATCTTTACATTGCCGGCGCTTTACATACTTGGCTTAGATGCTGCGTTTTATCAGATTTTCCTATCATCTCTGCTCGGTGGTGTGTTGGGTATTGTGTTGTTGATTCCTTTTAGAAAGTATTTCGTTAAGGAGATGCATGGCAAATATCCATTCCCTGAGGCTACCGCTACAACCGAGGTGCTTGTTTCGGGCGAGAAGGGCGGTAATCAGGCAAAGTTGCTTGCTGTTGCTGGTTTGATTGGTGGTTTGTATGACTTTGCAGTGAGTACATTCGGTGCTTGGACCGAAGTGGTATCAACACGCCTTACAGCCTTTGGCTCGATGTGTGCTGATAAGTTTAAGGTTGTATTTTCACTCAATACAGGTGCCGCAGTTTTGGGTCTTGGTTACATCATCGGTTTGAAGTATGCTGTAATTATCACCGCTGGTTCATGCCTTGTATGGTTTTTGATTGTTCCGTTGATTGGTTCAATAGCTCCCGATGCGGCAGCGCTTACTCCAGAGTCAATCTTTACTGACTATGGTCGCCCTATTGGTATTGGCGGTATTGCAATGGCTGGTTTGATTGGTATTATTCGTCAGGCGGGTATCATTCGTCAGGCTGTTGGTTTGGCGGTGAGTGAGCTTACATCGAAGAAGGATATCAAGGCTGTGATTATTGAGCGTACGCAACAGGATTTGTCGATGAAGCTCATTTTGTCGGTGCTCATAGCAGCACTTATCTCATGCTGGGTATTCTTCCACTTTGGTTTGTTGGGTAATGGTATGCAGAGTGTTGTGGCATTGCTTATCGTGTTTGTTATTGCATTCTTGTTCACTACGGTTGCCGCTAATGCAATCGCTATCGTAGGTACAAACCCTGTGTCGGGTATGACCCTTATGACATTGATTTTGAGTTCTCTCGTATTGGTTAGCGTGGGCTTGAATGGCGCCGAGGGTATGACTGCAGCATTGATTATCGGTGGTGTGGTTTGTACAGCACTTTCAATGGCGGGTGGCTTTATCACTGACCTTAAGATTGGATATTGGCTTGGTACAACTCCTAAGAAGCAGGAGGGCTGGAAGTTCCTCGGTACATTTGTGTCGGCTGCGACTGTGGCTGGAGTGATGCTAGTATTGAATGATACATACGGCTTTACTGGTGAGAATGCACTTGTAGCACCACAAGCAAATGCTATGGCGGCAGTTATTCAGCCTTTGATGACAGGAGGCTCAACACCTTGGATTCTCTATTTCATGGGAGCTGTGTTGGCTTTGGTATTGACATTTATCGGCGTGCCAGCTTTGGCGTTCTCGCTTGGTATGTTTATCCCAATGTATTTGAATGCTCCACTCGTTGTGGGCGGTTTGATTGCATGGTTCGTATCATCACGCTCGAAGGACGAGCAACTCAATAAGGCGCGCTTCGACCAGGGTACACTCATTGCCTCAGGCTTTATCGCTGGTGGCGCGTTGATGGGCGTTGTGTCGGCTGTGTTGAAATTTATTGGTGTTGAGTGGTATATGGCTGATTGGGCTGTGTCGAAAGATGCTGAGTGGCTTGGTTTGGTTATGTATATTGCATTGATTATCTATATGGCTTGGCATACAATGCGAGCTAAGAAAGAGGAGTAAAACTTGAAACAATTATAAATTATGGAACTTAAAGATAGATTTTTGAAATATGTGTCATTTGACACGCAGTCAGATGAGAATAGTACTACATTCCCATCAACTGATAAGCAGTTGGTGTTGCTTAACTACCTTGCCGACGAGATGCGTGCGCTGGGTATGGAAGATGTCACTGTCGATAAGTATGGTTATGCGATGGGTACAATTCCTGCGTCAAAAGGCTACGAGAATGCTCCTGTGATTGGCTTTATCTCTCACGTAGATACATCGCCTGATATGTGTGGTAAAGATGTGAAGCCTCATGTAATTGAAAGCTATGACGGCGAGGATATTCAGCTTAATGCGTCGCTTACAATGAAAGTGAGTGAGTTCCCTGAGTTGAAGAATTTTGTGGGTCAGACATTGATTCACACCGACGGTACTACCCTACTCGGTGCTGACGATAAAGCTGGCTGTGCCGAGATTATGACTGCGGCGGAGTATCTGATGGCTCACCCTGAGATTAAGCACGGTAAGATTCGTTTGGGCTTTACTCCCGATGAGGAGATTGGTCGAGGTGTAGATTACTTCGATGTGGCGGCTTTTGGTGCCGATTTCGCTTACACAATGGACGGTAGTGCCGAGGGTGAATTAGAGTATGAAAACTTCAATGCCGCTGGTGCAACTATCGAGATTCAGGGTCGCAATGTTCACCCAGGCTATGCTAAGGATAAGATGATTAATGCAATTCAAGTGGCTTGCGAATTGAATGCATTGCTCCCCGTTGTTCAGCGTCCTGAGTACACTACATGTTACGAGGGTTTCTTCCACTGCGTAGGTTTTAACGGCACGGTGGAGAATGCAAAACTATCGTACATCATACGCGACCACGATAGCGAGAAATTCGAGCAGAAGAAGGTCTTGATGTGGAGTTGTGTAGATTTGTTGCAGAAGCGTTATGGCGAGAATGTATTGAAGCTCACATTGAAAGACCAATATTTCAATATGCGTAAGATGGTAGAGCCACACCCTCAGGTTATCGATAAGGCTATGGAAGCTATGCGCATGGCAGACGTTGAGCCTGTGATTAAGCCTATCCGAGGTGGTACCGATGGTGCTCGTCTATCGTTTATGGGACTTCCATGCCCTAATATCTTTACAGGTGGAATGAACTTCCACGGTAAGTTTGAGTATTGCTCATTGCAGACCATGCAGAATGCAACACAGGTGATAATAAACTTAGCTCAGTTGTGGGCAAAATAGATACGATGAATAATTTTGGATTCATAAAAGTTGCTGCTGCCATTCCTTTGGTGAAGGTTGCTGACTGCGAATACAATAGTGGGCAGATTATCCAGATGATGGAGCAAGCTGCTCAGAAGGGAGTGCGTGTAGTTGTATTCCCAGAATTGTCAGTTACGGCATACACGTGTGGCGATTTGATGCAGCAATCTCTGCTTCTTACTGAGAGTGCAAAGACACTCAAGCGTATTGTTGTTGCCAGCAACGACTATAATCTTGTGGCGATTGTGGGATTACCTTTGGCAATTGGTGACGACGTGTATAATTGCGCTGCGGTTATTGCTCAGGGCGAAATTAAAGGCATTGTACCCAAAACAGTCATAGGTAAAGATGCTGCCAAGGAGAGTAGATGGTTTGCTGGAGCGTGTGACGCCAAGTGTAGTTCAGTGGAGGATTATATGGTAAATAATCAGCCTGTAACCATTTCAAGTAATCAGTTATTTGAAGTGGACGGAGTGCGTTTCGGTGTAGAGGTAGGTGATAGTAGTTTGCTGCCTACCCCATCTTCGATTGCTTTGGCTGAACAGGGCGCAAAGATTATATTCAATCTTGCGGCAACAGCTGAGCAGGTGGGTTTGCGTAGGGTTATTGAATCGTCGATTGTAAATCATTCGCAACGTATTAATGCGGCATTGGTCTATGCTTCGTCGGGATATGGAGAGTCAACTTCTGATGAGGTGTATGCAGGCAATGCATTTATTGCAGAAAATGGAGTTCTGCTGGCTCAGAGTGAGCGATTTAGCATTGACGAACAGTTGATTATCGCTGATGTAGATTGTGAATTATTGACCAACGAACGTCGTCGTAATCATCTCTATTCGGGTAAGGCTAATAGCAATGCTGTTGTTACGGAGATTTATCTTGATCAAGATGACGCTCCAAGCGTATTGCATAGAGTAATCAACCCTATGCCATTTATACCACAGCAGGAAAAACAACTGAGCGAGTATTGTGAAGAGGTATTCTCGATTCAGACCTTAGGTTTGATGAAGCGTTTGAGCCATACGTCATGTATAAGCGCTGTTATAGGTATCTCTGGAGGTTTAGACTCTACGTTAGCTTTGCTCGTTACGGTGAAGGCGTTTGATAGATTGGGACTTGATAGAAAAGGTATTGTAGGCGTTACAATGCCCGGATTTGGAACAACAGGACGCACATATAATAATGCTGTGACCCTTATCAAAGAGTTAGGTATCACGTTGCGTGAGATTTCAATCGCAGCGGCTTGCCGTCAGCACTTCGCGGATATAGGATTGTCTGAGGGTGATATGTCGGTGACGTTTGAGAATGCGCAGGCTCGTGAAAGAACCCAGATTCTTATGGATATTGCCAATATGACGGGTGGCATGGTTGTCGGCACGGGTGATATGAGTGAATTGGCTCTGGGTTGGGCTACATATAATGGTGATCAGATGTCGATGTATGGTGTTAATTGTAATATCGCTAAAACATTGGTGCGTCACCTCGTTACATGGGCAGCCGATAACGAAGTTAACCAGCTTGTTAAATCGGCTCTATACGATGTTGTAGATACGCCTGTGAGCCCCGAACTGTTGCCAGCTAATGATGATCAGATTGCACAGAAAACAGAGGATTTGGTGGGTCCGTATGAGCTGCATGATTTCTTCTTGTATAACTTCTTACGTCATGGTTTTTCGCCTGAGAAGATACTATACCTCGCAGAAAATGCGTTTAACAATAGGTACCAGCGAGAGGTTATTATCAAATGGATGAAGATATTTTTCAGGAGGTTCTTTACGCAACAATTCAAACGCTCGGCATCTCCCGATGGCGTGAAAGTTTGCAGCGTGGGAGTATCTCCACGAGGTGATTGGCAAATGCCTTCCGATGCTTCTGCTGCGGTGTGGATAGCTGCATGTGATAAATTGAATTAAATATTTTAAAACATATTATTATGAAGAGACTTGTGATTATTACTTTAGCACTTATTACATTCTCGACAACAGAGATGTATGCTCAAAGTTGGTTAGATGCTTTGAAAGGCATAGCTACGTCGGCTATTGATAAGGTGACTGGTGGCAAACTCACAGAAAAAGCTATTATCGGCACATGGAACTACTCGCAGCCAGGAGTGAAGTTGTCTTCTGATGACACATTGTCGGATTTAACAGCTGCGGCAGTTACATCGACAATTCAGACAAAAATAGCACCTTACTATGAAAAGGTAGGCATTAAGAATGGTATGTGTAAGTTTGTGATTAACGACGATGGTACGTTTGCTTCTACATTTGGCGCCCGCACATATTCTGGAACATACACATTTGACGCATCCACAAATAAGCTAAGCCTTAAATATGGCAGTGGCGAGATGGGTTTGGTGGATTTGGGAACAGTGCCAGCTTATGCGTATATAAATGGTGATAATTTGCAAATAGTATTTGCTATGGATAAGTTGCTAACTGTGATTACCACACTCGGGTCAAATATTGATTCGTTATCAACCATCACAACGTTGTTGCAAAAATACAATGGGTTGAAAATTGGTTTTGAGTTTTCAAAGTAATCTATCATGAAGAAAATTGCATACATAGCATTGATTTGTGCTGCGACATTATTTGAGCAGAGTGTCAATGCACAATCATTGAGTGATTTATTCAATGCATTTAGCGGGTTGTTGGGCTCTTCAACCGAGCAGACTAAAGAGGTTGAGAAGCCTGTATACCCTACTAAAAAAGAGATTATTGGAACATGGGTTTACACTCAGCCTGAGATTGTCTATGAGGGTGAAGATGCGTTGGCATCGCTTGCCATCTCGTCTGTGAAGGGTCAAGTGCCTGCCCTGCTACAACAGTTTGGATTTGTTGCAGAACGAGATTACGCTATTATCAAGGATTCTAAAATTACGGCTGTCAGTGGCGAACATAAGACCAAAGCAGACTACACCTACTCTCCATCAGATGGCAAGGCTGTTATTACGGGAGAGTATAATGGTCAGCAGATTACGGTTACGGGATATGTCACAATAAAAGACGGCAAAGTA
>JAFPAD010000074.1 GCA_017424405.1 Alistipes sp.
ATATCGTATTGTCGTAAGAGTTATTCATAGCATGAAAACCTCGATGGGCGATGACCTGCGTTTGAGAAAAAGCACCTCCCGAGATACACAAACATACAAGTAAAGAAATAAGTCGTTTCATGGTATTAAAGATTTAATATTCTACGTTGCACAAATATAATCAAAATCAACATAAAATCAGAGCGCGCGACACAAAATAAATCACTATACAGCATAATAAATTCTTTTTTATCACATCTTTCACCCCATTCACTCGAACATCAATTGTGAAGAAGTCGCAATACGCATATATTTTTTCTTTTTTGGCATCGTTTTGTCAAATAATTTTTATAAATTTGCATGATGACTATACTGAAATAGACAAAACAATAAAATATATTACTATGGAAAGCAAATATTCTCTTCCTTACGATGGTGGAATTATCATGGACGGCACTCCAAAAGATATTATCCATCGATACGAGAAAATCCCTACTTCTATATTTAACACCGAGAGTTTAGGTGCCGAATATGTTGCAGAGGAGATTATCAAGGCAATCAATGCTCACGATGCATCGAGTGCAAATCGTCCATTCGCACTCGGCTTAACCACTGGTCGCACTCCATTGGGTCTGTATCAGCAACTTGTGAAGCGATATCAGGCAAATGAGGTATCGTTCCAGAATGTTAAGGTTTATAGTCTTGATGAGTTTTATCCAATTAAGGCTACCGAGCAGCAGAGCCGCAACTTCCGTATCCATGAGGACTTCATAAATATGGTGGACATCAAACCTGAGAACGTACACCTTATCGATGGCACTGTCCCTACAAACGAAGTGACACAGTATTGCGCTGAGTATGACCGCAAGGCTCGCAACATTGACATCATGGTTATCGGCATGGGTGAGCAGGGTCAGGTTGGTTTCAACGAGCCCGGCACATACGCTAAGTCAGTAACACGCCTCGTGCAGCTTACATACCAGTCACGCAAACAGCAAGCGAGCATCTTCCACGGTGCAGAGAATACTCCTAAGATGGCTATCACGATGGGTTTGAAGACTGTCATGAACGCTAAGCGTATTATTCTCATGGCTTGGGGCGAGGACAAGGCAAATACGCTACGCAAAGTTGTTGAGGAGGACTCTACACGCTTGCTTCCTGCATCAATGTTGCAGAACCACCCTGCTATTGAAGCTGTGGTTGATACAGCTGCTGCTGATTACTTGACAGTAAAGAAGACTCCATGGGTGGTGGGTCCTTGTGATTGGACACCACGTTTGGTACGCAAGGCTGTTGTTTGGTTGTGCGAGGTAGTTAAGAAGCCTATCCTCAAACTCACATATCAGGACTACATCACAAACTCATTGGGCGAGATGTTGGATATCATTGGCATGGAGTATAGCGATGTAAACATCAAGGTTTTCAACGATTTGCAGCACACTATCACAGGCTGGCCCGGAGGTAAGCCAAATGCTGACGACTCGACTCGTCCTGTAGCCTCTACGCCATACCCTAAGCGAGTGATTATCTTCTCGCCTCACCCTGATGATGATGTTATCTCAATGGGTGGTACATTTATTCGCCTTGTTGAGCAGGGTCACGACGTGCACGTAGCATACCAGACATCTGGTAATGTTGCCGTTCACGACGATGTAGTGATGCAGCATATCGACTCAGCTCGTGAGCTCGGTTATGGCGACCGCATCGCAGAGGTTAAGCAGATTATCGCATCAAAGAAGAAGGGTGAGCCTGAACCACGCCCATTGCTCGAGCTAAAGGGCGCTATCCGTCGTGCGGAGGCTCGCGGCGCAGTTCGCTCATTTGGATTGAACGAGGATACCAATGCTCACTTCCTCAACTTGCCATTCTACGAGACAGGTGGCATCAAGAAGGGTGAGCGCACAGATAAGGATATTGAGATTATCACCGAGCTTTTGCAGCAGGTGAAGCCTCATCAGGTATATCTTGCAGGTGACTTGGCAGACCCTCACGGCACACACCGTGTCTGCACAGAGTCAGTTCTTGAGGCTCTATACCGCTTGAAGGATCAGGGTGAGAAGTGGATTGAGGAGTGCGTCGTATGGCTCTACCGTGGTGCTTGGATGGAGTGGGAGATTGGCATGGTCGATATGGCAGTGCCTTTGAGCCCAGAGGAGCTTATCAAGAAGCGTCACGCTATCTATCGTCACCTCTCACAGAAGGACATCGTTCCATTCCCGGGTGATGACAGCCGTGAGTTCTGGCAGCGTGCCGAGGAGCGTACTCAGAATACTGCTCGCCTTTACGACCAGTTGGGTATGGCAGAGTATCAAGCTATTGAAGTATTTGTTAAAATGAAAATATAAACATGAGAGTTATTATTGAAAATACAGCGGCCGAGGCAGGTCGTTGGGCAGCAGAGTATGTTGCAGCACAGATTAATGCAAAGGCTCAGGTGAGCGACAAACCATTCGTTTTGGGTCTTCCTACAGGCTCTACACCACTTGGCATGTACAATGGTCTTATCGAGCTTTACAAGGCAGGCAAGGTGTCGTTTGCAAATGTTGTTACATTCAACATGGATGAGTACGTAGGTCTTCCTGAGGAGCACCCTGAGAGCTACCACTCATTCATGTGG
>JAFPAD010000075.1 GCA_017424405.1 Alistipes sp.
AAAAAGTTGTCTAATTTTAGCACTCGAAACAACTTAATTATATTATGGAATCAGAATTTTTGTCACCACGAAAAGATTCGGTGGAGGGTTATGGAGAATCGGTCTTCACTAAAATGATTAAAGCGGGTCATCGTACCTATTTTATTGACGTTAAAACGACACGAGCAAACGACCATTTTATCAGTATTACAGAGTTGCGTAAGAAGATTTTGTCAGACGGTAGTACTGTTAATGAGCGTAATAAGGTTTTCGTATATCAAGAGGATTTTGATAAGTTCGTAGGAGGTTTGAGTGAAGTGTTGGATTATGTGCAGCATGTTGGTTGCGTTGAGCATAATCCACTTGATGAATAGTTGAAATAGATAGAGAGTGACGAGTGTGGGAGATTTCAAGAGTGTATTATTAGGCTTTAGCGGGGGCGTTGATAGCGTCGCCGCTATTGATATATTGCGTAGTCGAGGTTTGTCGGTTACTGCGCTGACGCTGAATACTACGGGTGATGAGCGTATGCTTCACGAGGCGGCTACAAAGGCTGCAGAGTTGGGTGTTGAGCACATTGTGAAAGATGTGCGCAAGGAGTTTGAGTGTAAAGTGGTTGAGTATTTCTTATCCAGTTATATGGCTGGTCGTACCCCAGCACCCTGCACCGTGTGTAATCCGCTTATAAAATGGCATCATTTAATCTCTGAGGCAGACCGTCTTGGTATCGATGCTGTGGCGACGGGGCACTATTTTAATGTCGCGAATTATGACGGCAGGTATTATGTGTCGAAGGCTGTGGATTGCAGGAAAGATCAATCCTATTATCTGTGGGGCTTGTCGCAGGAGGTGTTGGCTCGAGTGATTACCCCCATGGGGCAAATTATAAAACAGGATATTAATCCCGTGCTCTCTAAAGCAAAGGAGAGTATGGGATTGTGTTTTTTGCACGGTAAATCTTACGGCGATTTTATCAAAGAGTGTAATACTTTGGCGCAGGTTAAGGGCGATGTAGTTACGCAAGATGGTAGTGTGGTTGGTCGGCATGAAGGGGTGGCATTTTATACCATCGGGCAGAAGAAGGGCTTTGAATCTTCGGTTGCTGGTGCGCGTGTTGTGGCTATTGATGCTGAACGTAATGAGTTGATTATTGGTGATAATAGTGATTTATATCATCAAACACTTGAGGTGGGTATGTGTAATCTTGTGTCGCAAGATGAGTTTCTGCAATCGACCGATGTGAGTGTGGTTGTGCGAGGTATAGGACGTAATCCTGAGGGTTATATAAAGAGTGTAAAAAAGGTTGGGAATAGGTATCGTATCAAGTTGGAGAATCCCGCTTGGGCACCTGCAATTGGTCAGCCGATAGTGTTTTATAGAGGCGATAGAGTTATCGGAGGAGGCTTTTTGGAGGGTTATTCCAAATAGTGGGTGTTTTTTGGGTTTCTTAGACTTCGATAATTGTTATAAAAACCATATCTTTGCGCTTGATAAATTCCGAACAGATTATGATAAAACGTTTATATGATTGGGTGCTCTCGTGGGGTGATTCGCGTTGGGGTGCATTGGCTTTGTTTTTGTTGGCATTGGCGGAGTCGAGCTTCTTTCCTATTCCCCCCGATGTGTTGCTTATTGCTCTGTGTGTGGGTGCTACCTCGCGTTCATTTCGTTTTGGCGCGATATGTTTGGTGGGCTCAATCTTGGGAGCTGTCATAGGTTATTTTATCGGTTTTTTCTTGTGGCAGAATGCTGCGGGTGAATATACGGCTTTGGCAAATCTGTTTTTTGAGCATGTCTTCTCGGTTGAGAGTTTTCAGTCGGTTGGAGCATTGTATGAAAAATATAATTTTTGGATTGTGTTCACAGCTGGCTTTACCCCACTGCCATATAAATTATTTACCATTTCTGGAGGTCTGTTCCATATCAACTTTGTGATGTTCTTGTTGGCGTCGATTGTGTCGCGAGGCTTGAGATTTTTCCTTATTGCGGCTTTGATATGGAAGTTTGGAGCTCCTATCAAGCAGTTTATTGATAAGTACTTTAATCTGTTGGCAATCCTCTTTACGGTGTTACTTGTAGGTTCATTTTTCTTGTTAGCTAAATTTTTGTAACATGCGACGTTTTGGGTTGATAGGTGAGACATTGAAGCACTCGTTCTCGGCAAAATATTTTGCCGAGAAATTTCAACGTGAAGGCTTGGCAAAGGAGTGTTGTTATGAACTGTATGAATTTGCTGATATAGAATGTGTTAGGGTGTTTATGCAGATGCCAGAGCTTGCTGGTTTTAATGTTACTATCCCCTATAAGCAGCAGATAATTCCATTTCTCGACGGTTTGAGTGATGAGGCTAAAAATATTGGCGCGGTGAACTGTGTGAAGTGTGAGGCTGATGGTCGTCGAGTGGGTTATAATACCGATGTAGATGGTGTTCGCGTGTCGTTGGATAAGTTGCTGGGTGCGGAGCGTGTGGAGCATGCTTTGTTGTTGGGCAGTGGCGGCGCGGCTCAGGCAGTGAAGTATGTTCTGTCGGAGAGAGGTATTGATTATTCTGTGGTGTCGCGCAGTCGTGATAATGGTGATATTACCTATGACGATTTAGATGCTGAGGTTATGCGCAGGAATCGTCTGATTGTGAATTGTTCGCCTGTGGGTATGTACCCCGATGTTGATAAGGCTCCATTAATCCCCTATGCGATGCTTTCGACGTCGCATTATCTGTTTGATTTGGTCTATAATCCTACCCAAACTCGCTTTATGACGCTTGGCGCCGAGTATGGAGCCTCTACCCTTTCGGGTATTGATATGCTACACGCTCAGGCTGAGTCGGCATGGGAGATTTGGAATAGATAGACTAATTGTTGTAGGCGTTGAGTATCTCTTCTGCCTTTTTCTGGTCGCAAGATTTTACCACAAGCTGTGCTGGCATTACACCTGTTGGGTATAGTGCCGACATAATCTCGTTGCGAATTGTAACCCAAATACCTGCACCCTCTAATAGGGATTTGTCCCATTCTGCGTCGTTAATAGAGTCATATTCTCTGATAACGACCAATCCTTTCTCGTTCATACTCATCGTGATTTGTGTCTCATTAACAAAGTTATGTATTTTGTTGATAAATTGCAATGACCAAACCAAAATATTCTAATTTTTATACTTATATTTGTGTGCATGCATTTAAGGTTTTGAGGTGTGCGCGTAAGGTATTGATAATTAAGATGAAACATTTGTTTGGTAATATGTTTTTGTTGGTGGGAGCTGCGGTAATAGCGGCTCTTGTGATGGGTTGCAGTCGTCGAAGCCACGAACTGTCGATGGCGCGCATGCAACTTGCCGACAATGTTATCAATCAAGCAATCGAAGCTGGTGATTTCCCTGGTGCGGTTTTGTGTGTTGTGGGGCGTGCGGCAGATGCGGAGGGTATGGGTGATATTCTCTATCTGAAGTCGTATGGAAATCGACAACTTACATCAGGTAAAAATAGTCGTGGGGAGTTTATTCCCGATACCCTGCCGATGACTACCGATGCGGTGTTTGATATGGCTTCGGTGAGTAAATGTGTGGGTACGACATTGTCTGTTATGCGATTGATTGAAGATGGTAAGTTGCGCATTGACGATAAAGTGGAGCGATATATCGACAACTTTGCCGAGTGGCAGAGTATACCAGAAAAACGTGGCGACCCCGTTGAGCGTAAAGCTATCACGGTGCGACACTTGCTCAATCATACTTCGGGTTTAGCACCCGGCATTCACGTGCCTACGTTTGTGGGACGATACGAAAAATGGGGCAATGTGGATAAGCAGAATCTGCGTGACTCGTTAATAGTATATTTGGCAAAAGATGCTGCAAGAAATACATGCCCGGGAGAGAAAATGCGATATAGTTGTTTGAATTTCATCACTTTGCAAGCTATAGTCGAAAAAATCTCAGGCAAAAGACTTGATGTTTTCGCCAACGAGGCGGTGTTTGAGCCTTTGCGCCTAAAGAATACATGGTACAACCCTATTGACGAGGCTGAGAAGCCATATGCTGTCGATGCACCCATTGTGCCAACGGAGGTTAGTGCAGATGGCTCATTGTTGCGAGGCGAGGTGCACGACCCTACGGCACGCATCGTGAATCGTGGCGTGTCGGGTAATGCAGGGTTATTCTCTACGGCTGAGGATTTGGCTGTGGTGGCTTCCATGTTGATGAATGGCGGCGTTGTTAAGTTGCCTAAGCGGGGTTTGCTGGGTGAGTTGGGCGTGGGTGATTGTGTGCGCCTTTATTCCCATCAGACTATAGATACATTTTTTCAGCTGACTGATGATTGTCGTGAGCATGGTCGAACGTTGGGCTGGGATACAGGCTCTTTTGGCGATGTAGATGATTATCAAAGGGTGATTAATCATACGGGTTATACTGGTACATCGCTACAAATGAATCTTGATGAAGGTGTAGCCATCATCTTCCTCACCAACAGAGTTCATCCCATTGACGATGGCGCTGTGGGACGTACACGTGCTTTGGTGACAAATATTATAAGTTCGGCATTAACAAAATAAATTAATAGGATATGCAAGATTTCGTTCATCTTCATGTACATTCACAATATTCACTCCTCGATGGTCAGGCGAGCATTCCTCGTCTGGTGGATAAGGCTATTGCCGATGGTATGCGTGGTATAGCTGTGACTGACCATGGAAATATGTTTGCTATTAAGGAGTTTTGGAACTATGTGAAGAAGAAGAACGGAGCACGCAAAGATAAGATTAAGGAGCTTAGTGCCAAGATTAATGCTTTGCAGGCAGAGGTAGATGGTGCCGACTCCCCCACTTTGGAACAAACTTCGGAACTTGCAAAGTTGAAGGCCGAATTGGATGGAGTGCCTAAAGAGGATTTCAAGGCGATAATTGGTTGTGAGGTATATGTGGCACGCCGTTGTAGCATGCTCCTGAAGGAGGATAAGCGCGACCAGAGTGGTTATCACCTCATTCTGCTGGCGAAGAATAAGACGGGTTATCACAACCTCATCAAGATAGTGTCGAAGGCATGGACGGACGGATATTATATGCGTCCACGTACCGATAGACACGAGTTGGAGAAGTATCACGAGGGTTTGATTTGTTGCTCGGCATGTTTGGGAGGCGAGGTGCCAAAGCAAATTACAAATGGCGATATTGAGGCTGCTGAGGAGGCTGTGCAATGGTATAAGAACCTTTTTGGCGAGGATTACTATTTGGAGTTGCAGCTTCATAAGGCTACGGTTGAACGCGCTAACCATGAGGCGTATGATTTGCAGAAGGTTGTCAATGAAAAGTTGCTCGAGCTGTCGGAAAAGTTCGGTGTCGGTTTGGTGTGTACCAACGATGTGCACTTTGTTGATGAGGAGAATGCCGAGGCGCATGACCGCCTGATATGTCTCTCGACGGGTCGCGATTTGGACGATCCAAAACGTATGCTCTACTCGAAGCAGGAGTGGATGAAGACTCGTGCTGAGATGAATGCCATCTTTGAAGATGTGCCCGAGGCGTTGAGTAATACGGTGAAGATTTGCAATCAGGTCGAGAATTATTCTATCGACCATGCTCCCATTATGCCTACGTTCGCTATTCCTGAGGAGTTTGGAACTGAGGAGGGCTATCGTGCTAAATATTCCGAGAAGGACCTTTTCGATGAGTTTACATGTGACGAGAATGGTAAGGTCGTGATGGACGAGGCGTCGGCGCTTAAGAAGATTGATAAGTTGGGTGGATATGATAAATTGTATCGTATAAAACTCGAAGCCGACTATCTTGCCCACCTTACTATGATTGGTGCTAAGAAACGCTATGGCGACCCTCTGTCGGAGGAGGTTAAGGAACTGCTTAAGATTGAGCTTCATATCATGAAGACGATGGGTTTCCCGGGTTACTTCCTTATCGTGCAGGACTTTATTCGTGCAGCACGTGAGGAGTTGGACGTGTCGGTAGGTCCGGGTCGTGGATCGGCGGCAGGCTCGGCGGTGGCTTATTGCTTGGGTATTACGCAGATTGACCCTGTGAAGTATGACCTGCTGTTTGAGCGTTTCTTGAATCCTGACCGTATTTCGTTGCCCGATATTGATATTGACTTCGATGATGATGGTCGAGGTCGAGTGCTGAATTGGGTTACGCAGAAGTATGGTAAGGAGAAGGTGGCTCACATCATTACCTACGGTACGATGGCAACCAAGATGGCTTTGAAAGATGTTGCACGTGTGCAGAAGTTGCCTCTGTCGGAGTCGGATAGATTGTGTAAGTTGGTGCCCGACCGTATTCCCGATAAGAAGATAAATCTGAAGAATGCCATTGAGTATGTGCCCGAGTTGAAGGCTGCCGAGCAGTCGGAGGACCCTGTGATGTTTGACACCATCAAGTATGCCAAGATGTTGGAGGGTAACGTGCGAGGAACGGGTGTGCATGCTTGCGGTACAATTATCTGTCGAGATGACATCACCGATTGGGTGCCTGTCAGCACAGCTGAGGATAAGGAGACGGGCGAGAAGATGCTCGTGACGCAATATGAAGGCTCGGTAATTGAGGATACGGGACTCATCAAGATGGACTTCTTGGGTCTTAAAACCCTATCCATCATCAAGGACGCCGTAGCGAACGTTAAGCGTACAAAGGGTATAGATATTGACATCGACACGATAGATATTGCCGACCCTACGACATATAAGCTCTATTGCGCTGGTCGCACGGTGGGTACGTTTCAGTTTGAGTCGCCGGGTATGCAGAAGTATTTGCGCGAGTTGCAACCATCGACATTTGAGGATTTGATTGCGATGAATGCCCTCTATCGTCCCGGTCCGATGGATTATATCCCCGACTTTATCGACCGTAAGCATGGTCGTAAGCCTATCGTGTATGATATACCTATCATGGAGAAGTATTTAAAGGATACTTATGGTATTACGGTATATCAAGAGCAGGTCATGCTCTTGTCGCGTCTGCTTGGTAACTTTACACGTGGTGAGAGTGATACGCTGCGTAAGGCGATGGGTAAGAAGATTAAATCGAAGCTGGACGAGTTGAAGCCTAAGTTTATCAAGGGCGGTCAGGATAACGGACATGACCCTGAGGTGCTGGAGAAGATTTGGGCTGACTGGGAGAAGTTTGCATCGTATGCCTTCAATAAATCTCACGCCACATGCTATTCGTGGGTGGCTTATCAGACCGCTTACATGAAGGCGAACTATCCTTCAGAGTATATGGCGGCGGTGTTGAGCCGTAACCTTGCCGATATAAAGAGCATCACTCAATACATGACCGAGTGTAAACAACACATGGGTATAAAGGTGCTTGGTCCCGATATTAATGAGTCGCAGCAGAACTTCTCGTCAAATAAAGATGGAGATATACGTTTTGGTATGGCGGCGATTAAGGGCGTTGGTGAGGCGGCTGTGAAATCAATCATCGAGGAGCGAGAAAAGAATGGACTCTATAAGAATATCTTCGATTTCATGGAGCGTGTGAATTTCAACCTTGTGAATCGTAAGTGTCTCGAAAATATTGCTTATTCGGGTGGTTTTGACTCGATTATTGATTTTAATAGAAGCAAACTCTTTGCTGTTGATGAAAAGAACCCCGCTTCGGTGTCGTACATCGAATTGCTTGTGCGCTATGGTCAGCGTGTGCAGCAGGAGCGCTTAAATGCTCAGCAGAGTTTGTTTGGAGGTGGAGGTATAGTCGATATTCAGCCACCAACGTTGCCTGTTGTCGAGGATTGGAATCAGTTACAGTTGCTCAATAAGGAGAGAGAGGTTATTGGTTTGTATCTCTCGTCGCACCCGCTTGAGGATTATAGGGTCATCATCAAGCATATGTGTAAGGTTGGTGTGACTGCCCTTGACGATTTGGAACCTTTGAATGGTCAGGAGATTGCTGTTGCAGGAGTTGTTACATCGGTACAGCACCTCACAACAAAGACGGGTCGTCAGTTCGGTAAGTTTGTGTTGGAGGATTATGAAGGTGGAACACATGAGTTTGCGCTCTTTGGCAAGGATTATGAGAAGTTCCGTCAGTACCTCTATCAAAACTATTTCCTCTTCATTAGGGGTAAGGTGCAGCCACGTCCTTTTGGTGATAATCCTGGGTTGGAGTTTAAGATTCAGGCCATCATGCAGCTTGACGAGGTGCGCGATAAGATGATTCGTGAGGTGCATGTTGTGGTGCCTATCGAGGATATCACCGAACGTTTTGTCGAGGAGTTCTCGTCGAAGGTTATCGGAGCGCAGGGCAAAAAGCACAAGGGCGAAGCTAAGGATAAGAACTTTGCGGTGTTGCGTGTGGCGGTGGTAGATAGAGCGTTGGGTGTGACGCTTAACATGTACTCACGTAAATATAAGGTCGAGCTGACAAGCGAGTTGGTTGATTATATGGAGGATATGGGATTGAAATATACATTATCATAATAATAACTTAAAACAATTAAAATTATGGCTTTAGCAATTACAAACGAGAATTATGATGAGTTGATGGCATCGGGTAAACCTGTTGTTATTGACTTTTGGGCAGAGTGGTGTGGTCCATGCCGCATGGTAGGTCCAATCATTGATGAGTTGGCAGAGGAGTATGGCGAGCAGGTTGTTATTGGCAAGTGCGATGTGGATTCTTGCGATGACATCGTGGCTCAGTACCGCGTGCGCAACATTCCAACAGTTGTCTTCATCAAGGGTGGCGAAGTTGTCGACAAGGTTGTCGGCGCAACCAGCAAGGAGACCTTGAAGGCAAAGGTTGATGCGATGTTGTAAGATTGTACAATAAAAGTTAAAGGGCTCCATTACAGAGCCCTTTAACTTTTTTAATTATTAACTTTGACTTTGTAGTTGTCATTCACCACTATATTAGGGATAATAGTTCCTTCGGGAATAGTTACGGGTTCACCCTTGATGCAGAAGAAAAGGAATCCGAATGGAAATAAAACTGTTAAACCAGTTCCTAAACCAACACCTAACGCAGCTCCTTTTCTATCGTTACCGTTTATTGCATATACACCCTGCAATGCGATATCTTGTCCATCAACGGCTGAAGTGGTTGTGAAGTTTAATTTTGCATATGCAGGTTTTCCCATACCTTTGGCTTTCTGTATGTCGCAAGTAAATTCAACAGGAGTACCTCGTCTAATCAAAACATCTCCATTTTCGTTGCGAACATCTTTCTCGACAATAGCAGTTGGCTTAACCAAAGATTTGTTTTTGCTTGAAATCTCAGTAGTTAAACGAACTTGAACACTTTTGCCGCTGTTTAGCGAAGCGAAGTTTTGTGCAAAAATATGCACATTTGTAGCAATTAATAGCATTGCTACCAATAACAGTTTTTTCATATAAGTATAAGTTTGTTTTTCCGCCAGCCTCCTAAACGGATGTTATAAAAATAAGAAAGCGTGGTGCTGAAGCCAATTTTAATCAGACTGGTCGTAGGAAAACCTTGAAGTATAAAAAAGGCAACAACCCACGCCGAAATCCACAATGGATACGACGCGGCAAATGTTTAGCCATTCTCTACTTCATTTCGAATTTCCTACGTTCGTCTGAAAAGAATAGACTACACTTTCCGTGTTTGTTAATATGTTATAGCAAAATTACAAAATCATTTTCTAATATACAAATCTATTGGCAAAAACAAAGGGAGTCAGCCACCGCCAACTCCCCTAATATTTGGATTAATTTTGAATTTTGAATTCTCCCTCTCCTACTTCTCAATGAGCGTGATACTGCGCTGTATAAAGTCCGAGAGGTTCTTGCCCTTGAGCATGCCATTTGAAAGAAGTGCAAGGTCGATAATCTGACGCACCAGCTTGTTCTGCTTGCCAATCTCGCGCAGGCGCTCGTTGCGCTCGTCACGCAGGGTGATAATCTTCTTCGAGAGCTGTTCGCTCATCTCCTTCTCCTCGGGGGTGAACTCCTCGTGCTTCTTACCCTTCACAGTCTCGTCGAAGCGCTGCTCCTCGGCTACGGCAGCGTCAATCTTCTTAGTGATAGACTTTAGCTTGTCGCCATAAGCCTTCTCAACATCGCCCAAGATGTCGATTACGATTGGGTGGTTACCGTTTACGGTGATGGTGAAGTTATCGGGCATCTGACCATAAAATTGGCTCATGCCGCCACCGCCCATCTTCGCCATCTCCTTCATGCGGCGCATAAACTCATTTTGGGTAATCACCACAGGCGCCTCGGTCGCTGCCATCGGCTCGAACGAGATGTCGTACTTGATGGCATCTTCCTTTGGCATTTGGCTCTCGAACACGGGGCGCATCAAATCCTGCTGTGCCTCGGTGAGTGACATTGACATCTGCTCCTTCTTCTGGATGAGTTTCTCAACTACGTCGCTATCTACACGCACGAAACGTACGTTTGGATTCTTCGACTCGAAGTAGTTGATGTAGTGGCTGTCGAGCTGACCGTTCATCTCCAACACGTCGTAGCCCTTGCCCTTGGCTGCCTCGACGAATGAGTGCTTCTCGACTACGTCATCGACATACAAGAGTATGATGTTGTCGTTCTTGTCGGTCTGGTTCTCCTTCACAAAGTCAATGTACTCTTTTGTGGTGAAGTACTTACCCTCGGTCGATTTCAAGAGCATGAAATCCTGAGCTTTCTCGGCGAACTTTTCATCGGTGAGCATGCCGTATTGGATAAATATCTTCAGGTCGTCCCACTTCTGTTCGTAGTCGGGTCGCATGGTATTAAAGAGTTCCTTCAGACGGTCGGCAACCTTGCGGGTGATGTATGACGAAATCTTTTTCACGTTAGAGTCGCTCTGCAAGTAGCTGCGTGATACGTTGAGAGGAATATCTGGTGAGTCAATCACGCCGTGCAACAGCGTGAGGTACTCAGGCACGATGCCCTCCACCTGGTCAGTTACGAACACCTGATTGCAGTAGAGCTGAATCTTGTTCTTCTGAATCTCGAAGTTATTGTTGATTTTTGGGAAATAGAGAATACCTGTCAAGTTGAACGGATAGTCGATGTTCATGTGAATGTAGAACAAAGGCTCGTCGCTTGTTGGGTACAACTCGCTGTAGAATGCCTTGTACTGTTCCTCGGTAATCTCCGATGGCTTGCGTGTCCAGAGTGGATTGGTGTCGTTAATGATGTTGTCCTTGTCGGTGTCAATGTACTTGCCGTCCTTCCACTCCTTCACCTTGCCGAAAGCAATCTCAACGGGCAAGAAGTGACAATACTTCTTCAAGAGCTCCTGCACCTTCGACTCCTCGCAATACTCCTTGCAGTCCTCCGATAGGTGCAATACGATTGAGGTGCCTCGCTCGCGGCTCTCCTCCAACTCCTCCATCTCATACTCTGGTGAGCCATCGCATACCCAGTGCACAGGCTTCGAGTCAGCCTTGTACGACTGTGTGAAAATCTCCACCTTGTCGGCAACCATGAATGATGAGTAGAATCCCAATCCGAAGTGACCGATGATAGCCTGGTCCTTATACTTTGCCAAGAACTCCTCAGCGCCCGAGAATGCAATCTGGTTGATGTAACGGTCAATCTCCTCGGCATTCATACCGATGCCTCGGTCTGTCACGGTGAGGGTCTTCTTATCTGCGTCTACGCTCACCGAAATCTTCAAATCACCTAACTCACCCTGAAACTCATTCTTTGCAGCAAGAGTCTTGAGCTTTTGTGTGGCATCTACTGCATTTGAAACCAACTCACGAAGGAATATCTCGTGGTCAGAAT
>JAFPAD010000076.1 GCA_017424405.1 Alistipes sp.
AATGGACAAGGAGCGAAACTCCATCATATCGAAAGGCGGCATCAAGAAGATAGAAATCCTCAATCAAGAGCCCTCATTGGACAGCGAAAATCAGATAACCATCACCTCGCTAATTCACTATGGCGACGGCTCCACCCATGAGGAGTACTGCGACATGGTAAAAGATGGGAACCGTTGGAAGATACACTGTGATTTGAATGCGAAATAATATCTATAAATTGCTTCTTCCTGCCATGCTGTTAATGTGTGGTTGCCATACCTCGCCCCCAAAACAACCATCTGAGCCCGATATTCCAATCGAGAAATTCCAAGCAACAGATATTGTTTTTCGATTAGGTCGCACCATCGAAAGCAATTTAATTGCCACTGCAGGCAATGATGACAACCATTATTCTCATGTGGGAATACTTGTCAACCATAACGACTCGCTGAAAGTTATACATATCGAACCCTCTCCAACCCACACTACCGATATCATAAAAGCTGAAAGTCTGCAAGATTTTTTCAGTATAGAGAAATCGCTGTCGGGTTGCGTAGCTCGATTTGAGGAGTTATCATCTCAAAAGTGTAATACAATACAAACCACCGTATTACAACTACTTACCTCAAGAATTACATTTGATCATGAGTACCTTCTTTCTGACACTTGTAGCATGTATTGCACCGAACTCATAGAATACATTTTCAACTCCGCCGAAATATCGTTATCTCAAGGGAGATCACACGCTCTTCCATTCCTACAAGAGCCTATCCTTCTACCCTCTGACTTGTCCCAGAATAGTTCTCTCGTGAAAATATGGAGTTATTAGGAGTTCTCTCTTTGCCCTTTGCGATATAGCTGAAACGAGTTCACTAAATTCTGCCACACGATATACGCCGTTGGAGCAACGCTCGACACAGGATCCAAAAATGCCTGCGAGAGCCATACCGCTAAAATGGTATTTTTTTGTCCGAGTGATTGACCTCCTGCTACGGCATCATTATATCTACGACCAATCAGTCGTCCCACTCCGAACTGGACCAAACATACAACCAAAGCAACTGCTGCCAGCGTAATCTCTACACGGCTATCTGCTTCATGTGTGAGCAAAAAGTTTGTCGTACGACCCATAATCACAATTAGCGACATGAGCCACATGTAAAACGACATTTGCCTATGTCGCCCCACCCATGCTGCCACTTTAGGCATCGCAACTCTACTAAATTGTCCCACAATGAATGGCACTATTAATAAGACTACTACACGTTGCAAAATCTGAGCGGTTGTACACTCGCCATTACCAAAATGATATAGCACCGATGGTGCGATGCAGGCAATCACAATATTACACAATAGGCTAAACGACGCCATCGTCGCCACATTTGCACCCAACATTCCACCAATCACCACTGCCGCCATTGCTACGGGGGTCAAAATGCAAATCATAGCACCTTGAGCCACCACTTCGTTCCATTGCCATAGGGTGTAATAAACAGCCACACTACCCACTATTTGAAACAGCAACAGCCACAAGTGCATAAACGAGGGGCGCATCTTTCGTGCATCTACACCGCAATAGGTAAAAAACAACATCAGAAAGATAAGCACGGGAGTTATCAAGCCATGCGACATAGAATCCACCCATGCTATTTTACGACAAAACACAGCCCCCACCACCATGCACAATGGCATGGCAATAGTTTTTAGTGTATGTGAGGTAAGTTTCATTATTACTCCTCTTTCTGAGCCTTTTTACTGTTTAAAAAATCCAAAATACCCTTCATGAGGGTGTCACGCTGTTCGCTGTCAAGAATGGTCTCAAAAGGAAAACCCATAACCATCGAACGATAATCATCTCCATTATATGCTACGGCTGCCGACTGATTATTTGTGGCGTACCTCATAGCGATGTATGAACCACGTCCAGAAGGCGATATACAGCCCGGAGACTCCACGCCATAACAATCAGCCGAAGGCTCTCGGTTGAAGGTTATATTTTGTCGAGCCATGCCCATTGGAGATGACACTACACGAGCCATACCTCGACGTGTTGCCATATCTCCATTAAATGATATATGCAACACTTCACGAGCAAAAGCCTTATCCAATGCATCAGCATCTACCCCATGCCATAAATCACTTGCCACATAGCAACCCGAAGCAAAGAATGAGCCGCCCTGCTTGGTATATTGGCGCAATGCCTCTTGCAGCTTATCAGAAAAGACCTCATAATCTGTTCCATAAACACCTCTGCCCACTTGACAAGAACGCTGTTTGCCAAATATAAAATCAGTAACGGTATAATCCTTCAAATCCACCTCGCCCTCTTCCACAGCTTTTACACTTGAGGAACAGAAAGAGAATCCTGCTCGAGCAATAGCCTCGCCATGTATTGCAGGATAATCAAACGTGTTGCCTGCAATCACCTCCGTTTCATAATCACTATACGACGAGCCGAGTGCGTGGTTATCATTTTCCGAGCGAGATAGGCTACGGTCGTAGTTACGTTGCTCGCCCGTAAAATCTATATTCTTTAAGTAAGCCACACCCGAATCCATATTATTATAAAATCCGGCTATGGAATCACCCTGAATACTCATCGGAGCACTCACTCTATCAAATCCATTCACCACCAAAACGCGACCTCTCTCTTCTGCTACACGGTGTGCCGATAGAATTTCACTTGGGAAGCTCTCGCCACCCTTGTTTACTGCCGTTACGCGATAGCTGTACGTATGTCCCGCCTCCTGCTTTAACCTTACACTTGTTCGCCCTACACGCTGTCCGTTATCAAAACCTCCGTTATCCTTGCGAGTATAAACGATATAATAATCTGGTGTAGCACTAAGCTCCAAACTATCTTCAACAGCCTGCCACTTAAGCTCTACATCTGCCGATGCATCATCTACAAACTCAACACTAAAACTCTCCACAGGCAATGGCTGCACGGTATAAGGCACATTATATTGGCTTGATAAATATCGCAAGATGCCTTTATATACAGCGCGGCTGACAACGAATTTAAATCTCGGATCGTGTCCATATCTCATGTCGGCAAAATTTTGATGCGACAGCAACTCCAACAACATGGTTGGCACCGCTGGCACGCGAGCTTCATAATACGATCTGTTCCACATTCCGCGACGACTCCACGCTGGCTCAAACGTAGCTTTTATATCTCCCACAATCTGAGACATAACCATATCGGTCAAATCGCGTGACAGATATCGATTCGCTCCGCCCTCAAATTTACCTTTATTATCTTTTGTGTAGAATATACCCAATGTTCCAATGATGTCGTCATTTAATCTCACGCCTGCATCGGAGTGAAACGCCAACGCCATATCTACAGGAATACTCTTACCCTTCTCTTTGGGCAAACGCTGCGACCCACCAACCAATGCATTAACCCAATGAGCACGTGACATATAATCATCACGATAATCATCGAGATTATCTTTAGGGGTATATACGCTCTCATCAAAGCCCGACCATTGCAACCAATATCGTGCACCCTCACAAAAGCGGGGATATTCACTTACCATTGGCTCATACGTTATATTCTCATCACGAAACTTATCCGCAGCTTCACGCGCAATATTTCCCCAGCCGCCACCAATCTTCACACCATCGGCTGATATTTTCTGACCAGATTTAGCCGAGTGATTCGTTAGCGACACCAGCAACTGATTCTCGCCTGCATTGAAGTCGAAATGTCCGAGATATATCCACATACCGCCACCCATCGTTTGATTTACAGCAAATCGACTCTCTCCTCCACGATGATATACAGTATATTGCGCATCATCAGCGCTATGTTTGTCAAAACTTTCGTACGATACATATACTGCATAGGAGCCTGTAACAGGTATCGTACCACGCCACTCGGCACAACTCTCCTTTCCAGATGTCACACTCTCCACTACTCGCGTTGTGCCATCACGAAAAGGATTTTGTCCCGTCAGATAGACATCTTGCTTATGGGCAAATCCCACACCTCCATCATGCCACTTCTTTGTGCCTTCAGTCTCAGCATAAGAGCTATCGTCTATACCTTCGTCATTATCGATTATTATCTCCTCGATTTGTGTATCGCGCTCGCGTGGCAACAAGACGTTTGCTCCAGCATTCTCGAGCATTGGCACCAGATATGGAAGAACAAAACTCTGTGTAAACAAATCCTCCACCGTCTCCCAAAGACGAGAACGTTGCCAACGCCACAGATTTTCTGCCTGCTCAAAATATCGTCCATGACTTTGCCACAAAGCAATGTGACGACCACTCAGACCTTCGGTTGGAGCGTTGTGTGAAGATAATCTGCTCACCAGAGGCTTTTCACTTACGTTTGTAAAGCGCACTACGCCTTTCTGGGAAGTTCTGTGGTATAGAGGTACAAGATCTTCTATTTTGTGGTCATCTGTAATAACCGACAGCTTATAATGCTTATACTTACTGGGCAAAATGCTTCTAATTGAATCATACATAGCCTTAACATTATCCTCACGGAATGGATAATATGAAAGACCAACAGAGGCATAAATATTAACTCTATCACCCGAAATCTTCGTGCGATCAACTTTCGCTGCGCCACCCAAAATTTCGCGTGCAACGATGCGTGTCATCACCGCCGTAACACTATCTCTATCAGATGCTGACAACCCTTGAGCTGTAGCATTGATTGACATAAACAGCGAAGCAATGAAACAACCAAGGAAAAGAATTTTATTTATCTTTTTCATTATTTCTATATGATATTAAAATGAGCCCAAAGATAGTAAATAAAGCGTTATAGCCCAACAATTCAAACCCAATATGGTAATGTTGGTATATCGACATATACCACTGTAATAAATAACTCAAACATGGAGCTGAGAAAACGATTGCTGGCAAGTATTTGCCACGCAACCTGCGTTTTGACACCATTCCGAATACGAATAAGCCCAAAATAGGACCATAGGTATAACCCGCAATTTTAAACACGAGATTAATCACACTACCCTCACCCAGATAGTAAAACGCTACAATCATTAGCGTCATCATAACAGCCATGCCCACATGCACCCAACGACGCAACGTCTTTACTCTGTTATCATCATAGCGATTAACTCCGTCTAAAATATCAACCACAAAACTTGTTGTTAGCGACGTCAGGGCCGACCCCGCCGCTGAATAGGTGCTTGAGATTACGCCCAATATAAATGCTACACCCACCACGATTGGCAATCCACCCCGTATAGCAACCAACGGGAAAGTATCATCGCCATTTTGAGGCGATGCAAGCGATGCATAATCCACATAGATATACATCAAAGCACCCAAAGCCAACAACAAGAATAGGACCCCGATTTGGCATATAGCAGTCAACACGATGTTGATTTGAGAATCTTTCACGGTACGACAACTCATGTTTCGCTGCATCATATCTTGGTCTAATCCCGTCATGGCAACCAAACATAACACACCTCCGGCGACCATTTTCCAGAAATAGCGCGATGATGATGGGTCATCGAAAAGCCACATCTGCGAATAATGAGAATCTACTATAACATCAATAGCCTCCTTAACACCGAAATCCATCGCACGACACAAATATATGATGATTACCACGACACTCGCTACAAGGCACAATGATTGTAGTATGTCGGTAATAATCAATGCACGCACACCTCCTCGATGTGTAAAAAACCACACCAAAAGCATCGTGAAGAGTGTTGTATATATAAAGTGTAACTCGAAATAATCAAATACAACTAATTGTAAAACAGCGCAAACAACAAACACCTTCAGTGCCGCACCTATGAGTTTAGCAATCAAAAAGCACCATGCACCCACCCTATGTGCCGTAACTCCGAAACGAGCATCTAACCACTCATACAATGAGATAACCCCCTGCCTATAAAACATAGGAATTAAGACAAATGCGACAATCAATTGACCAATGGTAAAGCCTATGACCATTTGCATGTATGTAAATCCGTCGGTAGCGACAGCACCTGGCACCGAGATGAACGTCACGCCCGACATGGCAGCGCCTATCATCGCAAGCGTTGCCCTCCACCATGACGTTCTCCTTCCTCCCAGAAAGAACCCTATGTTATCGGCTCCACGTCCTGCTATATTTCCTAAAAGCGAGACTAACAACACGTAGCAAAGGAGTGTAAATAGTACT
>JAFPAD010000077.1 GCA_017424405.1 Alistipes sp.
ACTACTTTGGGTGATATCACAGGCTTGGCAGAGTTGAAGGCTGCAATGGAGAAGAATAAGTAATCTTTACTTATATAACTCTGAATGGCTCCCGCACCGCAAGGTGTGGGAGTTTTTTTGTGGATAATTTAATGATACTATCTACTGACACTATGTCATTGCGAGCGCACTCAATGAATGGGGCTATGACGACTCTATGATATCTCCACGTCGGACCAACGCTCTCCTCGGAATGACAACAATAAACAATAGAAGGCTGCCCGAATTAACGGACAGCCTTTTCTGTATTATACAATGTATACCCTACTCAAAAATCTCCTCAATAACCTTACCGCGCCATACTGCGGGAGCTTCGGCTCCTAAGATGCGTGCGATGGTGGGGGCAGTGTCGTAGCGAACAACCGACGACTGAATCTTGTGACCCTTCTTGATGCCCTTGCCGAAGAATACCAGCGGAGCCTCCATCTCTGACATCGATGTGCTGCCGTGACCTGTACCTATACCTCCGTGGTCGGACACAACCATAAATATAGTATCGTCGTACATTCCAGCCTGCTTGGTAGCCTCGATGATAGCTGCTATCTGAGCGTCAGCACCCTGCAAACGGCTCATATATATCTCCGAGCCCCAGCCGTGACCGTGACCCTCAGCATCGGGAGAGTCGAAGATGCAGATTGAAAACTCAGGTTTATTCTCCTTCAAATAGTCGATATAGGCATTTGTAATCGCCTCACCACGTGGCTCCACCATTGGAATATGCTGGTGATAGGTCACCGCCTTATTATCAATCAAATCGCCTTGCACCTCCCACTCGTAGAACGCTGCCAGATTCCACTCAGCATTATGACGACGTAGAGCCGTGAAGATTGTTGGCATCATGCCATTTTCACTCAACTCAATAGATGGGAAATCGGGCTTACGGCTACCCCACGTGTTGTAACCATGCATCTCGGGACCCACACCCATATACATCGACGCCCAATTACAAGCACTCGACGAAGGGAGTATGCTGCGTGCCTGAAGCGTCCATGCGCCATTCTCCATCATCATCTTCACGGTAGGCATATCGGCAGCCTCGACAGTATTACCCGCCAGACCATCTAAGCCTATCATCACGACATGTTTCACACCCTTAACGCCACAATTGGAATTACACCCACACATTGCCACCATCGCCACCAAGAGCGAGCAAACTAAATAAATTCTTCTCATATTGATAAAGTTTTAAGTTTCTCTAACAAATTTAAGCATTCTGTATGACATATACAAGAAAAGGCTGCCCATTAGGACAGCCTTCTATCTTGATGAAATCCGTTCAGATTACAATGCGTTAACGTGGAGCGCCAAAGAGCTCTTCAAGTTAGCAGCCTTGTTCTTGTGGATAATGTTAGTCTTAGCCAACTTATCAAGCATTGATGATACCTTTGGAAGCAATGCCTCAGCTGCTGCCTTCTCTGTTGTGTTACGCAAAGCCTTCACAGCATTACGTGCAGTCTTGTGATACAAACGGTTGTGAGCACGCTTTGTAACTGTCTGGCGGATTCTCTTCTTTGATGACTTGTGATTTGCCATAATCTTAATTTCGTTTTTATTTTTACTTTTTCTGTCTTCTTTTCTGTGCCACAATTACGAGTGAGGCTCTCGTTCCGAGCATCTTTTGATGCTATGGGCGACCTCGTAAGCCACCTAAAAAAACTTACCGCTGTCAAACACTCCGACATTACTATTTTCATGCCCTGAGTGAAGTCATTGTAGTCCATAGGAGAGTCGAACTCCTCTTTCAAGAATGAAAATCTTGCGTCCTAACCGATAGACGAATGGACCTTACCGCTATCGTACCCCTCAACGGTAGCACTTTAGCGTCGCAAAGGTAAGGAAAAAAAAACAATTTGCAATAAATCAAAGCAAAAAAGTTTTACAATTTATTACATTTCGTCTATTCCCCCACTATTTCGCTGCATCAATAGCTGCGCAGATACGGTCAAATACCTCCTCAAGTGAGCCTACACCATTGACTGCTACATACTTATTCTGCTTAGCATAGTGTGAAGCCACAATCTCGGTCTGGGCACGATATACCTCGATTCGATTACGGATAACCTCCTCCGAAGCGTCGTCGGCACGACCCGAATCCTTACCGCGCAACAAGATACGCTTGATGAGTTCCTCTTCTGGTACGTCCATATAAATCATCACATTCACCGACATGCCATCTTCGCCAAGAATCTTATCAAACTCCTCAGCCTGTGCTGTTGTGCGTGGGAAACCGTCGAAGATATTACCCGCAGCGTCCTTATGCTCCTTCATATAGTTACGAATCATGCCGATAACAATTGAATCGGGAGCCAACTGACCAGCCTCGATATAGCTCTGCATGCTCTTACCAAGCTCTGTGCTACGTGCAATCTCACCACGGATAACCTCACCTGTTGAGATGTGATTGATGTTATACTTCTCCTTAATCAACGCCGCCTGTGTACCCTTGCCACAACCCGGTGCACCAAACAATATGATATTTAACATAGCCTAATATTATGCAAAATTTAATCGGCGTCAAAATTACAAAAACTTCAATAATTTCGTCACTTTGATGGCATATTTTATCGCATAAAATTGCCTAAATCGGGATTTTTTTGCTATATTTAGAAAATTTCATGCTCCACGATTGAATTTGCTCAATATAAATTACAATTTCGTATCTTTGCAAACACAACTTTTTGACTATGAAAATTAGAACATTAATACCTATTATAGCATGCCTGCTATGTGTAGCATGTGGCAAGCAGGCGGAGCCTCGATACATTGCGGGATACATCACAGAGATAAGCGACTCTCAAATTGTGTTGGAAGTTCCCGACAGCACGCCGTCACAGCGACTATTCGCCATCGACAACAACACCTCATGCGACGAGGGAGCTTATTGTGAAGGTAATATTGCCGAAGTGACATACATGCCCGCAGACGAGCAGGGACTTCTACCTCAAGCCATAAGCATAACCAGCGACATGACATACCCTCGTATGCAGGGACGCTGGCAAACAGATAAAGATGATAAGCTGCAGATTGACATTATATTGCAACCATTCGGAAAGGTAGCACAGGTACTTCCTACCGACATATTGCAATTTAACAGCTGGCAACTTACAGGTGTCGAAAATGAAGTAACCCTACATGGTACTTTGTCATTGCCACTAAGCAAGGAGCGAAGCAAGAATAAAGAGAAGGAGAACAAAGAGAAGATAGACACACTTCCTTCACGTCACACGATGCACTTCAGTGCTGTAGCAAGACTTGCCGACGACGACGAGGGCAACACCGAGCAACACAAAGTGCTTATCATAACTACCGACAAGGGTCGCAAGTCGAAACTCTACCCCGCAGAAAGATAACAACGCTATTGAATATACAACCAATAGGCATACGCTGCGAATGCCATGGCGACAAATATCGCCGCAGCACCGCAAAGCATCAATATCATTCTTATACTCTTTTTAATCATAGCACTACTCCTTAAAGCCCTGCGCACGTAGCTTGATGTCGCTACCGTCGGGCGTAACCAGATATGCGCCGGTGCTCTCGCGTGTGATGTGACCAATGATATCCACCAAGCCCATGCTCATAATCTGCTCCTGCATAGCCAGCGGCACAGTGAACATCAGCTCATAGTCGTTGCCGCCATTTAGAGCCGCCACCACAGGGTCGATATGCATCTCCTCGGCAAGTGCCGATGTCTGCTTCGCGATAGGAATACGGTCAAGATAAATGCGCGCACCGCACTTCGAAGCCTTGCATATCTGCATCACCTCACTTGCCAAACCGTCCGAAAGGTCAATCATAGACGTTGGAACAATACCCTCAACCGCCAATGCATCAATAATATCCTTACGGGCACGTGGCTTTAAATAGCTCTGCAACAGATACTCATAGCCAGCAAACTGAGGCTCAGGGTTCTGCACATCTCTAAGCACTCGCTTCTCGCGCTCCAACAGATGCAAACCCATGTAGGCTGCTCCGAGGTTACCCGTGATACATATCAGGTCGTTGAACTGCGCACCGCTGCGGTAGCTTATCGCCTTACGCTTGGCGCGACCTATGGTTGTGATGTTGATCACAAGACCTGTCATCGAAGCTGTTGTATCACCTCCGACCATATCAATACCCATCTCGTCGCAAGCAAATTTTATACCCTCATATAGGTCTTCAAGAGCCTCAACGGGGAGCTTCGAAGATACACCAAGTGAAATCATCACCTGCTCGGGGATAGCATTCATGGCAAGCACATCGCTCACGCCCACAGTCACAGCCTTATAACCCAGGTGCTTCAGCGGGAAATATGTGAGGTCGAAATCAACGCCCTCCAGCAGGGAGTCGGTTGTCACCACCACAGCATCCTCACGACCCGCCTTTATAACGGCAGCATCGTCACCCACGCCACGCAGCGTATTCTTATTCTTTACGGTAAACCCCTTTGTCAGATGGTCAATCAAACCAAACTCGCCCAACTCGGCAATCTCGGTACGCTTCTTCTGAGTCATAGATAGATATATTTTTTACAAAGATACGATTTAATTCAAAATTCAAAATTTATTAGTCTAAGCAATCGGTTTTCATATTGTGCAATGAATTAACCACAGATTTTCACATAAAAACTCGCGTCCCATTTCGTCTTTTTTCGTAATTTCACGTCATATAGTCGAACACGTGTTTGAAACATTAAAAACAGACTAAACAATGAAACTAAATCAAACAATAGATGCAGAGCAGCTCGCAGAGTGGATTGATCTCTATCAGGATCAGCTCTTCCGCTACGCCTTCTTCCGCATAGGCTCGAAAGAGGATGCCGAAGATGTTGTGCAGGATGCGTTCCTGAAGATTGCAGCCACCACCGCCCACATCGCAAACCCCAGGGCATACCTATTTCGTATGGTGGGTAATGGTTGTGTGGATGTAATTCGCAATAAGGTCAAGTTCTCCCCCATCGAGGAGCGAATGACAACACCATCGCCAAGCGACGATAGGGAGGAGCAGGAGGAGTTTGAGCGCATCAATCGACTACTATCCAACCTCCCCGACCAGCAGAGCGAGGTGATACGTCTGCACATTCATGGTGAGATGAAATTCACCGAGATTGCCGAGATGATGGAGCAACCCGTAACCACAATCAAGAGTCGTTTCACAAGCGGCATCGAGAAATTAAGACAAAAATTTATCAACTAAACAACTCTCAACTATGAAAACTCAAGAATATAACCCACAGGAGGAGCAGATTATCCAGATGCTCACACCAAACATCGAGGTAAAGCCCTCTTTAGACCTCAAGGCAAGAATTCTAAAGGCTGCCGCCGAGCAGAACAAAGCCGCAGAGCAAACAGCAAAGCCACGCAAAAACCGCTTTAGCTATTGGTTAGGAGCAGCGACATCAATGGCGGCCATTTTGGCGATAGCAATTACCTTTATGCTCAACACGCCCGCCTACGCGGCACGCTGCTACTTCACAAATGCCATTCTTGCGGCAACCGAGGTGAAGACTATGATTTTCAAAGGCAAGGTACGCACCAAAGCCGACGAGCCAATAGACTACATCAACCCAGAGTGCGATTTCGTACCTACAACAATCAAGGTCATTTACGACGAGCCAATGTTGTGGAGCATCGAGAAGGAGGATGGTCGCACAATATTCTACAATGGTGCTGACGAGAGGGGCAACAACGTATATCAATGGGTACAGGGCTTCGACAGCGGCTGGTACGCTTCCCACGCAGGATATGTGGGTGATGAGCTGGAGGTATTCCTCAACCCTCGCCTGTTGCTTGAAGCCGAGAAGAAGGCGGCAGCCTGGCAACGAGGCTCACGCTATGAGATTATCGACAACGGCGTTTCGGTAGAGGTGAAGGTTACAACTATGGCGCAGGGCGACTACTCGGAGAGTGCCAATATGCTCAACACATCGCTCGCCGAGGCGAACACCGTAAGGATGTACACATTCGACAAGACAAGCGGTCGTCTGACAAAGCTTCGCATTGATATGGTGATTTCAAGCGAGTTGCAACGAACTGTCATTGAAAGCGAGAGCATAGCCTACGATGAGCCACTCTCAGCTGCGGAGTTGGTGGATAGCGACTACTCAAATATCTCGTTCCAGAGCATTAACTACCAGCAGACAGGCTCTTCGCCTCTGGCAGGCATCACCGCCAACAAGGCTGCAAAGATTATACTTTCGGCTATGAGCAGCTGGGATACCACAATCCTTGACACAGCACTCTACTTCTACAATGGAGATGTGCGAGATGTGGTGAAGCGCAAGTACGAGGGTTTGCAGATTGTATCTATCGGAAAGCCTACAAAGTCGGGCTTATACCCTGGTCGCTTTGTGAAGTGCAAAATTATCCTCACCGATGGCACGGAGGAGACGCTGAACCTCGCTCTCCGCAACGACAACTCTGCGAAGGTTTGGCTTTTAGACGGCGGAATATAATATCCCACAAAACCATATAATATTGGGCGAGCCACTCGGTTCGCCCAATAGTTATTCTTTTATACACAAAAAAGCAGACACCCTTTCGAGGATGTCTGCCTATCTATACTCCCAACGGAGTCTGTTTGCAAAATTACTCAGCTACAACTGACAAAGCTACAGTAGCCTTTACCTCGCGGTGAAGCTTAATTGTTGCTGTGTACTCACCAACAGTCTTGATTGAATCAACTGAGATAGCCTTGCGGTCAACTGTGATCTCCTTAGCAGCCAAAGCCTCAGCGATGTCTGATGAAGTTACAGCACCGAAGATCTTACCCTCCTCAGCCTTAACTGTGATAGTCAATGGCAAGTTAGCGATTGTCTCAGCCAAAGCCTGTGCATCAGCCAAAATCTTAGCATCCTTGTGAGCGCGCTGGCGAAGGTTCTCAGCCAACACCTTCTTTGCAGATGCAGTAGCAGCCTTTGCAAAACCCTGAGGAATCAAGTAATTGTTTGCGTAACCTGGCTTAACATTAACGATGTCGTTAGCATAGCCCAAGTTCTCTACGTCCTTAATAAGAATAACTTCCATATTGCTCTCCTCCTCTTTATTATTTCATACAATCTGTTACGAATGGCAAAATAGCCAAGTGACGAGCACGCTTAACAGCCTGAGCCACCTTCTTCTGGAACTTCTGAGAAGTACCTGTAAGACGACGAGGAAGGATCTTACCCTGCTCGTTGAGGAACTTCTTCAAGAACTCACCATCCTTATAATCTAC
>JAFPAD010000011.1 GCA_017424405.1 Alistipes sp.
ATTCCAAATATGAATCTCCAATCGCGCATCTTCCATTGACATCTGCTCCATCTCATCAGGGAATTTACCCAAATAGAGTGCACAGATATAATTGCTATTAGCCGTAGTTGCCAAATAATATTGACAAGAGGAACTTGTCTTGACACTATCCCCGTCAATATCAAATTTCTGTTCTACCCAATTCTCCAGCAGTGAAGTAGTTTCAAGATTACCAGCATTGTCAAACACGCGTACCATCGGCAATTGGCTATAAACTGCGGCAAACTTCCCGCTTGACGGATTGATAACCAAATCGTTTAAGAAAATAGAATTGCAAGCCTCCGATGTCGGATTCTGAGCAATCAAACCTTCCGGATAGCTTGATATAGGACGCATCGAGCCACTCTCACGGTTGTGCATATAAAACTCCACATCTTCATCGTTATTTATATACATCACAGCTGTTGAATCACTCACCATAAGCAGTGAATTTGCAACAGCATACTTTGACGGAAATGCGGTGTGGTCGTTTTTGCGAAGTTGGATAGTACCTTCGCTTTGATAAAATTCAACTTGGCTATATGAGTTTGATTCAGTCACATTAAGGCCTCGATAGGCAGGGTTTGTACCGTTGGTATTGATAAAAACAAACTCCTGTGGCCCGCGACCTTTGTATCCTGCCGCGCCAACAAACTTAACATCGGGCAGAGAGTATAACTCAAACAATCCCTCCGGGTTTTTAGAGTTGAGATTGACCAAATAGTTATCCACAACGAAGATATTGTCGGAGTAGAGCATCAGCGAATCGAGCTTAATCTTTTCGAGCTTGATAGGCTCTGGCTCTCCCTTGGCGTATTGCGTATAATTGATTGTCTTGCTACACGATGTTGCAAGCAAAATCAACGACAAAATAAGAAATCTTTTCATAGCAATTATTCGATTTTAAGGGTGTTTACGGTTCTTTTTGCTATCTCGCGATATTTGTTTATAAATTTGACATCTCCATTCTTTCGATATTGGTATCCAACTTCAATCAAACAATCATTTGTGATAAATACCCAACTCTCAGACATAAAGGGATCACTTATTGATCCAATGAGTTGTTGAATACAATGGTATTTCAAATTATCAACAGGCGTTTCAATGGGTAGTTGCTTACATTGTTTATAATAATCGGAGTACTTCTTCACCTTTGATTTATCATAATAACGAATAGATATGGCATATTCCCCCTTCTTATCGGGGGAATTACGATGCCATAAGCGTTCTTCTTGAAAAATATCGCCATCTGGTATCGGACACGATATCTTCCATCCATCTACAAACTCACAGGTAAACCACTCATTATCAAGAGTAACAAATTTAGGCTTATCATTTGCCATACAAGCAATTGAGCTTAATATGGCCATAGCCGATAAAATTGTTAATCTTCTCATAATGCCATTTTAGTTAACAGTACATTTTCCAGGATTGCTGAAATCATGACCTTTGATTTGATGGCATATTTCACCCGTTTTAGGATTTCGGCATACTGTTTTATACGAATTATCTACAAATAACCCTTTGGTGTCAAAATCCATCCAACATTCAAATGTCCCAATTATATCTCCTTGGCTCAAGGCTTCCAAATTAGCCTTCATCAACTCGGGCATTGAATAATAGTTGCAAGCCTTAACACCTACTACTGCGGCAACTGACACAACGAGTGTAGCCATTGCCATAAAGAAATACTTTTTCATAAATTTAATGTTTTTAGTTATAAATAATTTGAATGGAAATGATCCAAACATTTCATAATAAATAAGAAATTTATTAACAAAAAGAGAGTTTGTTTTTGCTATTCGGTTAAATCAAAATATCCCAAATACTCCTCTCCTTCGGCATCATGTCCCCAAATGTAACAATACTTATTGTCTGGAGTCACCGCCAAATCGTATGTGCGGCGTGGCAGAAGGTAACGACACACCTCGCGACCATTCCAATCGAACACACCAACATAATCATTTGAGTTTTCCTCGCCTCGCATTGAATCGGAGTAATGACAATAGATATATTTATTGGTCGCACTCACCTTTGTTGCACCCCACACACAATCAGCAGAAGCGATGTTTGAGCGGCACGACGACATCTTTGGCTGGAAGAAATAGCGCAATGTTGTGGGTGAAATAGACTCATCTTCGATATCGTAAATCTCCATTATCATTCCATAACGGGTCACATTACACATCTTCTTACCATCGGGACGCGCTACCCAATTTGAATTGTAGTAATAATACATCTGATGACTGATGCTATCTTGATCAATATCGGGTGACACCAAAGGTCGGTTTCGCACAACGCCGATAGTATCCTGTCCCTTCATGTCGGTCATAAAGATTCTTGGTATAGACTCCGTGTGTACTAATTTACCATTGAGTTCACTCACTCTACCCCTTGGAAAACTCGGCATCTCGTAGCATTGCTCTGGGTTTGGCATGCCACTTTCTGCAATTTTATCAACATCGTAGAGGGCAAATTTACCATTGACATCTACTGCTGTGATATGACCATTCTGCGTATTGAAACCGATATTATTAAATAGAGTAAGTTCATTTTTGCCTCGCCCTAAGAAGCCAAAGCCCGCAATATGGCTACCATTCTCTTTCGATAGCACCTGAAACTCATATTTATTTTCCGCACTTTTAGCCTTCACGACGATGTAATCTTTCCACAACCACATCGCCATAATTGGCTCGTACAGGTAACCGCTCCTGATGGTTTTCACCTCAGCTGTATAGGTCTGTTTAAAATTGGGTGCAGCATAATTACCATCAACTATTGGGCATTTGCAGCCTGACACAAATGTCAATATCATAAGTAAAATAACACATGTTCTCATAATGAACACATATTTATTTTACCGCAGGAGAACAGCATCTATCACAGGCTCCTGACACAGATTTCAGTTTAGCACCTCTATGCAAAGAGTAGAATTCTTTTCGACAAGAAAAACATGTATATCTGCATTCATCTTTTTCGTCACCAGGTTCACATTCCAAATAAACTCTAGGCTCATAAACTTCATTTTGAGCCAGCGCATCCAAATTTGTCTTCATTAATGGTGACATAGAGTAGTAGTTGTAAGCGTTAACGCTGACTACTGCTGCAGCTGATACTACCAGTGTTGCTACTGCAGAAAAAATAATTTTTTTCATAAATTTAAAGTTTTTAGTTAATAAATAATTTGAAAGGGAATAATCACTCTATTGCAACGTGTGGTTAATAATCCGTATTATATTTTTCAATTCTTTTCATTCAGAACATAAATCCCGCCATGAGCAAGCATATTATTAATAGTATTCATATATAATGACTTCAAATCAGGATTATATATAGGATTGCCCAAAAGTATGATTTTATTATTGCGATCAAGAAGAAAAACATTATACTTAGAACTGTTTAATAAAGTATAATTCTGCTTATTAAACATATTATATTGATCAATGTATATATGATGATCAAGATTTAGTTTTGATTCGATAAGTACTTCTTCTGTGTTGTATGTATTAGCAAATATAAAAATAAAATCCACTCCTCGATTTTTGAGGTCGTTCACTATATCTTGCCAGATGTTGAGATTTTTAATTGCGCAACTAGTACAATCCGTTTCACTGAAATATATTACGAATTTAATTAATTCAGGCTTAGGTGTATACAAACTATCACTTTCTATAATTCTTCCATTCACAGCACATAACATATTATTACACGGTAACAAAATAGTATTCCCTACAATATTTGATAATACTTTATGTTCCCCACTATGACCACAAGAATATAATAATATTACAATTGATAAAATCCCGATAACATTTGAAAAAAATCCTATAATTTTCATATTATTTGAATCCTATTGATACAAACAGAGGAATGATATCAAATCCTTCGACATCGGAATATGATATGCCTTTGTTATCGCTTGACACGGCCATAAATCGGCTATTGGGCTTCTGCTTGCACATTGCCAAACGAGGAGTTTCGCCCTCCGCTGAAGCAGAACGGAACATAATGAATATATCCCCGCGAACCGATACGCCATTGCCAGCAAGTTTCACTGTATAAAAGCCACGACTTTCAGGCTTACAAAGGGTAGCTTCGCCCGAGATATTTTCTACAAAATTATCCCTATAGATTCGGTTTGGCTCACTATTGCGCACAGATTTTAACTCAACATAGAACGGCGCAGTATTATCGGCATAGACCGTAATACTCTTTATATTCTCGCGGGCGTTGTTCTTCACCATCACACCCCACCAAGTATCTGGGGCAATTGTTTCGAAACTGCAAGTATCACAAATCGAAATGTCGTTATCCGCTATTCCAGCGTTACGCCCAACACCGCAAGAAGTAAGCATTGCAGAAAATAGTACTAAGAAAAAAAGTTTGATACTCATAAAAAGTATGATTTAAACATTTTAATATTCGCCATTTATAGTTTGAAAGCCACAATAGAGGGATTGCCGTTTTCATAATCTGCCGTAGCCGCTATTTCTGCCGCAATAGGTGAAAGTTGGTTAGTCTGCTCGGATATTTGATGCGGATAGACCAATGTATAGTAGTATCCATTGGCCCCACAGAGAGGTTGTATTTCCCCATCAATACCGTCAATTATGAGCTCAGACACAACCTTACAATCGTTTCCTTTGCTGGTATATAATGACATAATAGGCTGACTATGCATATCATTACTATATTTTGAAACATACCAAAAACTCTCTCTATTGCCATCTGTTATATAATAAGATGGGGCGATGGCTGCTACGCTATTGTTTAAAAGTTCCTCAATATAGAATACGGCATCGCGCTTTCCATTCCAAAATTTTCTATCGGCACCATAGCGACCGAAGAATATGGTAGATACCTCGACAAACCCCGATGAATCAGCGCGATAGATGCAATTGATATAGCCTGGCAATGCGATAATGGCACTATCGCCATCCCCGCGCGTTACAGCCAAGTCGGATAACAAATCGCTTTGCAAAGGCGTTATTGGGTGACTTGCAATAATGGAATTATTATCCATATTTAAAATAACGATAGCTGCGTCATCATCAGACGTTTGTTCTTTTACCATAAGATAAACTCCACCCGACAAGTGTTCCAATGTTGCAATATAATAATCAAGCCGTATTTCGCGTTCCAGACGCATCGTAGCGCAGGAGTAGAATTTCAAGGTTCTCTTATGACGATCGAATAAAGCAACCATATCTCGTTTTGCATCGTAAGCAAAGGTGCCAATATCTATATATTCCTCAGGGCCACGACCAACCTTGTCTATTTGACCTGCATATATGCCATCATCGTAGTACAAAATCTTCCTTGCACGGTCATCATAGAGAAAAACACGCTTGCCGTAACTCTTTAGCGAATATATGTCGCCAACAAGTGTTACCGAATCACTACTATTATCACGCAATGGTATAACCTTTATATCCGAGGCTATACTCTCCAAACTCTCAGTTTTTGCTTTAGTAATGTCAATAAAAGAAATGTTGTTATCAGCACAACTACAAGACAAAATAAAAACGGATATAATAGTATATTTAACGCGATTAAATCTTGTCATTATAATGATATATTAGGCATATCTATTTTTTTTACTGTACAAGTGTAGTCAACAGCTTTCTTACATCCAGCAGCTAATAATCTGTTTTTGTAACCAAAAACAATACAAACTTCTGCATTGCATTCAACCTCTCCTGTTTCGCGTTCTGTAAGCGCTTCCAAATTTGCTCGTAAAAGCGGTGGCATTGAATAATAATTGTAAGCCTTAATACCTACGATTGTAGTGGCTGACATTACAAGTGCAGCACACCCCATAAAAATTTTCTTTTTCATAAATTTAATGTTTTTAGTTATAAATAATTTGAATGAGAATACTTCACCCATTGCCATAACAAAATTAACTTCATTATAATATATTTACAATATATCAAGGTATTTCTCAATTATATCATATATTTGATAACAATCTAAATATCAATATGTTGAAAAATAAACTTTTTATCTTTCGTCCAATTTGTCTAATCAAATTTCAATGCATAGAAATTTGTCACTTTTTTGAGGTTTTTCCCAGCGGCATAAATATCGGCATATAGACCAGCAGGGCGATAATCGAGAATGCTGTACCGCTTATGGCGGCGATTGCAAAGGCAAACCAAAAGACCTCCTCAGGTCCATCGTAGAGGAACGGGATAAGTCCCAGGATGGTGGAGATGATGGTCAGCAAGATTGGGATAATCTTATGGTTAAATGCCTTGAGATAAAGACGCGTGCCGCGTTGCGACGATATCATCTTGCAGGCGTTGTACTCGTTGATAACATAAATTCCAGCATTCACCACGATACCGCACAGCAACACAAACGCAGCAAAACCTCCTTGGTCGAAACGGAAGCCTGACAATCCAAATGTGAGGAATACGCCGATAAACGACACAGGAATCATCATAATAATCACCAGCGGCTTACGCAACGACTCAAATATGATGGCGCACATCGTGTAGATTATCGCCACAATCAAGAGGATGAGTTTCACCTGCGTCTTCTTCTCATTGCTACCCCAGCCATACGATGGCGAGTCGGCACGAAAACCGAGTGGCAGGATGTCGTTGTTGAGGCTCTCCACCGTTTTGCGTATCAGGCGGTTGCTCAACTCATACGAGCCAACAAAATCGAAACCCACCGACATCTCGTAAGATTGGCGTGAACGACGAATGGAGATGCCCGTGCGGCGCTTCTCGATTGATCCCACCTCCGAGAGTTTGGTCTGCGTGGAGTTGATATCCACCAACACATTCTCCAAGTGCCAGCGGTCAAAGCGTTCACGCCCCGCCGACTCCATCACCACGCGCTGCATCTCATCGCCAGAAAAGACGCTTGTGAGGTTGCTCTTGTAGAGTTGGGTGTTGAGCATTCTATAATAGTCATAGACATTGAGCCCCGCGGCGGCAATCTGCTCGTCGTTGTAGCGGATGTGGAACTCCGTTTTAGGTAATGACCACGCATTACCATCCATAATTTCGGGTTCTACCACGCGGCGGTTAGCCTTCAGCGAATCCAGAAGTTGGTCGGCATACATCGACAGCTGGTCGTAGTTATAACCGAACAAGCGGATGATATTTGACCGATAGGAGCTTGTCACATTGTTGTTAAAATGCGTATCATCTACACCCCATACACGCCATGTAGCACCACCGAAGTTGGTCGCGGCGGAGATTAACTCCTGCTTAAGTTGCGATGGGAAGGCAGTGTTTTCCCACTCTCGCTTGAAGCGTATCTGTATCTGTGCATTGTCATAGGAATAGACATTGGTGTGAAAAGAGGCGACCTCATCGAAACGACTGATGTAGTTCTCCATATGGCGGATGATGTCGTTGAGCTGCTGTACGGTGCAACCTTCGGGCATACCAGCACTCACATTCAGCACCTTCTCGGCTGGGTCACGATAATAGTTGTAGCGGCTAATCTCCTTGTTAAAGAGGTTTAGCGATGTGCCGAAAATCATATCCAATGTAGCACGATGTTCGCTGACAAACTTACTGCCAATCACTGCGTTGTACCACTCCTTATAAAACGGCAACTCCTTATCGCCCTTCTGCTCATACTTATCGGGCAAAAGGAATGTTGGCAGACCAAAGCCCCACACCAGCAGAACAATAAACACCCAACGATGTCTGCGTCCCCAAAGGATAAAACTCTCATAGCGGGCTGTGAATCTCGATATTCGGCGACGATGGCGACGTGATGATGTTGTCATACTATTCTTCAGCGGGAATATCTCCAGCATAGCAGGCACAAAAAGCAATGCCACAATCATCGCCACTACCAGATTTATTACTATCACCAGCGCAAAGTCCATCAGACTCAACCTCTGTTCCTCGGGCAAGAGCCATATCACCGCTAGTGCACCGATGGTCGTAAGCAATGCGCCGAGAATCGAGAGGAACGCCTGACGATTGCGGTAGTAACTGTAATGATCGACCATAATAATCGCCGTATCAATGATAATTCCCAGCGACACAGTTATTCCTGCCAAGGTGTAGATATGAATATTGAGAGAGAAGAGATGATAAAATACCACCGCCACCAAGATATTGATAACCAGTGCCGCCATAATCATCAGTAGGTAGCGCACATCGCGGCTCACCACCAGCACAAACAATAGCAGGATAGCCACACACCACAGCGTGCGGTTGTAAATCTTCTGCAACTCATCCTTGATGCGGATTGAGGCATCGTAGGAGAGTGAGGCGGTAATCTCTTTTGGGAACTGCTCCTGCAACTCAGCCATCTTCTCCCTCACACTCTCCGCCACACGCAGAAGGTTGGTGTGACCCTCCGCCGTGACACTCAAGGTGACAACATTCAGTCCATTGATGCGAAAATATGACGAGGGCAACGCCTCACGCCACTTAATCGTAGCGAAGTCGCGCAGATAGAGGATGCGACCCTCGCGGCGCGTGATGGGTATATTCTCAAAGTCGAGGGACGCGCTGTTCTGCAACTTCAGCGTGATACTGCGTGGCTCGCCGTCCTCACCCTCAATGGTTGTCATTCCAATGATGCTGTGGCTGAAGTGGGTATTAAATGCCGAGGCGAGGTAGGTCGCCGCCAGCCCCACCGACTCCAACGCTTCGGGGTCGAAGGTGATAATCCACTCGTAGGGTGTCGCTCCCGACACATTCACCTTGCCCACGCCATCCAGACGCGAGAGAGGTGTCGCCACATTCGCCTGCACATAGTCATATATCTGCTCCGAGGGGATGCCCGCCTTCATTCTGTAGGTCAGCACGGTCTGCTCGCGCGAGCCACTCTCCGCCATAGATATTGAGGGATAACTCACACCTTCGGGTAGTTTCGAATAGATATTGCGAATCTTCGTCGCCACCTCAAAGCGCGCGGCGGTCATATCAGTACCCTTGCGGAAGTTGATTGTCACACTGCCGTTGCCAGTACCCGAATAGGAACTCACATTTTCGCTGCCATCAATACCCATCAGTGCACCCTCGATACGTGAGGTAACCATCTGTTCCATCAGACGCGACGAAGCACTGCCCCAACCAAACGAGACGGTGATATGCCTATCCTTTGCCGTAGGCTGATGCTGGATATTTAGCGCAGGCAACAGCGCGATGCCGATGATTGAGACCGCAACGGCTACCAACAACACTGAGAAGGGCGACAAACCCTTATATCTTTTCTCTGAATTCATCGCTTGCGGGGTTTATATATTTCGTAATAGGCAAGCGGAATGAAGAAGACGCTAATGGCTGTACCGATGACCATTCCGCTAATGATTGCCAGCGACATAGGGTATTGCAGATCAGAACCCATATCACCCCTTACAAGGAACGGCGCAACGGCAAGAATGGTCGTAAGTGAGGTCATAATAATCGCCTTCAGTCGGCGCTGACCCGCCACCATAATGGCACGCTTGAGCTCCACGCCCTCGCGGCGAAGGGTGTTTATAGTGTCAATCTTCAGAATGGAGTCATTAATCACAATACCGCATACCACAATAAGTCCAATCATCGACATCAAGTTAAGGGTCTGCCCAAACACCCACAGCACCAAGATAGCACAGCATAGGTCGATGATAATCTCCGAGAGGATAATCCACGGCTGCACCAGCGATTCAAACTGTGCTGCAAGGATAAAGAAGAGCAGCAACAAAGCCACCACCAGCACGCCAACCAACTGCCACACCATATCGCGATTTGAGAAGTAACTACCGCTGAACGACACCTCGAATCGTCCATCCTGGGCTACAACCTCGCGGATGGTCTGCATAATGCGTGGAATATCCTTGCTATCGGGGTTCATATTCACGGGGTAATAGTCACCCTCGGCACCCGCCACAATGCTCTTGAGGTCACGCGTGCGGGTCTGCTTCATAAACACACCAACAGGTATCTCCGCACCATTTGCCTTGATAAATGTTCTGCCCAGCAGGTCATCAAGGTTACGCAGGTTGTTTCCCACCACCACGGGCAACGACTCATCTCCCGAATTGATGGTAAAGAGTGTATTTTCGTTCAAGGCGTTCTTCAGCGTAGAGTGCAGAGCCGAATAGGTCACGCCATAGAGTGCCATCTGCTCGGGTTGCGCCACATATAGGATATCCTCCTGCATCACAACACTCGCCACCTGCTCGTCGGGTAACGCATTGCGAATCTTACCCACCAATGTTTGCAAATGCTCGGCATCGGCAGCACGCCCCGTAGTGGAACGCAGACGCGCTGTGAGTCTCGCCTGCTTCTCGGCGAAAATCATATCGAATACATTGCCCGACACCCCAAACTTATGGCTCGCATCGGGGGCTTTCGCAGCCAAATATTTCGTTATCTGCTCTTGCGTAGGCTCAACATCGTCGGGCGAAGCACACTTGAGGTAAATCGTAGCCTCGGCAACGCCTTGATCATCTGTGTGCGAGAGGATAAACTGCTGGACACCCGCCATAATGGTCGATTGCGAAATATTCGCGCCAAGCGAGGCAACCAACTCGTCACAGCGGCGAGCATTCTCTTCCGCCGAGATACGGTCGTTCCAATCAATCTTCACAATCATATCGCTATATGTCATCTCGGGCAGTCGCTGCTTATCCACCACAACGAAGAGCGCCACAAGACCCACAATCGAAGCGAAATAGACACCCCACATAATGGCTCGGCGGCGGAACAACCACTTCAGCATAGCATCATAGCGGCTCACCACGCCATCAAACGAGAACAGTCTCTCGAGCCACGCGGTAGGTTTGAACGATGGCTGATTGCGGTAAATCCAACGATAATATACTGGCAGCAAGACAACTGCTGCGGCATACGATACAAAGAGTGTGATTGCCACAGCCATTGCCTGATCGTAGAACAACGCGCCTGCCATTCCGTTGATAAAAATCAGAGGTACAAATACTGCACAAGTAGTCAGGATTGACGACAGCATCGGCATCACAACCTCGTTTGTACCCTTCACAACCGCCTCCTTCAACCCTTCTCCACGCATCCAGCGCGCCGTGATATTATCCACCACGATGATGGAGTTATCGACCATCATACCCGTGCCCAGAATAAGACCCGACAACGAGATGATATTGATTGATATGCCCAGCGCATAAAAGACCAAAAGTGACACTACAAGCGTCACGGGAATAGTCACAATCACCAGCACAGGTGAACGCAGGTCGCGCATAAAAAACAGGATAATCACGCAGGCAAGCAGCGCGCCCACGATGATATTCTGCACAAGGTTTGTGATAGAATAATCGAGCAACTCAGTCTGGTCGCGCGTAATGGTGAAATCAATCGTAGGATAGTCGCGGGTGAAGTGGCGCATATGACCATTGAGGGCAGATTTTAGTTTCGACATTCGCGCATCCGACTGCTTCACCACAGCCAGTGTGATGGCGTTCTTGCCATCCGAGTGCACCAGCCCCTGACGCTTGCGCGGATGCTCAACGACCTTGACCAACTCACCGAGACGGAACAGACGCCCCTGCACCTTGACAAAGAGTTGCTCAATATCGCGCTTACCGCCTGCAACGGTGTGGAACTTAACATTGTATTGATACTCGCCATCACGAATCGTGAGGTTACCAAGCGACACATCTATCCTGCGCAGGGCACTCTCCACATCGCCCATCGTAAGCCCCGCCTGACGCAGTTTCGCCTCATCGGGAATAACCAGTAACTCGGGTGCAACCGTTCCACTCACATCGACCATCGCAACCTCGGGCAGCTGCTCAATGCGCTTGGTGATGACCTGCGTGGCGAAGCGGCTCAACTCCGAGAACTCATCCGACACGGGGTGCAGTTCATCCGATGCTGCCACCTCACTCTCCTGCTTCATCGTCAGGTTGATGTAAAATGCTGGTATATCAGCCGCACCAGCCTTAATCACCTTGGGGCGTTCCACATCGCGTGGCAGTGAGGAGATGGTACGGTCGATGCGTTCGTTCACCTCGATGAAGATATAGTCAATATCCTCGCCCTCCTCGAAGCTCAACTGCAATGTGCCGCTGCCATCACGCGCCTCGCTGCGTATATCGGTAAGGTGCGACACCTGAATAAGTTGCTGGCGCAGGGGCGTGAGCAGGGTCTCGTTTATCTGTCGGGCAGAGAGTCCTGGGGCGGGCGTCTGCACCGTGATATATGGCGCATCAACATCGGGCACAAGCGACACGGGCAACTGCCGCACACTCACAATGCCCAATATCAGGAGCACTATCGTAACCATCGTAACGGCGATGGGTCGGTCAAGTAGTTTGCGTAACATAACAAAAGGTTTTGATGGTTACTCCTTGATTTTCACCGCCGAGCCATCGGCAAGATTGAGGTTGCCCGAGGTGATAATCACATCGCCGATGTTAAGCGTTGCACCGCGTTCCTCATTCGCCTCAACAACATACTCGCGGCTGTTGGCAAGCGAGGTGTGGACATAGGTCCAGAGAGCCTTGCCATTCTCGTAGCGGAACAGCACCTCCAAATTATCGCGGATAACCACCGCACTCTTCTTCACCACCATCCTATCGCCCACCGTCTGGCGCACAAAGACCTTGACATTCATTCCATCGGTGAGAGTTCCATCATTTGTAATAATGGCATCCACCTCAACCTGACCCTTGTCGTTGATTGTTGGGTTTATGGCGGTAATCTTGCCCGCAATCTCCTTGCGCAGGTCGGCATAAGGGCTTACGCTAACACTCTGACCCACCTTCAGAAAACCATACTCCGACTCCAACACCGAAAATCTCACAGTCAAACGGCTATCATCCAGCAGCGTACAGAAATCGCCCGAGGTGCGTTCATAAGGTTTCTGATTGAGGTCAGCAATCTTACCCGCAAAGGGTGCGCGCAAGGTGCAGAGGTCGTAATTTCTCTTTGCGCTGGCGTGCGACATCTTCGCATCGGCATATCCCGAACGGATGCGTGCCAACTCCACCGCATCGGCAGGTGGCGTAATGGTGTCACCCAATTTATAGCCGAGTTTTACCAGCTCATCCAGAAAACTCAGGTGCGATTTCTTAAGCGCAAGTTCGGCACGCTCCAATGCCAACCTATGCTCGCTATCGTCAAGCGTAGCGATAGCACCTCCCGCCGCAATGCGACCACCATTGGCGACATTCACCGAAGCGACAACGCCACTCAACTGAAAATTCAACTTGCTGCGACGATGCGCCGTGAGGCGACCATTGCTCACCAGCTCGCGTTCAAAAGGGCGCAGGCGAAGCGTATCAACCTCCACTTCGTTTATCTCCATTCTATGCTCCATCTTGGCATCGTCCGATGACTCGGTCTTCTTCTCCTCGGTCTGCTTGCAGCTCACCAAGGCAATGGCGAGCAACGGTAAGATATATCTCTTCATTTTCATAAGTATTTACTCCTTAATAATCTTTTCAAACTCCGCCTCGATATCAGTCTTGGTCATAAAATCGTAGAGGGTCAGGCGGCGCAGTTGGTAATAGTAGTTCCAGAATGTGGCAAGCGATGATATGTAGGTTTGCTCGGCAGAGTCCTTCTCACTCTGGGCAGTGTTCATCTCTGTCACGGAGAGAGTGCCACGGCGGAAGTTACCCATCGCTATCTCATAGCGGTCGAGGGCAATTGCCTGAGCACGGCGCGACACCTCGCACTGGTTGCGCTGGTTGGTGAACTGCTCCAACAATGTATAAACCTCGTGGCGATAATCTATCTCCGCCTGCTCAATCTGACTGCGAGTCATCTCGGCACGAGCCTTTGCCATCTTCACGCGGCCCTTGCCCATTCCCCAGTCGAAGATAGGTAGAGAGAACTGCAGACCCACAACCTCCTGGTCAAGCAAGTTGGCATACGCCGCACCCAATTCACTGGCGGTCTGGGACAAACCAAAACGAGCATTAAACGAAGCCGACGCGCCACGATTAGCCTTTGCTTGTGCAATGCTCGCCTCGGCGTTGAGCAATGAAATCTCGTTCTCTAACTCAAACGATGAGTTGGAGAGTGCTTTCGACAAAACCATCTCATAATCAAGCGCGATAACAGGTATCTCCTCGTTGATTATTGGCTCGACAGTAGTGTTCTCCTTCAGGCGCAGAAACGATGTCAGGCGCATCTGCTGCTCACGAAGCGAGAGAGCCGTATTGTTGATTGAGAGGCTATCGTTGAGCATCCTCAACTCCAGTTGCAACAACTCATCCTTCGAGATAGAGCCAATCTTCAGTCGCTGCTCGGCGATGGCATAAAGCGACTTGGTATTCTCATAATTCTTCTGCGCCTTGCGGTGGTTAGCCTCACTCAATGCCAACGAGAAGAAGTAACTCACTGCGCGAGCCGTTACATCCTCCATCGCTTCGATGTAGTGACGCTTGGCGAGCTCGTACTCCTTGGGCTCAATCTTCTTTGCCCACTTCAGCGAGTTGTAGGCAAACAAGGGTTGGGTATAAGAGAGTGTGATGGGCTGCGAGTAGTAGGATTTACGATCAATAGAGCCAAATTGGTCTAATCGGTTAAGCGAGGAATAGACGCTCAAAGTACCACCCGTGAGCGCGATGTTCTGGCGCAACGACAAGCCAATCTGGTTCTGCATATTGTAGTTCTCGAAATAACGCAAATCGCCTGTATCGTAGTCTTGAATTAGGCTCAACGAACGATCGAAACTCAACAGATTGCCCGTAAGGTTCAGCGATGGCAGAAGGCTTGCCTTGTAGGAACGATACGACCAGTATGATGACAGGAAGGTATATTTCGCCGTCATCGCCGCAATGGATTGATTCTGCGCCATAAAAATCGCATCTTCAAGCGTCAGATGCGTTACGCCTTCCGTTGTGCGCCACGCCCTCTGCCCTTGCAACTCAAGCGTGGGGAGTTGTTGCGCTGAAAGATTAAACTGCACAAGCAGTAGTAAAATGTAAATATTGAATGTTTTATTCATAGTGACAAATATCGACCATTTATTAAAACCATACATTAATCTATTGTATTTTAATACATTTGCTTTAATCTATCCACTTGTAATATTGGATTATTCTTAAAGTCATATTCGCAACTAAATCTATGGTATTTTTCTCGCTTTAGGTATGTTTAGTAGTGACTCTGCAGTACTACATCCAATATTATCTCATTTGAAATACCTTCACATTGTGATAACCTAATAATATGCATATCATATTTTATCATATACATACTAGTTAATAATTTTTAAGGCAGATTTAAATCAAAGTAGCCAAGATAACCATCTCCATCAATTGTGTGTATCCAACAATAGACTCTCATATCATTTTCGTCGACAGTAAACCGTCCAAATATATCTTTTTCAAAAGTGTAGCAATTTACTTCGTCGCCATCCCAATCAAAAACTGCTAATTTCGGACAAGCATATTCGTTTCTACTATCTACATCATAATACCCACAATATATATATCGATCTGTCGCAGCAATGCAATAGGCTCCTCTAATCGACTCTACCTTCGGATTATTAGCGACATAAGAATTCATTTTAGGCTCATAAAAATAGCGTAAAGCACTATGCTTAACTGGGGTATTTTTCATATCCCATATTTCCAAAATCATTCCATTACCTGAAATAGCACATAATTTAGATCCATCTGGCTTGATTGCATAATGAGAATTGTATCTAAAATAAAATTTAGAAGAGCTATCCCCCTTAATAATAGGCAATTTTGAAGGATACATATTTGTTAAATATACGGTATCTAACCCAAACCTATTCGTTGTAAATAATCTCCCACAATCATCTTTAAGACCTGCGGGGTGTAATAGATTATTCCCGACAGCAAAAAGTTGTGAGGCAGATAAGTGAGAGACCATTTTATAGCTTTCTTCTATGTGAGTTGTATTGTCATCTTTGATAACTGTATTTAAATTAAAAGATACCAATTTACCTGTATTATCAACAGCACATATCCGAGACTTTTTTGAGTCCATAAATGGGGTCATAAAATCAAGTAGTTCACCATCTCCTCGCCCAATAAAACCAAAACCTGTAATATGTTCCCCAGTTCGAGTATAAATAAGTTGAAAAACATTATTATTATCAACACTCCGAGATTGTATTATAAGATAATCTTGCCACTTAAATAGGTGTGATGGAGAGCTGAATATTGTGTTTTTATTCAGTTTTTGCACATTGGCCACTTTCTCTGTAGGGAAT
>JAFPAD010000078.1 GCA_017424405.1 Alistipes sp.
CAGGCTTGAAGAGCGCAAATAGTTGGAAATAAACTCAAAACCATAAATTAGAACTACATAACCGTAGATATAGTATTATGAGAATCGATATTATTACAGTAGTGCCAGAGTTGGTGGCATCGCCCCTGAGTGAGTCAATCCTTAAGCGTGCGCAGGAGAAGGGTTTGGTTGAGATTGTAGTGCATAACTTGCACGACTACGCCCACGACCCACGCAAGACTACCGATGACTACCCCTTTGGTGGCGAGGCGGGCATGGTGATGAAGTGTGAGCCTGTGTTCGAACTTATCGAGAAGTTGCAGTCGGAGCGCAAGTACGACGAGATTATCTACACCTCGCCCGACGGCATCACCTACAACCAGCATGAGGCAAACCGCTTGTCGATGTGCGAGAACATCATCATCTTGTGTGGTCATTACAAGGGTATTGACTACCGTATCCGCGAGCATCTTATCACTCGCGAGATATCAATCGGCGACTATGTCTTGACGGGCGGCGAGTTGGCGGCATGCATCATTGCCGACTCGGTGGTGCGTCTTATCCCCGGAGCCATTGGCGATGAGGCGTCGGCATTGACCGACTGCTTCCAAGATGATTTGTTGGCACCTCCCGTATATACACGCCCTGCGGAGTTTCGCGGCTGGCGCGTGCCCGATGTGTTGTTGTCGGGTAACTTCGCCGAGATTGAGAAATGGAAGGAGAATCAAGCATATGAGCGCACCGAAAGACTCCGTCCCGACCTATTGGAGAAAATTCAAAATTCATAATTCAAAATTGATTTTTGGGTTTTCAGATAAGGGCGGTCTGGTATGAAGGGCGATAATGTTGTGTTGGATAAAAGCTTTAACTTTGCAGTACGTATTGTAAAGTTGTATAAATATTTGCGATACACCATTGATGAACGAGTATTATCAACTCAGATTTTGAAAAGTGGAACAAGCATAGGTGCAAATATTCGTGAGGCTTTGCGAAGTTCATCTCGAAAAGATTTTGTAGCGAAGATGAATATTTCGTTAAAGGAGGCTTATGAAACCGAATATTGGTTGGAATTGTTGCACAAAACAGAGTATATATCCGACAAAGAGTATAATAGTATCTTTCCTGAATGCAGGGAATTGACAAGTATATTATCGAAGATAATTTTGACAACCAAGACAAAAGGCATAGATGAAAAATAATATAGGTTTTGTTACGATTCAAGATTTTATAATTTAAGGTATTCTGAAAGAGAATGATTTTGAATTTTGAATTATAATGAAATATGAAATACTACATTATCGCTGGTGAGCCGTCGGGCGATTTGCATGGCTCAAACTTGATAAAGGGTATTCGCAAGAGCGATGCCGAGGCTCAGTTCCGTTTTTGCGGAGGCGACATGATGGCGGCTGTGGGTGGTAAAGAAAATCTGCTCAAGCACTATCGAGATATGTCGTTCTTCGGCTTTGTGCAGGTGGCGATGAACTTGCGCACCATCTTTGGGCAGATGAAAGAGTGCTGCGATGACATTGTGGCATTCAACCCCGATGTGGTTATCCTCGTTGATTATCCGGGCTTTAATATCAAGATTGCTGAGTTCGCGCATGGTAGGGGCATACCCGTTCATTATTACATTGCCCCCAAGGTGTGGGCATGGAAGGAGCGCCGCGTGAAGGCTATCAAGCAATTTGTCGATAAACTCTACACCATCTTCCCATTCGAAACCCCTTATTTCCGAAGCAAGGGTATTGAGCCTCACTTTAAGGGTAATCCGTTGGTGGACGCTATCACGGAGCGATGTGCCGCGGCACCCGTTGAGTCGGAGTTTCGCAAGGAGAATGGCTTGGACGAGCGCCCAATCATCGCCCTTTTGGCAGGTAGCCGTGTGAGCGAGATTAAGGCCAACCTACGCTTTATGGCGCAGATAGCCGAGCGCATACCTACCCATCAGTTTGTTGTTGCGGGTGTGGGCTGGATATCGAAGGAGCAGTATGAACAATATACCGCAGGCTTGGATGTGAAGTTTGTCTGCGACAAGACCTACGAGCTGCTGCAAATATCCGAGGCGGCGGTGGTTACGTCGGGTACGGCGACACTCGAAACAGCTCTTATTGGTATTCCTGAGGTTGTAGTCTATGGAGTGCCCTGGTTGTACGAGAAGCTCAAGCCTTATGTCTTGAAGATTCCTTATGTGTCGTTGGTGAATATCAACATGGGACGTGAGGTTGTGCGCGAGATGGTTGTCTATAAGCCATCGGTTGTCGAAGCCGAGCAGGAGTTGCGCTCGATTATGGAGGGCGGCTCGAAGCGTGATAAGATGCTTGCCGACTTCGATGAGTTGCGCCAAATTATCGGTGGCGCAGGCGCAAGCGATAGGTTTGCCGAAGATATTGTCCGTACAATACAAAATTCAAAATTCAAAATTCAAAATTGATGATTTTTGGAGCGCTGATTTTTGCGGTTGTATGGGTTTTGATAGCCTTGCTGTTGCGCCACTATCCCGAAACTATGTCGGGTTACAACACCATGCCAAAGAAGGAGCGCGAGAAGATTGATATCCAAAAACTCGGTCGCTTTGTGTCCAGTGCTATGCTTGCGGGAGTGCCCTCGGCGTTACTCTCGCCGCTTATGCCGACGATGGTGTTATATTCGCTCTTGCTCTGCTGGATACCCTGCGGAATAGTCGTTGCGGCGGGTATATATGTGAATGTGTGTAAAAAGAAATTTGAAAAATAATGAAGATAATTTGTATCGGTCGTAACTATGCCGACCACGCAGCCGAGGTTAACGACGGCGCGGAACTCCCAAAGGAGCCTCTCTTTTTTCTGAAGCCCGATACGGCGCTACTCAGAAACAATGACCCATTCTATATCCCCTCGTTCTCAAATGAGGTGCACTACGAGTGTGAGTTGGTGGTGCGTATTACCCGCTTGGCGAAGTGCATGGACGTGAAGTTCGCATCGCGCTGCTACGAGGAGGTGGGCTTGGGTATCGACTTTACGGCGCGTGACCTTCAGCGCGAGGCTATCGCAAAGGGTCTGCCTTGGGAGCTATGCAAGGGCTTCGACCACTCGGCGGCTTTGTCAAATCAGTTTGTGCCGTTGGCGGAACTTGGGGGCGATGTGCAGAATCTGGAGTTCGAGATGGAGCTTAACGGTGAGGTGCGCCAGCACGGTTTTACAAAGGATATGCTCTTTACGGTGGATCAGATTATCGCTCACGTGTCGAAGTATATGACGCTGCGTATCGGAGACCTTATATATACAGGTACTCCTGTGGGTGTGGGAACAGTGAAGGCGGGCGACAACATCAAGGCTCGCATTGGCGGTCACACGTTGCTGGACTTTGATATTATGTAATAGGGTTGCTTGAGATTATAATAAAAGAGCGAGGCTTGGGGTGTCCTAAAGCCTCGCTCTTGTGTTTTACTGCTTTCTGAAGTTCGACAGCGGAATCTTTGCCAGGTAGATTGATGGGTTCGCTCCCTCGTGCCCCGAGTAGTAGCTTACCCACAACTCATCGGCTACGGTGATGATGCCTGGGTAGCTGTTGTCACCTCCCGATGGCAACACCATCACCTCCTCGAAGATGCCGTTATTATTACCTATGTATATACATGTCTTGGCGTAGCCTGGTACAGCGTAGTTGCGTGTGCCCATCACGATGCGATTGTCGTCCAAGACGATGAAGTCGGGACCTCCAAGTCGAAGCCCCATCTTTGTCCACTTCCAATCGGTGAATGGGGCGGTGCTCGTTCCCCACCAGCCACGTGTGTCGCCAGCCTCGCGGCGCACCATAATTGCCATGCGTCCGTCGGGCAGGAAGCGCACTGTTGCCTCGTTAGGGTAGCCGTCAATTTGGAGCTTTGTTATCGCCTCGAATCTCTTGCCGTCGGTGGTCTTAACGAACCATAGCTCGTTGCCGTTGTTGTCACCCTCGGGCGCTTTGTTGTAACTTACGGCATAGCCAACGCCGTCGTGCCATGTTACACGCCATATCCAATCGCGTTTCGAAGTCATCTGCTTATCGAGTATTGCAGGCTCGGGAGCTGAGAATGTTGTTCCATCTTCAGAGAACATCACATGAGGTATGCATGCCTCCAATTGGCGGTTGCGATATACCGAGCCTCCGACAGTCACAAGCATTTTGCCGTCGGGCATAACCGATAATTTTGGGTCGCGCAAATCTATGCCCTCCTTGCCGACGAAGGCAACCGATTCCCATGTCTTGCCATCGTTGGAGGCAATGATTCTCACCTTACCCTCGGCGTTGCCATTCTTGTCGAAGATGTGGGATTCGCCTTCGCGGAATGAGCAGTAGTAACGACCGTTATAATAAACAAGTGATGAGAAGGCGCAATGTGACACGCCGTCTCCCCAAATTCGCTGTACGTTGAAACTGATTTGTTGAGCCGAAATAGGCATAATGGCAACAATTATTGCCATGCAAATCATAAATATACGACACTTTTTCATAGTTATAGATTGTAATGTATTGGTGTTGGTTTAGGTAAATTTTAAAACAAATATAGTAAAAATATATAATAAACTTGCATGATTTTGCGATAAAATCATAAAAATGTAACGAAATTAATATGCATGGACTTCGTCGTTAATCTTTGGGTATGGCGCATAATAATGCATAAAAGTTTGATTTTTATGGAAAAATGATTTGTATTATTAATAAAATTTATTAATTTTGTACAAAATTTGGTTTAAGAAATTAATAGTTTTTAGATATGAATACATCTGTGAAAGAGTATGTCGAGCAATTTATGGCCGACATCGTAGCCAAGAATCCCGGTGAGGTGGAGTTTCATCAGGCTGTACGCGAAGTAGTAGAGAGCGTAGCTCCTTACGTGTTGGAGAATCCTCAGTTGATGAAGATGAAGGTTTTGGAGCGCATCGCCGAGCCAGAGCGTGTGATTTTGTTCCGTGTACCTTGGGTAAATGATAAGGGCGAGGTGATGATTAATAAGGGTTACCGCGTTCAGATGAATAGCGCAATTGGTCCTTATAAGGGTGGTATTCGTTTTCACTCAAGCGTGAACCTTAGCATCTTGAAGTTCCTCGCGTTTGAGCAGACTTTCAAGAACAGCCTTACTACGTTGCCAATGGGTGGCGGTAAGGGTGGCTCGGATTTCAACCCTAAGGGCAAGTCGGAGATGGAGATTATGCGTTTCTGCCAGAGCTTCATGACCGAGCTTTCTCGTCACATTGGTGCTGATACTGATGTGCCAGCAGGTGATATCGGCGTAGGTGGTCGCGAGGTAGGTTATATGTTTGGTCAGTACAAGCGTTTGGCTAACGAGTTCACAGGAACACTTACAGGTAAGGGCTTGAGCTTTGGTGGCTCGCTCAAGCGTCCTGAGGCTACAGGTTATGGCGCATGCTACTTTGGTCAGGCTATGTTGGCTACACGTGGTGAGTCGTATGCTGGCAAGACTGTGGCTATTTCAGGTAGCGGTAACGTGGCACAGTTTGCAGCTGAGAAGGCTTTGTCGCTCGGTGCTAAGGTGGTTACTATGTCTGACTCAAATGGATTTATCTACGATCCAGATGGTATTGACGAGGATAAGTTGCAGTACATCTTCGAGCTAAAGAACATGTTGCGTGGTCGTATCCGCCAGTATGTTGATAAGTATCCTACGGCTCAGTACTTTGAGGGCGAGCGTCCTTGGAGTGTTAAGTGTGATATCGCAATGCCATGTGCTACGCAGAATGAGCTCAATGGCGAGCAGGCTGCAATGTTGGTGGCAAATGGCTGTAAGTGTGTTGTTGAGGGTGCTAACATGCCTTCTACACCTGAGGCTATCGAGATATTCCAGAAGGCTAAGTTGCTTTACTCTCCAGGTAAGGCTTCAAATGCAGGAGGTGTAGCAACATCGGGTCTTGAGATGACTCAGAACTCAATGCGTATTAAGTGGAGCGCTGAGGAGGTTGATGCTAAGTTGCAAGAGATAATGAAGAAGATTCACGCTGTGTGTGTGGAGTATGGTACCGAGCCCGATGGCTATGTAAACTATGTCAAGGGTGCTAATATCGCAGGCTTTATGACTGTGGCAGATGCTATGCTCGCGCAGGGTATAGTTTAGTGAATCGTATTCACACAAGTTGGTTAATGAGAATTTGGCTGTGTTGCGACACCTTTTGGGAGGGGTGTCGCAACATCTTTTTTTGCAATATCGAATGGACTTTGTCGAGGTTTGAGAAGAAAACAATAATATTTATTTGCGGTAAAGAAATATTTTGTAACTTTGTGCTTGCTGTTTTTTTTTGATGGCAGGTTTTGGCTCTATAGTTCAAGGGATAGAACGGAGGTTTCCTAAACCTCAGATTCGCGTTCGAGTCGCGGTGGAGCTACTCTTAAAATTAATTAGCTATGAAGGTATTTCGCAGTGTAAAGGATTTGGGTAATCTCGAGCTCGCACTCAAGGAGGCTATGGAGATTAAGGCGGATAGATACAAGTATCAGGAGTTGGGCAAGAATAAGACTGCGCTCTTAATTTTTTTCAATAATAGCTTGCGTACACGCCTCAGTACACAGAAGGCTGCGATGAACTTGGGTATGAATGTGATTGTGCTCGACGTTAATCAGGGTGCATGGAAGCTCGAGACCGAGCGTGGCGTAGTGATGGACGGCGACAAGAGCGAGCATCTGTTGGAGGCTATCCCTGTTATGGCGAGCTACTGCGATATTATCGGTGTGCGTTCGTTCGCTACCTTCGAGAGCCGTGAGGACGATTATAACGAGAAGATTCTTAATCAGTTTATTCAATACTCTGGCAAGCCCGTATTCTTCATGGAGAGCGCTACGGTGCACCCATTGCAGTCGTTTGCCGACCTTATCACCATCGAGGAGTATAAGGAGCGCAAGCGTCCAAAAGTAGTCCTTACGTGGGCTCCACACCCAAAGGCTTTGCCTCAGGCGGTGCCAAACTCATTTGCCGAGTGGATGAATGCTGCTGATGTCGATTTCGTGGTTACTCACCCCGAGGGTTATGAGCTTGACCCTGAGTTTGTGGGCAATGCGAAGGTGGAGTATGACCAAATGAAGGCGTTTGAGGGCGCTGATTTCATCTATGCCAAGAACTGGAGCTGTCCAGGTGTTACACGTCCTGAGGATTATGGCAAGGTGTTGTCGAAGGATATGAGCTGGACGGTGAGCGAGCGTCAGATGGCCGTTACGAACAATGCCCACTTTATGCACTGCTTGCCCGTACGTCGTAATATGATTGTTACCGATGATGTCATCGAGTCGCCTCGTTCGTTGGTTATCCCGGAGGCTGCCAATCGCGAGATTTCAGCTACGGTGGTGTTGAAGCGTATGTTGGAGGCGTTGAAGTAGGTGTCGATACAATAAAATAGTAGAGGCTGCTAACCATAGGTTGGCAGCCTCTATTGTTATTAGAGTAGGTGGAGGAGTTAGAAATAATAACCCACACCCAACTGAATGTTTGTCGGTTGATTTTTACCCGCAGTCAAGCCCATCACCTCGCTACGCTTGAATGCTCCATTGTAACGAGCCGAGATAGATAGTTTCCATACCGTAGCCTCTACACCTATGGCATAACCCACCGTTGGAGAGTTTATCTGCCATTTAACACCCTCCGACGAGCCTGATGTGTGATCCATGATGCAGAATCGAGGTCCGACATTGAGGTTTAGCACGCTCAGTAGATTGTAGTTAAGCAATACGGGGAGGTCTATTCTGTTTGTTTTCAATTTGCCGTTGGCTCCTGCGAGAGCAAATGCGTTATGAGAATAGAGAGCCTCGGGGTGTATGCCCCACTTGCCCCAGCTAAGGTCAACCATAGCACCTGCAAACCAGCCTGAATTTGAGTGTATGTCGAAGTTCTTGATGCCACTGCTAAAGTCGTTTGCCTGATAATCAAGACCAGCCTTCACACCAAACTTTACCTTTGGGATTAATCCTGCCGATGCATACGTGGTGATGCAGAGTGCGGCTAAAAGTAGTGCTAAACGTTTCATAGTAGTCGATGTTTAAGTTTTTTCTTTATCGCTTGCAGCCCTTCGCGCCCTTTGCTCCCGAGACAGTGTAGTTAAATATGTTCTCCTTGTAACTTGTGGTCTTGAACGAAGAGTCGCGCTTGCGTTGGAATGCAATCTCGATGAGTCGCTCGGTCAGGGCTGTGAACGACACACCCGTTGCCTCCCATAAATAGAACGATAAAGAGCCTGGAATAGTATTTATCTCGTTCACATATATGTTTCCATCAGCCTCGTCGATCATGAAGTCGATACGTGCCACACCGTCGCATGACAATGCCTTGAAGGTCTCAACGGCAGTTGTGCGTATGTGGTTGGTAACATTCTCTGTTAGGTTGGCAGGAATTTCACGTACGGTTGAGTGCATGCCTCGTGACTCCTTCACACCACCTTTCGCGCCTCCCTTAGTGGCTCCGCCACCGAGGTATTTGTCGGCATAGCTCAAAATCTCACCGCTGCGAATAGGCGCTTCGCAAACCGAAGCTTCGCACTCGTAGTAGTTACCCAAAACCGAGCAGTTAATCTCCTTGAGTTTCTCCACCAGGCGCTCTACGATGATACGCTTCGAGTAGCTCACAGCACTCTCGATAGCCTCGACCAGCTCCTCGCGGTTATGCGCTGCGCTGATACCTACGCTCGAGCCTGAGTCGGCAGGCTTCACAATCATAGGGTAGGGCAGAGTTTTCTCGATACGCTCCACAACAGCCTGCTGGCGGTCGAACCACTCCTTGTCGCAGAACCATGTGTAGTCAATAACGTCGATGCCACTCTCCTTGAGCACCATCTTCATGGTAATCTTATCCATGCCGTTTGCCGACGCCAAGACGTTGCAGCTGGCATAAGGAATGCCTGTCATCTCGATTGTGCCCTGGAACGAGCCATCCTCGCAGTTTGTGCCGTGCAGGGCTGGAATGATAACATCTATTTTTGTTACGATATCGTTGCCAAACAGAGGCTTCTTCACCTTGTAGAGGTTGTTGTCGCCATATGTAGGGCGCAGATATACCTCGGTGCACGAGGCGTAGAGCTGCTCCATGTTTTTATAGTTCTCGCTCTTGCGCAGAGGCTCGCCTGTGTACCATTGTCCCTGCTTCGATATGTAGATGGGAGTGATGTCATATTTCTCGGTGTTGATGGCCTCCATAGTCTGAATGGCGGTGAGGACTGAAATCTCGTTCTCAACCGAACGACCACCAAATATTACTCCTACGTTGATTTTGCTCTTCATATTATTCTTCGTGTTTCGTTATTCTACTTAAATGAGTCGGGCAGATCGTTCTCGTAAAGAATCACATCGCCTGCTTGCAACTTTTGGGTCAATAAAGCCGATGCCTCGGCGAAGGTGTCTGTCTGGAATATCTGCTCCTCAGGGAAGCCCTGCTCGCGCAATCCCGATGTGATGTAATCGCGATTGGTGCGATTGACAACTATTGCTATGTCGCACGCCTGCGCCATAGCCTTACCCAACTCGTGATTCAACTCGGCTTGTCGTGCTCCAAGCTCCACGAAGCCAGGTGTCACAACTATGCGACGTGCGCCTTTGGGTCGAGAGAACGAACTTAATACCTCCAACGCCATGTTGGCACCCGTAGGGTTTGAGTTGTAGGCATCGTCGATGATTGTCACTCCACCAAGCGTGCGCTTTGTGCTTAGTCGGTGTTCTATCTGCTCAATTTGGCGCATGGCGCGCTTCTGCTGCGCCTCGCTTACGCCCAAGTGGTCGGCAACGGCAACAGCTGCCAACAGATTTAGTATGTTTCCTCGTCCCAATAGGTGGGTTGAGTAACCCTCACGTATATCACCCTGACAATCTACATCGAACGATGTCGCCGAGTTCGAGTAGTTGATATTCACCGCGCGGTAGTCAGCATCGTGGTTCTTCACTCCGTAACCCACCAAAACTGAGTGGTGGTCGATAACCTTCGAGGCGATATGCTCCGAGTCCATGTTCACCACAGCCAAGCCCTTCTCAGGCAGAGCGTCAATGAGCTCGAACTTTGTGCGGCGCACATTCTCCACCGAGAGAAATGTCTCGAGGTGCATCTCGCCCACAGCCGTAACGATACCAATCTGAGGGTGTACCAAGTCGCAAATCTCCTTGATGTCGCCCAACTGCTTGGCGCCCATCTCTACGATGAAAACCTGATGATGAGGCTTCAGGTGCTCTCTCACGGTGCGTATAACACCCAACGTAGTGTTGAAGTTACCGGGAGTCATCAGTACGTTGTACTTCTCCGAGAGTATGCGGTAAAGATAGTGCTTTGTTGATGTCTTGCCGAAGCTGCCCGTAACGCCGATAATCTTCAGGTCGGGCATTGAGCGCAGAATACGTTTGGCATCGTTATAATACCAACGGCTTATGGCAGCCTCCAAAGGTTTGTTTACGAAATTAGCCAGGAGCATCACCACAGGTAATACCAGCATGGCAAGTGCTATTTCAGGGGCGTATGCAGGGATGAAATATATTGCCGCAGCAATGATAGCCATCGTCAGAAGTGCTGCCGTTGCAATCATTCGCCACACACGCATAGTATATACCAGCGGCTTCTTGTATGTCGTGCGGAACTCATCCCACGCCAGCGAGAACATCATTACGGCTGTCGCTACCGTCATCCACTCCTTCAGGAAGGGCATAATGATGGCAAATGCGGCAATCACCATCGGGCGGAAGATGTTGCAGCCGCCACGATACCATCGTGCATAACGCTCCACGCGGTAGGAGTTGTGTTGAAACATGTGAATGTCGTAGCGCACAACTGCCGCCCACAAGGCAACGTAGCCAATCCAAAATATAATGTTTGCAAACATCTGTTCTATCTCTTAATCTCTTTACTCAAAAAACTCTCCACTACGCGCAGAAACAATGGCGTATTCTCCAAAAACGAGTAGTGACCTGCACCTGCCACAGTCACCAAGCCTGCATCGGGGATAAGTTTCTCCATTCGCTTCGCATCGGCGAGTGGTGTGGCAGTGTCGTTCTCGCCCCAGAAGAGTAGTGTAGGGGCGGAAATCTTTGGCATAAGGTGACACAAATCCTCATTCACCACCTTCGAGAGTATGGCACGCATTCGAGGTGAGGCGTTGTTGTAATCTGCCGAGCCCGCCTTGGCGCGACGTTTTTCGATGAGTTTCTGTGCACGTTCCTTGCCTAAAAAGAGGTTCGCCAGGTGCTTGAAGAGTTTGAATGTATAGACCTTGCGGTAGTAGTTAAGGCTTCGCTTGGGTTTTACGCCTGCCGCATCTACCAACATCACCTTGCAGGTTTTGTTGCGCGATGCATATACAATCGACACTCTGCCGCCGAACGAGTGACCCACCAAGATGGGATTCTCCACGCCCTCAGCCTTTGCCAATGCCTCCACCGAGCGAGTGTACTCCTCAACGCCCCATACTGCGGGTGGCTCCTCGCTTGTGCCGAAGCCTGCGAAATCGACGTTAATCACGCGAAAACGCTCCTCCAAAAATGGTACTATGCTCTTCCAAATCTCTGTCGAGCAGCCCCAGCCATGCAGCAAAAACAGCGGTTGCCCCTCACCGCCAATGGTGTAGTGCAACTTGATGCCTTCGTATGTGAAACACTTATCCATATTATGCGACAAATTTAACTCTTTTTTGTCAATGTAGAATCCCATAAAGCATAAAAAAGCAGATTCTTTCGGGAATCTGCTTTTTCTACTGTAAATCTCGCTTATTTTGAATTCATTATCTCGTTCTGGCGGTTGATACTCTCCAAGTGGATAGCTTCAAGCACCGAGCGGACAAACTCCTCACTCAAGCCCATACCGCGCGTCATCGAGAGCATACGTCGGCAGATGTCCTCCCAACGGTTGCTCTGCAAGATAGCCACATTGTTCGCCTTCTTGATGCGACCAATCTTCTCGGCGGTCTGCATACGCTGGCTCAGGAGGTCGAAAATCTCGGAGTCAATCTGGTCAATCTGCTCACGGCAGAGCTTCAGCTCATCGTTGAACTCTGGGTCAGCAGCAGTCTTGGCACGCCACATCACATTGTCTACCATCGTGATGCAGTCCTGTGGTGTGAGCTGCTGCGAAGCGTCGCTCCACGCTTTGTCGGGCTCGATGTGGCTCTCAATCATCAAACCGTCGAAGCAGAGGTCGGCAGCCTGCTGTGAGATACCGTACAACAATGGACGGCAACCGCAGATGTGTGATGGGTCGCAAATCATCATCATCTCGGGGAAGCGGCTACGCATCTCGAAGAGCATATGCCACATAGGTGGGTTGCGGTACTTGCTGTGACCGAAGTATGAGAAGCCGCGATGGATAAGACCAATGTTCTCCTCCTTTACACCCTCCTTGATGAAGCGCTTCACAGCACCCTCCCATAAGTTGATGTCGGGTGTCATAGGGTTCTTAATCAGTACCGTAATATCCTCGTTGCCATGAAGGCTCTCGGCAATCTCCTGAATGGCGAATGGCGACACCGTAGTGCGGGCGCCAATCCACAAGATGTCAACGCCGTGTTTCAGTGCAATCTCCACGTGAGCGCGGTTAGCAACCTCTACGGCGATAGGCAGACCCGTTGCCTGCTTCACCTCGTTCAACCACTCCAAGCCAATCTCGCCCACACCCTCAAAGGTGCCGGGTTTGGTGCGTGGCTTCCAAACGCCTGCGCGGATAACATCTATTCTGCCCGACTTTGCGAGCTGCATTGCTGTCTCTACGGTCTGCTCGCGGGTCTCGGCACTACATGGACCTGCTATGATAAGGGGGCGTTTAGTCCCAAGTGAAAACTTTCCCATATTACCTAATTTTTTGGGCATAAGCCCATAACTTATTTCAAAATGTTGCGAATAGTATTGGCGCGCTGCATAGCCTCAGTAAGACCCTCTCGGTCGTCACGCTCAATCATGCGACGCAAGATTTGTAGCTGGTGAATATGCTCGCGCAGAACATCTAAAACATTGTATTTGTTCTCTAAAAAGATTGGAGCCCAAGTTTGTGGACGGCTCTTTGCCAGACGAACCGTACTCTCGAAACCTCCGCCCGCAAGGTCGAAGATATGCTCCTCCTCTCTCTCCTTCTCCAACACGGTAAGCGCCAAGGCGAAAGATGTGATGTGTGAGATGTGTGACACGTAGGCGCAGTGCAAATCCTGCTCCTCGGCACTCATATACTTTATCGGCATACCAAGCGTTGAGTAAATTTGCTCAACAGCCTTAAGTGCATCTTCGTTGGATAACTCTCTCTCACAGATGACCACTGTGCGACCCTTAAATGCGCCGTGCTCAGCAGCGTCGGGACCGCTGTGCTCTGTTCCCCACATAGGATGGGTGGCAACCAAGCGACCACGATTTGGGTGCATAGCCGTCATCTCACAGAGCTCCTGTTTTGTGGAGCCCATATCCATCAAAATCTGGTTTGGGCGTATGCGGTTGAGGATTTTTACAGCCAATGTAGGTATGGTATCAACGGGTGTGGCGAGGACTATAAGGTCGCTCTCCTCGAGTGCCTCGTCCATCGTTACGATGCGGTCGACCAATCCCAATTCGAGGGCTCGTCGAGCACTCTTTTCCGAGTGCTCGATGCCCAAGACCTGCTCGCAGAGATTGTTATCCTTAAGACTTAAGCCCAGCGATCCTCCTATCAGACCTAAACCTATGATGGTTGCGGTTTTCATTCTTTTCTTACTTTACAAAACGACTCTTTGCGCGCTCTGCAGCCTCAGCCAAACGCTCAGCAGGCATACAGAGTGAGATACGGATATACTTTGTACCCTCCGAACCAAAGATACCACCAGGAGTTACGAATACGTCACACTCGTTCAATACCTTATCAGAGAATGCGAAGCAGTCACCGTCGAAATCCTTTGGCATAGCAGCCCAAACGAACAAACCAGCCTGACCCTTAACGTAGTCGCAGCCGAGTGCGTCGAGGAGTGCGTAGCCATGAGCCTCACGCTCGTAGTATGTCTTGTTGAGCTCGTCAAACCACTCCATATCCAAAGCCAACGCCTCGGCAGCAGCAGCCTGCACAGGGTAGAACATACCAGAGTCCATATTTGACTTAAAGCGGAGGATGTCGCTCAAGATGTCGGCACGACCTGCCACAACACCCACACGCCAACCTGCCATTGAGTGACCCTTACTTGTTGAGTTCATCTCGATAGCTACGTCCCATGCGCCAGGGATGGAGAGGATTGAGAGCTGGAGGTTGTTACGCACGAAGCTATATGGGTTGTCGTGAACGAGCAAAATGTTGTGCTTGCCAGCGAACTCAACCAACTTCTCGAACAACTCTACGGTTGGGTGTGTACCTGTTGGCATGTTAGGATAGTTCACAAACATCAACTTCACCTTGCTCAAGTCCTCCTTCTCGATCTCCTCGAAGTTAGGGTAGAAGCCGTTCTCGGCATTGAGGCGATACTCCAATACATCACCACCAGCCAATGTCACAGCAGCACGGTAAGTAGGGTAGCCGGGGTTTGGAACCAACACCTTGTCGCCCTCGTCAAGGAATGCCATGCAGATGTGCACGATACCCTCCTTTGAACCGAGCAATGGCAATACCTCGCTCTTTGGGTCGAGTTTTACGTTGTACCACTTCTCGTACCAGTCAGCATAAGCCTTGCGAAGGAGCTCGCTACCGTTGTAAGGCTGATAAGCGTGTACGTCAGGACGCTGAGCCTCCTTTGCCAAGCGGTCGATTACAGCCTGTGCTGGTGGCATGTCGGGGCTACCGATACCGAGTGAGATGATGTCACGACCCGCCTTGCGAAGCTCAGCGATTTCACGATTCTTCTTTGAGAAGTAATACTCCTTGATGCTGTCCATTCTGTGAGAAGGAGCGATTGTTACCTTTGCCATAGTTTTGTTTTGTGTTTTAAGTTAATATTTATTAGTTCTAATTCTCTATTTTCCACTGCGATATACGCCATAGACATGTATCTCCTTAGTTACCGAGTGCAGGCGGTCGAGGTTGCGTATGTAGTCGTCCAAGCACTTGAACTCCAAGTCGATGTGGAACATGTAGTGCCAAGGCTCGCTTGGAATGGGGTACGACTGCAACTTCGAGAGGTTGATACCTTCCAGAACGCTCAACGCCTTGAGGAGCGAACCCTCCTCGTGGTTGGTCTTGAAGTAGAGCGATGCCTTGTTGGCGTCTTTGTCCATGTTGTGGTCGTAGCGCTTCAACACCATGAAACGAGTGTAGTTGCTCTTGTTGGTGTTAATCTCTGGTGCGATAATCTTCAACCCATATATCTCGGCTGCAAGCTCGCTGGCAATTGCCGCTGTGTTGCGAAGTCCCTTCTCGGCGATGTGCTTTGCGCTGAGGGCAGTATCCTCGCTCTCGATGAGTTTCCATGGGCGCTGGTCGAGGTATTCGATACATTGCAGCAAAGCCATTGAGTGTGACTCTACCTCTTTGATGTCCTCCAACTCCACACCGGGAAGCACCATCAGGTTTTGCTTGATGGGCAGATATACCTCACCTGCTACCTGTAAGTTTTCGTCCTGTAATATGCTGTAATTAGGAATGATTGAGCCTGCAATGGAGTTCTCAATCGCCATCAGTCCCATGTCGGCCTCGCCGCTCTTGACCGCAGCGGCAACCCCTCGGAAAGTGTCGCATGGCATAATCTCGATGCGGTCACTTCCAAAGTAGAGGTTGGCAGCGATGTGGTGGAAACTTGCTTCGTAACCCTGTATAGCAATCTTTAGCATATCTTAACAAAAAATCCTAACCGCAGGTGCGGTCAGGATAGTTATATTACTCTATGAAGCATCTTCATTTAGCATACGACTCCCTGACCGCTCGTGCGGTAAAAGTAAAATCGCTTATGAAAGAAGAAACCCATACTCAATTCAATTAAATTCGATTACAAATATATTATAATTGGATGATATAACAAAATTTCAATTGAAAAATATCAGAAATTTACTCCACATATTTTATAACGTCCTTGTTGCGTGGGCGAGCCTCAGGCTCCTCGTCGGCATAGCCTACGCCTACACAGAGCAGCAACTGATATCCGTCGCTCAGATTAAGCGATTTGAGGAATGGCTCACCCTCGGGGCGTGAGAAGAATCCCAATGGACCCATCATGCATATTGACCCCAGACCTAACGATTTGGCTGCCAGCACCATGTTGCCTGCCATCAAGCCGCAGTCAATCTGCGTACACATGCCGGGTTTGTGGGCTATGAAGATTACCGCAGGGGCGTTGCGGAAGGCGTTTTTCATATCAGGGTCCGAAAACATCTTCTCCATAGGAGTGCCCGCAGCAGCCTTCACCTGTGCCTCGGTCACGCTCTTCAACCACTCGGGATTGTCCACGATGCGCACCTCCCACTGCTGGGCGTTCATGCCGTTAGGGGCATTGATGCCACACTCGGCAATCTTGTCGAGTAGTTCGCGAGGTACTGCCTGGTCCTTGTATTTGCGGATACTGCGACGTGACATAATTGTCTCGATTACAGGGTTGCACTCCTGCTCGCAGCACTCCTTGTTGCACTCTTTGGGTGAGTTGCAGCAACTTGTAGCCATAATCATAGCACACATAGCAATACAAAGTTTTTTCATAATCTCTAATAGTTTTATGTTTTTCGTTTTAATGTTCCTTTATAGCTCCTTAAAATCGACTATACCGTTCATGACGGCGTAGATGGTGAGTCGCCCGATGGATTTCGAACCTATCTTTTCAACCAAGTTTTTGCGGTGGAAGATGACCGTCGGTGTCGATATGTTGAGCCTATCGGCAATCTCTTTGTTTATATAACCCTTGACAATCAAAGCCAATACCTCCTTCTCGCGCTTCGAGAGCAACTCAGGCTCTTTCTTTGGGTGCGCAGCGCCCATGTGAGAGGAGTGAGCTGCGTTGTGAATTGTGAGGAAACTTTTGATTAGGTCTCTTTCGGTTTGTCGTACATCGACCTTCCTAAAATCACATAACAAGGGTTGCTCGCCTTCGGTAAGAATGATGCAACGACGCACTTGTGAAGCAAAAAAATCAATCCTCTGCAAGGCTATTTTATCCTCCACGAAGTAGAGTATAACGCTTTGAGGAGTGTTTGCCTGCAACTCCTCCATCGAGTTGAATGTTGCTATCTCTATGTCGCCGAGCATGCCCATGAAGGGGGCTATGTCGCTAAGAATGGCGCGCATCGCCAAGCAACACAACGAGTTGGAGTGAATGATTACTATTTTAGGCTTTGAGTCCATAACTAAGGCAAAGATAAGAAAAATTATGAGAATGAAAAACTATAAAAAGTGATAGTTGATGTGCGTGTGTTAAGTTGTTACTTTTGTACCTTGAAAAACTGTTAATTTAAATATTTATGATGAAGAGATTTTTTACTTTTTGTGCTACTGTTGTGATGGGTTTTGGTGTGGCATCGGCTACGCAGATTGTTGAGCCTGCGGATACAACACGTCACATTGTGGTTGATGATATTAGCATTATAGCATCAGCTCCTAAACAGCATTTCGGATTGTCGAAGGAGCCTATCTCGTCGAGCGTGGTAAATCTTGAATACTTGAACCGCGAGGTTGTGCGTTCGGTGAAGGATTTGTCAGCTATGATGCCCAACTTCTACCAGCCTGACTATGGCTCTCGCATGACATCGTCGGTGTATGTGCGTGGCTTCGGAGCCCGCATCGACCAGCCTGTGATGGGAATGATGGTTGATGGCGTCTCGTTCATGAACAAGAATAACTACGACTTTGAATTTTACGACATTGCACGTATTGAGTTGTTGCGTGGTCCGCAGAGTACGCTCTATGGACGAAATACAATGGGTGGACAGATGAATATCTACACCCTCTCGCCTCTTCACTACGAGGGTGTGCGCGGTGAGTTGGAGTATGGCTCGGGCAATAGCCTGAGGGCAAAACTCAATTACTACGATAAGGTGAGCCGTAAGTTCGCTTACTCGGTTGGAGCATACGCCAACCGCACCGACGGTTTTGTGGATAATGCCTACGACGGCAGCGATGTTGATTGGGGTAAGAGTGGTGGCGCACGTCTGCGTGTTATCTGGCAGATGGGTCGAGGTTGGTCGTTGGACAACGCGGCGTCGTTTGGCTACAACAACGAGGGCGGCTATGCTTATGCACCATACGATACTCAGACGCAGAGCGTTGGCGCGGTGAATTATAACTCTCCAAGCAACTATATGCGTCAGAGCTTCAGCGATGGATTAGTTATCTCGCACTCAGGTGAGGAGTATAAATTTACAGCCACCACGAGCTACCAATTTATGCACGACAGAATGCGCATGGATCAGGACTTCACTCCGCAGTCGATATTTACACTCAAGCAGGAGCAGAAGGAGCATGCTTTAACCGAAGATGTCGTTTTGCGTACCAACGACTACTCACGCCTTTGGCAGTGGGTGACGGGTGTTTATGGTTTCTATAAGACCATCGACATGAGCGCTCCGGTGAATATGTTGGAGAGTGGAATTGATAATCTCATTTTGGGCAATATGCCAGCTATGATTAAGTCGTTCCTGACAATCGATCCATTTGTGTTGGATAGCAATTTCACGCTGCCTACCTATGGCTTGGCTCTCTACCATGAGTCGTCGCTTCGTGTAGGCGAGCGTTGGCGTTTTACAGCAGGTTTGCGTCTTGATTATGAGGCATCAAAGATGAAGTATGACAACTATGCGTCGGTAAATTATTCGTTCAATATGCCTCCGATGGGTCCGGGTATGCCACCTATCAGCATCACAAACCGTGCATTTGAGATTCCATTCAATGGCGAGGAGGAACTCGACTATCTGGAGCTTTTGCCAAAGTTTGCGGTGAACTTCACCACTGGCGTAGGTGATTTGTACGCTACGGCTACACGCGGATATAAGGCGGGCGGTTTCAACACCCAGATTTTCTCTGACATCCTGCAGAACAAGATGAAGAATGGCTTGATGGGGGATGCTATGTCACAGATGGGTCGCCCTTCGGCTCCTGCCGAGCCTTCGCCTTACGATGCCGCTTCGGTGACAACCTACAAGCCTGAGTATAGCTGGAACTATGAGTTGGGAGGTCACTTGCGTTTTGCCGAGGGTCGTGTGAATGTTGATTTCGCAGCCTTCTGGATTGAGTGCCGTGACCAGCAGCTCACCGTATTCCCCGAGGGTCAAACTACGGGGCGTATGATGTCAAATGCGGGTAGGTCGCGCAGTCGTGGAGTGGAACTTTCGGCAGCGTGGGAGATTACCGATAACCTTTCTCTTTCGGCAAATTATGGCTTTACGCAGGCTAAGTTTGAGGAGTTCAACGATGGTGTGACCGACTATTCGGGCAACTACCTGCCTTATGCGCCTCAGCACACCTCGTCGGCAGCTGTTTCATATCGTATTCCATTGAACTGCGCTGCGTTGGATGACATTACACTCAACGCCTCATGGCAGGGTGCAGGCAAGATATATTGGAACGAGGCAAATACTCTGCATCAGAATTTCTACTCCCTGCTCAACGCCTCGGTTCAGCTCCGCAAGGGCAATTACTCGCTTTTATTGTGGGGTCGTAACCTCACCAATACCGACTACTACACCTTCTACTTTAAGTCGGTTGGTAACAGCTTTGTGAATGTTGGCAAGCCTTGCCGCTGGGGAGCAACCTTTAGCTTCTCTCTATAAGAATGTTTACTAATAATTTAGGGTCGCCACACAATGGAGGCGACCCTAATACTTTATATATACATATTAAATCTCTTACTCCTGGGGAGGGAACAACAGCATCAACGAAGGGATGCCCGAAGCCTCGTAGGAATCAACCATTTCGTATGGGGCTGTGCGCTTGTGGTACTCGCCATCGATGATATTGCGGCTCTTGTCGCGATTTGCCCAGCCTGTGGTGATGTTTTTGTGCAGGAATGGCAGGTATTGAGTCTGGCCGCAGTCGTAAACCAGGATAGCCATATACTGTGCGAAGATAGCAGTGTAGATTCCCTGCTCGATGCCGCGCTCAAAAGGCAATACTCCATATCGTGCCGACATGGCACCACAGCTATAGTCGGCAGCCTTGATGGCGTTGTCCAAATAGTGCTTATCGCCTGTGTTGAGGTAAAGCAGAGCCGATGAGCCGATGAATGTCGCCTGGTTGTAGATATGCACCTTCCAGTCGGGATTTCCCTCGCCATGACGGCTGTCGGCAATGCGGCCTGTCTTGGGGTCGAAGAGGTTCTTCTCACCCCATGAATATATCTCTTTTGCCATCTTCAGGTAACCCTCCTTGGTCTGGTAGAGAGGCTTGTCACCCGTAGGTTCTTTGCGGTCGGCTGGTACGTTGTTGTGTAGCATCATCGCAGCGCATACGGTGGGGAAGTTTATACATGCCATCTTGCCATGTGACGATTCGTTTGGCTTAGGGTTCTGGATTGGATACCAGCGCCAGAACATTCCGCCCCTCTTGGGGTCGTATGAGCCGTTGTCGCCTACGATATCGGAGCCATACCATACTCGGTTGAAGCTCTCTTCAGAGTAGCGCAGATACTCCTCGTCACCAAACAGTTCGTAGCCACGGGCCAACGAGATTGTCCACCACATGATGTCGTCGTAGATAAACCAGCCTGTGTTCTCGTTGTTGTCGTGGAAGTTGAACCCAGCATAGTGCTTGCGGTTGCCGTTGTAAATCTTCTTTACCAGCTGGCGATATTCCGCAGCACGCTCCTTGTCGCCAATCTTCTCGGCCAGTAGGCAGGCATCCATAGCCATATTCCAATACATGGGCTGGCACCATATCGCAGCTGCGCCGTTGAAGCGGTCGGTAGCGTGGGCATAGGTGTTGTCATGCTTGTAGATGTACTTCTTCTTGTCGAGGAATACATTATTGAAACCCTCATAAGCAGACCAGACATCGTCGATGGAGTAGCTCTTGTTTGAAGGTTGTGGGGCAGGGTTGTTTGGTCGGTTCTCGGCATTGCTGTTGGTGGTCAGCGCAAAGCATAGCACTGATACCCAAATAAGCATCTTTCTCATAATTGTTTGTTTTTAGGTTTTCACTCCAAAGGTAGCAAGAATTTATAAAACAAAAAAGTCTGCCATGAAATTTCATGGCAGACTTTTTACTATTGAGTTCGACTCTTAGTCCTGGAGCTTTGCAGCCAAGAACTCGCGGTTCAAACGAGCGATGTGAGCGATAGAAATCTGCTTTGGGCACTGAGCCTGGCAAGCACCTGTGTTAGTACAGTTACCAAAACCGAGCTCGTCCATCTTAGCAACCATAGCCTTAGCACGACGTGCACCCTCAACGCGACCCTGTGGCAACTTCGCAAGTGAAGATACGCGAGCTGCAACGAACAACATTGCAGAGCCGTTCTTACATGTTGCAGCACAAGCACCACAACCTACGCAAGCCGCAGCGTCCATTGACTCGTCAGCGTCTGCCTTAGGAATAGGAATAGCGTTACCATCAGGTACAGAGTTTGTGCGTACTGAGATGAAACCACCAGCCTGCAAAATCTCGTCATAAGCACCACGGTTTACTACCAAGTCCTTGATTACAGGGAAGGCAGCTGAACGCCATGGCTCGATAGTGATTGTTGAGCCATCCTTGAACTTACGCATATACATCTGGCAAGTTGTAACGGCCTGTGAAGGACCGTGTGCGTGACCGTTGATGTGTAATGAACACATACCGCAGATACCCTCGCGGCAGTCGTGGTCGAAGGCAACAGGCTCCTCGCCTGCGTGTACCAAGTCGTTGTTCAAGATGTCGAGCATCTCCAAGAAAGAGGTGTCGGCAGAGATGTTCTTTACCTCATATGTCTTGAACTCACCCTTCGATTTAGCGTCCTTTTGACGCCATATCTTTAATTTGAAATCCATGTCTAATAATATTAAAGTTTAACGTCAAATTAGTCCTTATAGTTACGCTGTGCACGGTGAGTGAACTCGTAGTCGAGTGGCTCCTTAGTGAGCTCAGGCTCAACATCCATGCCCTTGTACTCCCAAACAGCTGCGTAAGCAAACTTGTCGTCGTGGCGCTGTGCCTCACCCTCCTCAGTCTGGTGCTCTGAACGGAAGTGACCACCGCAAGACTCCTCACGGTTCAAGGCGTCACGTGCCATCAACTCACCAAGCTCAAGGTAATCAACCAAGCGCAAAGCCTTCTCCAACTCAACGTTGAATGAATCAGCTGTGCCAACCAACTTGAGGTCTGACCAGAACTCCTTGCGAAGAGCCTGAATCTCCTTGATAGCCTTCTTCAAAGACTCCTCAGTACGAGCCATACCTACGTTGTCCCACATGATGTTACCCAGACGCTTGTGGATATCGTCAACTGACTGTGTACCCTTGATAGCGAAGAGCTTCTCGATCTTATCCTTGATAGCCTTCTCAGCCTCGTCGAATGCAGGAGTGTTAGTTGAAACCTTAGGAGCCTGAATCTTCTTTGAGAGGTAGTCGCCAATAGTGTATGGCAATACGAAGTAACCATCAGCCAAGCCCTGCATCAAAGCAGAAGCACCAAGACGGTTAGCACCGTGGTCTGAGAAGTTTGCCTCACCGATAGCGTACAAGCCAGGGATAGTTGTCATAAGGTTGTAGTCAACCCAGATACCACCCATTGTGTAGTGTACAGCAGGGAAGATCTGCATTGGCTGCTCGTATGGGCTAACGTCTGTAATCTCCTCATACATATCGAAGAGGTTACCATAACGCTGCTTGATAGTATCCTTACCAAGACGCTCGATAGCTGTCTTGAAGTCGAGGAATACAGCCAAACCTGTCTCGTTCACACCGAAACCAGCGTCGCAACGCTCCTTAGCAGCACGTGATGCAAC
>JAFPAD010000079.1 GCA_017424405.1 Alistipes sp.
AAATCACCCTGCTCATCTGATGGGATTACATCGCCTACATAGTCGATACCCTCCTTCTGCAAATACTCAAATACAGAGTTTGAAGCGATCTTATAAGCCTGCTCTGCTACGGCACCCTTACCGTACATCTTGCGTACTACACCCATAGGCACCATACCTGGACGGAATCCTGGAATGTTAGCCTTGCGCTTGTACTCACGCAACATCTTATCAACAGCTTCGCTGTAATCCTGCTCGTTTACAACTACCTTCAAAACTGAGGTACCTACTTCACGTTGTTCTCTTGTAATTTTCATAGTTTCTTCGTTATATTTTATTCGATTTTATCTTTTTCTACTCAATTTCGGAGTGCAAAGGTAATTAATTTTAATTAATTAGCGATGTTTTATCACAAATTTCTTACGCTTTACCCACTTGATAGACTCTTTCTTGGTAGAGTTGATCCCTCAAACGTGGCTCAAAACCCGCCTCTTGGATAGCTTTTTGAATACCCTCGGCATCAAACGAATTGTGCGCCCCGGCACTCGACACCACATTCTCCTCAATCATAATCGAGCCCATATCGTTGGCTCCGCTATGCAACGCAAGTTGCGCAGTGGACTTTCCTACCGTGAGCCACGAGGCTTGTATGTTGCGAATGTTATTTAAAATCAAACGGCTGACGGCTATGATTCTCACATACTCAAGCGGCGAAAAATTTGTCACAACACCCTCTCTCTCAAGACGTGTACCATCGGAGCGGAATATCCATGGGATAAACGCAATAAAACCCCAATTACCCTCCGGACATCGAGCCTGCAAATCTCTGATTGCGAGCAGATGATCGACTCTTTCACGTGGGGTCTCTACGTGCCCATACATCATCGTTGCCGACGTTGGTAGATTCATCTGATGAGCCTCATGCATCACCTCCAGCCACTGCTCCACACTCGGCTTGGCAGGAGAGATATATTTCCTTACGCGTTCAACCAAAATCTCGGCTCCAGCTCCAGGCAAAGAGTCCAAGCCTGCAGCCACCAAACGCTCCAACGCCTGACGGGTCGAGATGCCGCTAACCTTTGCCACATGGGCTACTTCGGGAGCTCCCAAAGCGTGCAAGCGCACCATAGGATACATACGTTTCAACTCTCGAAACAACTCCTCGTAAAACTCGACACCGAGTTTAGGGTGCAGACCACCCTGCAACAGAAGTTGGTCGCCACCAAGTTCCAACATTCTGTCAATCTTCGAACGATACTCCTCTAACGTGGTGATAAATTCTCGCTCAACCTCATGAGGTTTACAATGAAAGTTACAGAACTTACACCCCGAGATACACACATTTGTGATATTCACATTTCGGTCTATCTGCCACGTCACCACATCGGGATTAGGCACCACAGCTCGACGCACCTGGTCGGCAGTAATTGCCAACCTCTCCAGCGGAGCCTCCTCCCAGAGCCAATATGCCTCCTCGCGAGAAAGCCTCTCGCGGTTTAATGCACGAGCAAAAATCTCTTCACCCCTCATCTATCGACGTTTGCTTACAATAAGTTCAAAATCTATCGTACGACGACGCATATCAACGCCCTTCACTCTAATCCACACCTCCTCGCCGAAGACTATGCGACGACCTGAATTTCTACCAACAACCTCGAAACGAGCATCATCGTAATAGTAATAATCGTCCTCAATATCTCGCAGGAACGCCATACCCTCAATGTGGGTATCATTTAACTCTACATAGATACCCCACTCACTCATGCCCGAGACGTGACCCTTAAATACCTCGCCGACTTTATCCTTCATAAACTCGACCATCTTGTACTTGATAGAGGCGCGCTCTGCCTCCGATGCCACAATCTCACGTTCCGAAGCATGCACACACTGCCCCTCCAGCACTCGCTTGTCGGGCGACTTACTACTCTCGGCAAGATAACGAGCCAGCAGACGATGCACAATCATATCGGGATAGCGACGAATAGGCGAAGTAAAGTGGGTATAATACTTAAACGCCAAACCATAATGTCCAACATTGTCGGTAGTATAGAACGCCTTTGCCATGCTACGCACAGCCAACGACTGAATAGCATTCTCCTCAGGACGACCCTTAACCTCGCCAACCAATTTATTTATCGCCTTCGCCACCGAGCGACCCTTCGTTGCTTTGAACTGATAGCCAAAGCGCAACACGAAGTCACGGAAGCGACCAAGTTTCTCCTCATTAGGCTCGTCGTGAACTCGATAGACCATCGGGCGTTGCACCTTCTTACCACCAACCTCACGATAGGTGCAGAACTCAGCCACCCTGCGATTTGCCAAGAGCATAAACTCCTCGATAAGCTGATTTGCCTCCTTCTGCTCCTTGGTATATACACCCAATGGTTTACCCTTCTCATCGAGGATAAACTTAAACTCGGCTCGCTCAAAGCTCACTGCTCCCGCCTTGAATCGTTTAGCACGCATCTTCTGCGCCATATTATTCAGCACGGCTATCTCCTCGGCATAATCTCCTACGCCCGTTTCGATGCGCGCCTGCGCCTCGGCGTATGTAAAACGACGATTAGAGAGTATCACCGTACGACCAAACCACTCCTGCAACACATCACCCTCCTCATTGAGGTTAAAGACAGCCGAGAAACTCAACTTTTCCTCATCGGGGCGCAACGAACACAGTTCGTTACACAATCTCTCAGGCAACATTGGCACGGTTCTATCGACAAGATACACCGATGTTCCTCGCTCCTGAGCTTCGCAATCAACCACCGACTCAGGACGCACATAATGTGTCACATCGGCAATATGCACACCCACCTCCCAAATACCATCTTCTAACTTACGTATCGACAAAGCATCGTCAAAATCCTTTGCATCGGCAGGGTCTATGGTGAAGGTTGTAATACCTCTAAAATCACGACGCTTGGCAATCTCCTGTTCATCAATAGTGGCACTAATAGCATTAGCTGCCTGCTCGACCTCAGGTTCAAACTTATATGGTAGGTCATACTCCGCCAAAATAGCGTGCATCTCAACATCGTTATCACCCTGACGACCTAACACATCAACAATAACTCCTCGTGGCGAGCGGTCGCCCTCACGCCAATCCTCGATGCGGAAAACCACCTTATCGCCATCTTTAACTTCAGGATAAGACTTGCGCTGGAAGAAAATATCCATCGGCAACTTACGAGAGTCGGGACGCACAAAGATAGCAGAACGGCTTACCTCGGCTACACCCACATACTGACGAGAGCTACGTTCCAGCACTTTGGTGATGGCTCCTTCGGGGTTATCACCCTCGCGATGAGGCTTACGCTGAAGCACAACCTCAACCCTGTCACCATCTAAAGCACAACGGGTATTACGCTGATTGACATATATCTCGCAATCCAACTCCTCAACTTTAACATAGGCAGCACCCGACGCCGACAAATCCACCACACCCTCATAATGTGGTAGCTGAGTCAGCGAGAGTTGGAACTTATCTCTGCCATGGCGTTCAACCACGCCGCCCTCGACCAATGCCTCCACAATATCACGAACAATGTATCGACCCTCTTTGCTGTTTCCACCAGATGCCGACGTCAATTGTTTCATAGAGAATTCTCTATCAGGGAACTCGCGAAACATATTCACAATAAAAGCCGAACGCACGCTTTTCGAATCCATGCGTGGAGTGCTCTTTTGCATCTCCCTTCTCTTTCTTTGTCCCATAACCTACTACTTATTGAGTATGCTTAACGCTAATTGATACATAAACTCCTCACCCACCTCCAATGCTTTCTCATCGGGCAAGAACATAGCGGTGTGCGACCTACCAGAGGCTTGTCCCACGCCAAGACGATAGAAAACAGAAGGGAATATCTGAGTGTAATATCCAAAATCCTCTGCCGTAGGACGCATATCAAGGTCGCGAACCTTGAAGCCTCGACTCTCGGCTAAAAGCATGGCTTCGTATGTGAGTTGAATGTTATTATCGACACATGGATAACCATGACGAATATCCACATCAACCTCAACATCATACTTGTATTCTATCTCCTTAGCCACATTGGCTATCATATCTTTTATGCGCGCACGCAAATTTTCATTAAAGGTGCGCATCGTGCCTTGACACGAGGTTACGTCGGGAATGACGTTGGTTGCACCATCTGCCACGACCCTACCAATTGACACCACACAGTCGTCGCTATTAAACGCATTAAGGCGCATGATAAAGTCGGCTGCCGCAACAACCGAATCTTTAATACGGCAACGCATGGCAGCATGACCGCCCACGCCCTTTATTTTAAAATGCAACTCATCAGTCGCTGCCATAAATTTACCCGGACAGAAACCTATCTCACCCACCTCCAAGTCGGCATCAACATGTTCACCTATCACCGCCACCACATCATAATCCTTGAAGGGCTCCTCCTCCAACACATATTTAGCACCTCCAGGGTTACACTCCTCGCCTGGTTGGAACACGCCAAACAATGTACCCTCGAAATCGGGATTTTCCTGCAAGCGCTTGAGTACGCCATACAACACCGCAGCATGACAATCATGTCCACATCCGTGCATAATGCCATCGACCTTTGACGCCCACTCAACACCCGTCATCTCACATATAGGCAAGGCATCTATATCGGCACGCAAAACCACACAACGCTTCAAGTTACCGCGCTTACCATCTATGCGAGCCAATACGCCTGTATTTGCTATCGGGCGATTTTCAATACCCAACTGCGACAACTGCTCAGCGATGAACGCCGCAGTTCGATGCTCCTCAAACGAGAGTTCAGGATAGGAGTGAAGCTCTCGACGAAACTGTTTTGTATCCATATTCTACTCTGTTTTTCTGGGTCGCCAACGAGCTACCGCTTTTGACAAATGCTCGATGTGAGCTGGGGTTGTACCACAACACCCTCCGACAATATTCAACAACCCTGCACGAGCTAACAAATCCAAAGGCTTAACAAATTGAGCCGCACTTTCACCAACGGCGCTAAGTGATGGATAAACCACAAGAGGGAGCTTACTAAACTCCGCCACACTCTTTAGAGCCTTCTCCAAATGTTTGGTTGCCATCGTGCAATTAAAGCCCACCGCAAAGAGTTCTGCCGTAGGTATATCTTCTAAAAATTGCTTTATAGTTGCTCCACTCGCCACTCTACCCTCGATGCGAGAGAGCACTGCCGATACGATAATCGGCATCGTAGGCGACAACTTTCGAGCCTGCTCAACGGCAATCTTCACATTCTGAGAATCCATCGCGGTTTCGATAAGCAACATATCGACACCTCCATCTATCAAACCTTGAATTACCGTAGCATAACTCTGAGCAACCTCATCGGCAGATGTATCATTCGCCAACGTCACATTGCGCGACGTAGGACCTACCGAGCCTGCAACAAAGCGAGGCGTTTCGGTTGTTGAGAACCTATCTGCCACACGACGCGCCACTTCGGCTCCCGCACGTGCCAATTCATACGAACGCTCCTGCAAACAATGCTCCTTCAAACATAGGCTATCGGCGCATGTTGTATTTGTTGTGATAATATCGGCACCTGCTCGCAAATATGCCTCGTGAACTTGCTCCACTTCAGCGGGTGCATCAACGTTCAACAACTCCAACACCCCTTTATTGCCACGAGCAATAAGCTCGGTACCCATAGCGCCATCAAGCACTACTATCTTGCGTCGTAATACTCTACCAAGTTCCATATTATTGCTTTATTATCTCAACCTCAAAGAGTTTATTCCATCTCTTACCTGTTAAGAATATTCTCTTACCCAAACCGTCGTAGGCTATTCCATTCAACACATCGGTCTTTTCGCTGTGGTCACTCTCGGGCAATAAATTAGCACAATCAACCACACCCTCGACAGCTCCCGTTTGAGGATTTATAATCATTATATAGTCGGTGGTATAGACATTTGCCCATATCTTACCATCAATCCACTCCAACTCGTTGATGAAATCAACCACCTCGCCACGCAACGTAACGGTTATCTTGCGCTCGCGCTTAAATGTCTCGGGATTTAGTTTGTAAATATCGGGAGTGCCGTTTGACATGTAAAGGCTCTCGCCATCGGTGGTGAGTCCCCAGCCCTCGCCAGCATAGCGAAAATCCTTCACCTTTTTACCCTGCAAATTATATACATGAGCCACGCCATTTGTCCATGTGAGCTGATAGACCTTATCGCCCAGAACCGTAATACCCTCACCAAACTCCGAACGAGGCAGACTAACCAACGTCTCGACCGCGCCACTCTCCAAATCAACCTTCTGTAATCTCGACTCACCCCATTCGCCTGTTCCTTCCCACATCACGCCATCAACATATTGCAAGCCTTGTGTATAGCTATCCGTTGAGTGAGGATATACGTTTTTAACCCTAAAAGTATAAAATTCAGGTTGCACCACCTCGAACGCCCCCTCAAGGCGTTTTGTCTGCGAGCCACACGAGATTACGGCAAGGCAGGCAATTATTGCAAATAACACTCTTTTCATGACTATATATTTTCTACAAAGATAGTGATATTTCACAAAAAACAGAGGCTGAAACTCAAGATAATTGAATATCTCAAGTTTCAGCCCAAATGTTTTAGATTATAATCTCTACAAAAGATTACAACTTATCCTTATTCACGCCCTCGAAGGTCATCTTCACAGGCAAAATATCGCCGTTTGGTGCAAAGTGCATCTCGTCGATACAAGTCACACGATTGTCTCGCTTGTTTGACTCGAGTGGACGACGGTGGTACACGATGTAATACTTATCGCTCTTAGGATTGTGTATCACTGAGTGGTGACCAGCACCGCGTGCCACCTCCTCATCTTGCTGCAAAATTACACCCTTACGCTCGAATGGTCCAAATGGAGAGTCCGAAATAGCGTAAGCCACCTTATAGTGAGGTCCTGTCCAACCGCCCTCAGACCACATGAAGTAGTACTTGCCGTCACGAATGAACATGAATGGACCCTCAACGTAATTTTTTGGAGTGACCTCCTTGTACATTGTACCATCTTCGAAAGGAACGATGCTCTTGAAGTCATCAGCCATCTTAACTACATTGCAACGACCCCAGCCACCGTAGTACATATAGTATGTACCGTCCTTATCTTGGAATACGAACTGGTCGATAGGCTGTGCGCGATTAACGATATCGTTGATGAGTGGCTTGCCAATCAAATCCTTAAATGGTCCCTGTGGCTTGTCGGCAACAGCTACGCCGATACCACCAATCTCACCGGGGTGAACATCGTTACAGCTAAAGAAGAGGTAATATTTACCATCTTTCTCAATTGCCGCTGGCGCCCACAATGCGCGACGCAACCACGAAATGCTCGATTGGTCGATGATGCGCTCATGCTTCTTCCAATTCACCAAGTCCTTTGACGAGAAACAGTCGAAATACAACTGGTCGTCAAACGCAGCCGAGTAGGTTGGGTAAATCCAATAAGTCTTACCAAACACTACACCCTCAGGGTCGGCATAATCTCCCTCAAAGATAGGATTGCCCGCTGTCTTCTGACCATAAGCTACCACAGAAGCAAACACAGCTACCAAGGTAAATAATAAGTTCTTTTTCATTGTTTAGGTTGGTTAAAGGTTTTTACAACTTAGCCTTCTTTACGCCCTCGAAAGTAATCTTCACTGGGAGAATATTACCCTCCTGGTCAAACTCCAAAAGATCGATACAAGTCTCGCGGTTGTTACCATCATTTGAACCCAATGGACGACGGTGGTAAACCATGTAGTACTGGTCCTTACGTGGATTATACATTACAGAGTGGTGACCTGCACCTGTTGCAACCTCTGGGTCCTGCTGCAAGATAACGCCCTTGCTCTCGAATGGACCAAATGGAGAGTCTGCGATAGCATAAGCTACACGGTAGTCAGGACCTGTCCAACCGCCCTCAGACCACATGAAGTAGTACTTGCCGTCACGAATGAACATGAATGGACCCTCAACATAACCCTTAGGTGTCACCTCCTTATACATATCGCCATCGTCGAATGGAACGATGCTCTTGAAGTCGTCTGCCATCTTAACCATGTTGCAACGACCCCAACCACCATAGTACATGTAGTATGTGCCGTCCTTATCTTTGAATACGAACTGGTCGATTGGCTGTGCACGGTTTACAATAGAGTCGATGAGTGGCTTACCAAGCAAATCCTCGAATGGACCCTGTGGCTGGTCAGCAACAGCTACACCGATACCACCCAACTGCTCGTTGTTCTGAATGTTGTTACAGCTAAAGAAGAGGTAGTACTTACCATCTTTCTCCAACGCTGCAGGTGCCCACAAAGCGTTATTGAGCCACTTGATGCGTGTATTGTCAATGATGCGCTCATGCTTCTCCCAAGTAATCAAATCCTTTGATGAGAAACAGTCCAAATAGAGCTGCTCGTGGAAAGGAGCCGAGTAAGTTGGATAAATCCAATAGGTATCACCAAACACCAAACCCTCAGGGTCAGCATAGTTACCTGGGAAAATTGGATTTCCAGCTGTTGGCTGCTTGCAAGATGTGGCAACTGCTACAACTGCCAACATCATCAACATGATTTTTGTAATTTTTTTCATAGTTCTGTTATTTAAGTTAATGAATTATTTTAAACCCATAGCCTCCACCAAAGCCTGTGTCTGAGGCTTATGACCGCGGAACTCAACATACAAATCCATTGGGTGACGCTGACCTCCACTTGACATCAACTTGCGGAATCCAGCTGCTGTCGCCTCATCGAAGATACCCTTCTCCTTGAAAAGCGAGAATGCATCGGCAGCCAATACCTCAGCCCACTTATAGCCATAGTAACCAGCCGCATAACCACCCGAGAAGATGTGAGTAAAGGCTGGCGACATAGCCGTACCCTCAACCGTAGGCACCACCTGCACTGAAGCCATAGCCTCACGCTCAAATGGCTCAATATCGCCTGCAAAAGGCTCAGTCAAAGAGTGCCATGCCATATCTGACTGACCAAACGAAAGCTGGCGCAAGTTGCTATAAGCTGCCAAGAAATTCTTTGCCGCCACAATCTTCTCAACCAACTCGGCAGGGATAGGCTCACCTGTCTGGTAGTGAACAGCCCACATGTCGAGATACTCCTTCTCGGTTGCCCAATTCTCCAAAATCTGCGATGGCAACTCTACAAAGTCACGATAAACGCTTGTACCATTCAACGACTCATACTCACCCTTTGCCAACATGCCGTGCAAAGCGTGACCAAACTCATGAAGGAATGTATTGAACTCATCGAAGGTAAGCAACGAAGGTGTGGTCTCGGTTGGCTTAGTGAAGTTCATCACAAGCGATACCAAAGGTCGTATCTCCTTGCCCTCGACAACCTTTGTTCCGCGGAACTCGGTCATCCATGCTCCCGAACGCTTCGACTCACGTGGGAAGAAATCAAGGTAAAGCACAGCGAGGAACTCACCATTGTTATCCTTAACCTCATACGCCAACACCTCAGGATGATAAACTGCGATATCTGTGCTTGGTACAAACTGCAAACCGTATAGCTTCTCAGCCACCATAAAGACACCCTTGATGACGTTGTCAAGTTTGAGGTATGGCTTCACCTGCTCGTCGTTGATAGCATACTTCTCCGACTTATACTTCTCGGTATAATAAGCCCAATCCCAAGGCATAACATCGCCCTCGAAACCAAGCGAGTGAGCATAATCATTAATCATCGCATAATCCTTGCGACCCCACTCCAATGTAGACTCTCGCAACTCAGCCAAAAACTCATTCACATTAGCAGCGCTCTCTGCCATGCGCTCCTCCAACACATAATCGGCATAAGTCTCATAACCCAAAAGTTTCGCAATATTAAGGCGCAAAGCCACAATCTTGCTGATTATCTCCGAGTTGTCGAACTCGCCACCCAACGCACGGCTATTATAGGCACGGTAAAGATCCTCCTTCTCATTGCGCTGCGATGAGTAAGTCATGAATGGTATGTAGCTTGGAGCCTTCAACGTCACAGTCCAACCCTTCTCGCCACGAGCCTTGGCATCGGCAGCCATAGCCTCCTTCACGAAATCGGGCAGTTCAGCCACCTTCTTCGCATCGGTGATATTAATCGCAAAAGCATTTGTTGCCGACAAGGCATTCTGACCAAAGAGCAACGTAGCCTCAGAGAGCTCTGATGTGTACTTACGATAAAGTTCCTTATCCTCAGCCGAGAGAGCAGCTCCAGAACGAGCAAATCCCTTATAGCAATCCTCCAACAACTTCTCATCAACATCACTCAAACCCCAACGACAACCCTCATAGACAGCCTTCACACGCTCGAAGAGCTGAGGATTGAGCGACACATCGTTGCTGAGGGCGGTCAATTTAGGCTGAATACGCAATGCAATAGCGTCCATCTCGTCTGAGGTATCAGCCTCACGCAAGTTATAAAAAAGACCCAAAATACGATTGAGTAATGCACCCTGACGCTCCAACGCCACCACTGTGTTCTTAAACGTAGGCTTCGCTGGGTTGTTGATGATTGCATCTACCTCAGCACGTGATACCGCAATAGCAGTCTCGATAGCTGGCTCATAATCGGTGATTTTAATCTTATCAAATGGTGGTGTTTCGTAAGGCGTATCCCACTGAGCCAACAGAGGATTATTTGTATCAATCTCTGGCAACGAAACAACAGGCATCTGCTCGCCTCCGCAACCTGCCATCAAAGCACTAAAAGTCATCATCAATAATAGTTTTTTCATCGTTTCTATATTTTTATTTCTTCATCTACAAACATTTGGACTACAACAACTCTTGAGTTTCAGCCTGCTGACGTGCCGACTCACGCTCCTGACGCGAACGCTCGGCACGCTGACGTGCCTGCTCACGAGTATTCACCTGGGTTATCTTACGCTCAGCGTCCGACTCCTCCTGAATAGGGCTCTCCTCCTTGAGTAATCCTCGCGCCACCAACATAGCATTTTGATTTGGCTCAGCACCTCGGAAAGCACGATACATATCCATACCATCACGACTACCACCACGCGCAAGCACCTCTCTACGGAAGCGCTCGGCAGTAGCTCTGTCGAACAAATCGCCACTCTCGACAAATGCTTGGAAAGCATCTTTATCCAACACCTCTGCCCAAATGTAGAAGTAATATCCTGCCGAATAACCTCCATCGAAGATGTGGCTGAAATAAGTATAATGGTAACGTGGCTCAATCTGCGAGATAAGACCACGCTTCTCATTCAACGACTTGCGCTCAAACTCGGCAACATCAACCTCATCGGCGCTCTGCACGGCATGAATGTCAAAATCCGACAACGCCGCAGCCAACAACTCGGTAGTATTGAAGCCCTCATTAAATGTTGCACACTTGCGAATCTTAGCAATCATATCATCAGGCATAACCTCGCCTGTCTGATAATGTGTTGCATACTGCTTGAGCATTTGCTCCGAGAATGCCCAATTCTCCATAATCTGCGATGGCAACTCTACGAAATCACCCTCAACACCTGCCAAGCCACGATACTTAGCCTCGGCAAAGAGGTTGTGTAGAGCATGACCAAACTCATGGAAGAGAGTCTCCACCTCGTCTATCGACAACAACGCAGGCATTCGACCAACGGCTGGTGTAAAGTTACATACGATGCTAACCACAGGACAAACACGCTTGCCATCTTCGTAGGTCTGGTCAACATACGTACCACACCATGCACCACCCTGCTTACTTGCACGTGGGTGGAAATCGAAGTAGAGTGCACCCAGCGGAGTGTCATCACCGTCCAACACCTCATACACCTCACAATCCTCGTGGTACATAGGCGCACGCAATGGACGGAACGTAATGCCAAACAATCTGTTAGCTAGGAAGAAGATTCCACTCTTGGCATTATCCAACGACAGGTACTCACGCACATGCTCCTCCTCGAGTTTATAATCAGCCACGCGCACCTGCTCGGCATAATACCACCAATCCCAAGACTCAAACTTGGCATCAGCGCCATTATCACGTGTAAACATTGGCATCATGCGCTCCAACTCAGCCTTTGCCTGCTCCAGCGCTGGAGTCCACACACTCTCCAACAAAGCGTAAACGGCACTTGGCTTACCCGCCATTTGGTCGGCTGTAACGTAATGTGAATATGAGTCGTAACCCAATAACTTAGCCTTTTGGTAGCGCAGGCTAACCATCTGAGCGATGATAGATTTGTTGTCATTCTCGTTTCCATTATCACCTCGCTTAAGATATGCTTTATATATCTGCTCGCGCAAAGCTCTATCCTTGCAGTAGGTCAAAAATGGCAACATGCTTGGCTTATGCAACGTAAATAGATACTCACCCTTCTTGCCCGCAGCTGCTGCATCTGCCGCCGCAGTCTCCATCACAGCATCGGGGACACCTTCGAGCTTTTCACGCTCTACAAACAATTGATATTCATTTGTTTCCGCAAGCAAGTTACGTCCAAAAGCTACGCCCAAAGAGGATAGGCGTTCATTTATCTGCTTGAGCGACTCCTTGTCCTGAGGTGACAACAACGCACCCGAACGCACAAAGCCGTCATATATCTTTTCAGTCAAACGCTTCTCATCGGCTCCCAAGTCCTCTGCCTCACGACTATCATACACAACCTTAATTCGCTCAAACAACTTATCATTCATAGAGATAGCATCGCTATGAGCTGCAAGTGCAGGATATATCTCAGCCGAGAGGGTCTGCATCTGCTCATCGGTATCGGCTGCCGAAAGCATACCAAACACGGTGGCAACACGCCAAAGCATCTCACCCGAATTGTCATACGCCAACACGGTGTTCTCGAACGTTGGGCGCTCGGTTGAGTTTACTATCTGAGAAATCTCCTCATTATGCAACGACATACCCTGCTCAAAGGCGGGCTTGAAGTGCTCGGTTTTAATTCTATCGAACGGCGGTGTTGAGTATGGAGTATCCCATTTTGCCTCAAAAAATGGGTTGCTTTCAACTTTTTCACCGTTACCACAAGAAAAATGTGTCATAATAATCATCGCAAATGCGAATAAACATAAAAAGCGTTTCATTCCTTAATTTATAATTAATATCTTTGCAAAGATAATATTTAACATCAAGTTATGCAACTATTTTATTCACCGAATATCACTCCACCAATACACACTTTGGGCGAGGAGGAGTCAAAACATTGCGTAAGAGTACTACGTTTGGGCGTTGGTGACGAGCTTCACATCACAGATGGCAAGGGTAATTTGTACCGTGCTCGCATCATTGAAGCCCATCAGCACCACTGCACCATAGAGGTAGTTGAGACCTTCAGCGAATATGAAAAACTACCCTATTCTCTCACTATGGCGGTGGCTCCAACCAAAAACATCGACCGCTACGAGTGGTTCTTGGAGAAAGCTACTGAAATCGGAGTAAGTCGCTTTATCCCAATCGAGTGCGACCACAGCGAGCGTCGCGCCATCAAGCACGACAGAGAGCTGCGCGTAATCACCTCTGCCGTGAAACAATCACTCAAGGCTTACCACCCTCAGCTCGATGAATTGACCCCAGTAAAGCAGATTATCGCAATGCCTTTTGAGGGTCAGAAATTCATCGCTCACTGCGATGCGACATTTGGTCAGAGAGAGTTCTTGCCCGCTATGATAAAAAAATCGGGAAATATTTTAATTTTAATTGGTCCAGAAGGAGATTTTTCACCTGAAGAGATTAAATTTGCAGTCGAAAACGGATTTCAACAAATATCTTTGGGAACGCAACGCTTACGCACCGAAACGGCAGCGGTGACTGCAACGGTGATGGTTGCGACAATAAATGGTTTATAAACAACAAACAATATTACGATGTTTTATATCTCATTACTTTTGTTTCTCACTCTACTAACGGCGGCTCTGTTTTTAACACCGCTACGCTGGAAGATGTGGGTAGCATTTGCTGCCACATCACTATTGGCAATTTCGGCTGCCATACCAGCCATAGGAGCATTGTGGGGTGGTGTCGAGATGGAGATAATGCAGATTTCAAGCCCTTTCTTTGGCTCGGAAGCGCTGTTCATCGACCCTCTTTCGGCACTCTTTGTTTTGGTTATTGGTATTGCTGGTGTTGCCACGATGTTATATTCACGTGGATACTTGGCGCATTACCTTAACGAAAAATCGTCAGTACACATCTCGCTACACTACACCGCTTTAGTGGTGCTGGTGGCGTCAATGATGTTGGTGGTCATCTCGAGTGGTGGCTTCTCTTTCTTGTTTGCGTGGGAGCTGATGACCATAGCCTCGTTCCTGCTCATCTTATTTGACGCGCAACGTCAGCAGGTGCTTCGAGCAGCATTGGCTTACTTGATAATGATGCACATTGGTTTTGTGTTGTTGGTGGCGGGCTTTGCCAGCATCTACGCTATGAGTGGTTCAGGAAACTTTGCCGACTTAGCAATCTGCTTCTCATGTGGCAAGACGTTGCCAATATTCATACTCTTTCTATTAGGTTTTGGCATGAAGGCAGGTCTATTCCCAATGCACGTATGGCTACCCGAAGCACACCCTGCAGCACCATCACATGTGTCGGCAATCATGTCGGGAGTGATGATTAAAACAGGCGTATATGGTATTCTTCGCACGCTATGGTACGTCGCTGACAAGCAGGAGTTACATGTTGTGGGTCTTATAATACTCGCTGCGGGAATCATCACCGGCTTGTGGGGTGTAATCTTAGCGGCGGTGCAGAATGATGCCAAGCGACTACTCGCCTACTCGAGCATTGAGAACATCGGTGTGATATTTATCGGAGTAGGTATTTCAGCGTTGGCTCATGCCACGGGCAACAATGCGGTTGCTACGGTTGCTATGTGTGGTGCGTTGTTGCACACGGTGAATCACTCATTCTTTAAGTCGCTACTGTTCTTTGGCGCAGGAAACCTCTATTCTCAGATGCACACAACGCTACTCGACCGTTTTGGTGGCGTAGCCAAGCACATGCCGATGACTGCTATTCTATTCTTCATCGCCACAATAGCTATTTGTGCGCTACCACCGTTGAATGGTTTTATAGGCGAGTTCCTGATATACTTGGGCATGCTGGATAGCATACGTGAGGGAGTGAACACCATCTACGCCGCAGGAGGTCTGTTGGCGTTGGCTCTCATCGGAGGTATTGTGGTGTTGGCATTCACCAAGCTATATAGCACCATCTTCCTCGGTTCGCCACGTGACCATCATGTAGCCGAGAGTAGCGAGGTGGATAATCTGCGCATCGCAGCCATGGCTATTCCTACGACATGCATCATTTTAATTGGTCTGCTCCCTCAATTTGCAATCAACATCGTCGAAGGCGTAGCGGAGCAGTTCTACCCCAATGCGACATCGGTTTTGGAGGGATACATCACTCCTAATTTATGGAAGATCTCTCTCACCGTGTGGATGTTGATTATAATCATCGCACTGCTATACATATTCAAACATCGCGCACAGAAGAGTCGTTCCGTGACGCAGGGTCCTACATGGGGTTGTGGCTTCACCGCAACAAATATCCGCATGCAATACACCGGAGAGTCATTCTCGGAAGGCTTGGAGTCTATCGCCACAAACCTCACTCAAAACACTATCGAGGGTCGTGCCGTAGGTAAAAGCGAGATATTCCCATCGACACACGGATACAACATTAAACACAAGGATAAGATTGACCGCCTGTTTGCTGCATGGTGGATGGAGTTACTCCACATCATCAACAAACGCATAATGAGATTGCGCACAGGAAAAATCAACCATTATATCCTCTTTGCGTTGTTATTCTTGGTTGTTATATTTATCCTCTCACTCTTTAATTTAATATAGACATGGCAATAGTTCTAAATACGCTGCTGATAGTATTAACAGCAATAGCCATACCCGGAATTATCAACCGCACACGTGCTGTGCTCGCCGGACGCAAAGGTGTTCCTTTTGTTCAGCATCTTCGCAACGTAAATGTATTGCTGCGCAAGGGCGCTGTGTACTCAACCACCACAACCGCGCTATTCAAAATTGCCCCTGCAATATATCTCGGTGCAGCAATAGTTGCGGCGCTGATGATTCCTGTGGCTGATTTATATCCGCTTATCTCGTTCAAGGGCGATGTAATCTGCTTTGCCTACACATTGGCACTTGCTCGTGTGATTATAATCATGGCTGCGATGGACACCGGTAGCTCGTTCGAGGGTATGGGTGCTGCTCGCGAGGCTTTGTATGGCGCATTGATTGAGCCTGCGTTGATGATAGGCTTTGCTACACTTGCGCTATTTTGCGGTTACACCTCATTTGCCGACATATTTGAGTACGAGCAGTCGTTTGATTTGCATCTGACCATCGTCATGTTGCTGACAGCATTCCTCTTTGTGAAGATAACCTTCGTGGAGTCGGGACGAGTGCCTGTTGATGACCCACGCACACACCTTGAGCTTACGATGATACACGAGGTAATGTGCTTGGATTATAGCGGCATCGACATGGGCATGATACACATTGCCGGCTGGCTTAAGACTGCATGCTTCTCGATGATTGCAGCAAATGCCGTTGCGGCGACAGGTTGTTTCCATTGGTGGTTTGCAACGCCTTTGGCTATTCTGCTCACGGGCTTATCTGTCGGCATAGTGGAATCTACACAAGCACGCAACAAGCTATCGCGAAACACGACGTTTATAGTAACCATATCGGCTTTGGCAGCTTTGATATTCTTTATCGGTTACCTGTTGAAGTTGAACATTAATATTTAAGGATATGCTACTCTCTTTAATTATACTCTACGTCATAACGCTTATCTACATCTCGATAGTTGAGCGTTTCCGTAACTACGCATCAATCATCGCCGTACAAGGCTGGATTTTGTTGGGCATAGCACTCCTGCGCCTACACTCACTCGACTGGCTCGAGTTGTCGTTTATCATCACCGAGACGCTCATCTTCAAGGCTGTGATTGTGCCTGCGATATTGATGCGAGTGATAAAGAACACCCACATCAACCGAGTAGCCACCACGGGAAGTTCTCAATTCAACTCCCTGATGCTCTCAATTGCAGCCCTTACAGTGAGCGCCCTATTGACATACTGCGTTGCCGACCAAACCATCAACATGGTATTCTTTGGCGTTGCTTTGTATGCGCTACTGACAGGATTGATTCTTATTGTATTGCGCTCTCGAATCTTCACACACATGGTCGGATTCCTCGTTATCGAGAATGGAGTGTTCCTCTTCTCGATGGCTATTGGCGTGGAGATGCCAATATTGATTAATGCGGCCATCTTGCTCGACATTCTTATCTCGGTGCTGATGCTGGGAATGTTCATGACCAGAGTTGACAAACACATACACACCGACGACAGCGATTCTCTAACCCACGTAAAAGATTAAACCATGATATACATATTTTTCATAATATGGCTTACAATCGGAGCAAGTGCTTTCCTTGCTCGTAGCCGCCGCACGATACACATGCTATGTGCCACATATCTGACAGCACATGCCATGTTTGCAGGATTGCTCATTGGTGGTAAGTACCTCTCGACATCGGGCTCGTTTTTCAGCTTCGACGAGGCGGGCACACTATTCTACCTGCTGCTTGTCGTGGTGGCAATATTTATTTTCATACACTCGGAGGCTTACTTGAAGCGTGACGACATTGGCAACTATCGACGTTATTTTGCACTGCTGATGTTGCTTACAACAGCCATCACAGGTGTATATTTTGCTAACAACATCGCCGTTACATGGATCTTGCTCGAGACAACAACATTGTGCGGTGCTGGTATCCTCTACTATCGTCGTTCGGAAGCTGCAATCGAGGCCACATGGAAATATCTGTTCGTATGTTCGACCGGTATCGCCATCGCTTATTTGGGAATACTGTTGCTTTGCGCCGCAGCCTCGAACTCATCGCTCAACTATGAGGATCTCCAGATGTTGATTATAAATGGTAATCCGCTCTACCTAAAGGCTGCTTTCCTGCTCGTACTGACAGGTTATAGCTGTAAGATGGAGATATTCCCACTCTACACCATCGGCGTTGATGCCAACTTCGCAGCTCCCGCACCTGCCTCAGCTTTGTTATCGACAGGATTGGTGAATGCAGGTTTTTTGGCGATATTTAGAGTATATAAATTATTTGCTCACACGCCCCTGATGGCATGGGTGCAGAACGTGATGCTCATCATCGGAATTGTAAGCCTTGTGGTTGGAGCTCTATTCTTGCGTCGCACGAATAACTACAAGCGTTTCCTCTCTTACTCTACCGTTGAGAATATGGGTATCGTTGCCATAGGTTTGGGTATAGGAGGCGTAGGTGTATGGGCTGCGGTGTTCCATGTCATCTGCCACTCGTTCATCAAGAGCAGTTTGTTCCTGCATATTGCTATCGTAAGACAAGTGTATGACGGTTATCGCATAAACCGTATTGGTGACTATATAAACATCAACAAAGTTGGCGCCATAGGCTTGATAGTGGGCATGGTGGCTATTTTGGCATTCCCTCCATCGCCGCTGTTCATCTCAGAGTTGATGATTATGTCGGAGGCATTGGCTTCGGGTGCATGGTGGATTATCGCAATCATGGTGGTGTTGCTATGTATTGTAATCTTCACCGTGTGCCATCGTTTCATTAAGCTTTGCTACCAACCTAATCAGGACGAATTGCACCTCTCCAACATCGACCGCAAATTATCATATAGCGCCATCACGTTGCTATTGGCAGCCTTGGTGCTGGGTTTGTGGCAGCCTGAGATACTCACCAACATAATTGACAAAATCGTAACATTCTAACGATGAAATACTTTATTACAGACAACCCGAATGCTGCAGTTGCAATAGCCGACATTCCCGAAGTGGAATATGCAGCCTTGTATGAAGATTTGAAGGAGAGATTGGCAGATAGTCGCTACCATGTAGCTCACTATTTTGCTCGCCCCGAAGAGAACAGATTGAAGTTCTACCTCATACTCTTAGACGATGTCAAGCACAAGATAATGGTTTCGTCGTTTGCTATGGAGTATTACGACGACATAGCTCTGCCTTCACTCACGGCACTACACCCTCAGATGCACCCATTTGAGCGAGAGATTGCTGAGCTTTTCAACGTAGAGTTCGATTCCATGCCATGGAACAAGCCTTTGCGCTTCCCTCACAACCGCCGCAATCGCAACTCGTCGATGGACAACTATCCTTTTTACACCATCGAGGGCGAGTCGTTGCATGAGGTGAATGTGGGTCCTATACACGCCGGCATCATCGAGCCCGGAGCTTTCCGCTTTATATGTAACGGCGAAAATGTACTACACTTGGAGATTGCTTTAGGCTATCAGCACCGAGGTGTGGAATGCGAGTTTACTAAGACATCAAACCGTCTGCGCCAGACGCTTCTCTCGGAGTCTGTAGCAGGCGATAGCGCCGTATCTCACGCCGTCACATTCTCTCAAACAATCGAGAAGTTGATGGGTGCTACCACTGACGAAAATCTCAACATCGAACGCACCGTAGCTCTCGAGCTTGAGCGCATGGCGATGCACATAGCCGACACGGGTGCGCTATGCACAGACGTAGCTTATCAGCTCGGACAGGTAGCTTGCGAGGCACTACGTACCGTTGTAATCAATACCACACAGGCTTGGTGCGGCAATCGTTTTGGTAAGGGTTTGATACGTCCGTGCGGTACAAACAAGCCTCTCACAGCAGCGAAGATTGAGTTAATACGTAAAAACGTAACAGATGTACGTCGTCGCTATAACGAGGTAAAGGAGGATATAGAATCATCACCAACCATTTTAGCTCGATTTGAGCAGTGCGGTTTGGTACCTAAAGCCGAAATGCTACGCATAGGCGGCGTGGGAATAGCATCACGAGCAAGTGGGGCATCACGCGACATTCGCGCGTCACACCCTTATGCTGCCTACATCAACAAGATAGAGCATCAAGCAGTAAAGATGCATGACGGAGATGTTATGTCACGCCTGATGATGCGCTGTCATGAAGTGCTGCAATCGGCCGATTATATTCTACAACTCCTCGCCGACTACACGCCTGCAAACATTTCTCAACCAGATTACACTACTCCACTCCGTGGCGAGATGTTAGCCGTAGGTTTGGTAGAGGGTTGGCGTGGCGAGATATGCCATGTAGCCCTTACCGACAAAAGTGGCGAGGTTAGCACTTACAAGGTGAAAGACCCAAGCCTTCACAATTGGTTAGGACTCGCCATTGCTGTACGCAGCGAGGGAATTTCCGACTTCCCTATCAATAATAAGAGCTTCAACCTCTCATACTGCGGTCATGATTTGTAATAGTTATATAGCATAAAGATTATGATATTTCCTAAGATAAAAATTCTGCACAGCCACGGCTGGCAATACATACCTGACTTGAATGCAGTCGAGCTTACTGAAGAGTTCCGTGGTCGTCCATATCTGACTGCTACTGCCGATATGCGCGACGTGGAGGCGGCAGCACAACTCTGCCCCGTGAAGGCTATCTCCACACAGCCATTCTCACTCGACATGGGAAAGTGTCTATTTTGCGGAGAGTGCGCATTGAGAGCACCTAAAAACATTAGCTTCACCAACGATTACAAGATAAGTTCTACATCACGTGAGGCTCTTATCATCAAACCCGGTGATGAACGAGTAGAGTTCCACCCAGAGCAGACTCGCGAGCAGATATACCAACTATTCGGACATGCCCTAAAACTCCGACAGGTGTCGGCTGCGGGCGATGCGTCGGTTGAGATGGAGCTCAACGCTTCGGGCAACGTGAACTTCGATTTTGGTCGTTATGGAATCGAGTTTGTAGCCTCACCACGCCATGCCGACGGAGTAGTTATCACAGGTCCTATATCGCAGAATATGGCAGAGGCGTTGGAGATATGCTACAACTCTATACCCGACCCTAAATTGGTTATCGTATGTGGTTCGGAGGCTTGCTCAGGAGGTCTATTCGCCGACAGCAAAGCTATCGACCGCAGCTTCCTCGACCGCTACAAGGTTGACCTATGGTTACCGGGAACCCCTACTCACCCAATGACATTCATTGATGGAGTGATGAACCTGTTGCGTCTAAAAACACGATAAATTCAACCCGTCACAAGGGCGATTCGCCTCCAAGAATAGGGCTTTGACCGCAAAGGGTAGACCACAACGGCGATATTTATCGTTATATTTGCAACAGAACAAAGTTATTGACCAAAAAACTTTACGATTATGAAAAAGTCTATTATGATTTCGTTACTCGCACTGATGATAAGTGTAGTATCATTCGCACAGCCTAAGCCAAATGATTTCCACGAGTTCAAGGCTCCATCGGTCGAGCAGATTGCAAAGTGGCGCTCTGACCACATGCAGAAGGAGTACAATCTTGCCAAGAGCCAATACGATAATATTTACAAGCTCTACCTCAAGCAGGCTAAGAAGGACGCTGCTCGCATGGAGAAGGCGAAGAAGGAGCAGGAGCAGATTAAAAAAGAGCTCAAGAAGATTCTCAACAACGAACAGTGGGCAAAGTATGAGCAGATGCAGAAGCGTCCAAGATTCAACGGCAAGAGACCGATGCCACAGCATGGCAAGCCTGGAGCTCCTGGACAGAGAATGAAGGGTCCAAAGATTGAGCAGCCAGAGGGTCGTCACAACAACATGTACCTCGAGAAATAGGTCGCTCGGTCATCGAGTAAAATAAGAATGGGTTGTCACAACAATGTTGGACAACCCATTTTTCTTAGGTAACAACGATGTTACTCAGCTGAAATAGCCTCGCTTGGGCATACGCCTGCGCAAGTACCGCAGTCGATACACTTATCAGCGTCAATTACATAGATATCACCAGCTGAGATAGCCTCAACAGGACACTCGTCGATACAAGTACCGCATGCTACGCATGCATCTGAAATTTTGTAAGCCATAATTTTGTTTATTTTATGTGTTGTTAATAAATTGTCTTTAGCAAATATAACTCTTTATTTGATAATATCAAAACCTGTGTAAGGAACAAGCACCTCAGGTATGCGAATTCCCTCTGCGGTTTGATTATTCTCAAGCAATGCCGCAACGATACGAGGCAATGCCAATGAAGAGCCATTCAATGTGTGTGCCAACTGAGTCTTCTTATCGGCACCACGGTAACGAAGTTTCAAACGATTTGCCTGGAACGACTCGAAGTTTGACACTGACGACACCTCCAACCAACGCTTCTGAGCCTCAGAATAAACCTCAAAATCGTAAGTCAGAGCCGATGTGAATGACATATCGCCACCGCACAAACGCAAGATACGATATGGCAAACCGAGTGAAGCAACAATCTTCTCAACGTGAGCTACCATGCCGTCCAACGCCTCGTAAGAGTTCTCTGGCAATGCGAGCTGCACGATCTCAACCTTATCGAATTGGTGCAAACGGTTCAAGCCACGTACGTCCTTACCATAAGAACCTGCCTCGCGACGGAAGCAAGGTGTATAGGCTGTCATCTTCACTGGGAACTCCTTCTCGTCAAGAATCACATCACGGAAGATGTTTGTCACAGGCACCTCAGCTGTTGGAACGAGGTAGAAGTTATCAGCCGTAGCGTGATACATCTGACCCTCCTTATCTGGCAACTGACCTGTACCGAAGCCTGAAGCCTCATTCACCATTACGGGCACCTCAACCTCCTGATAGCCTGCCTCAGTATTGCAGTCAAGGAAGTAGTTAATCAACGCACGTTGCAAGCGAGCACCCTTGCCCTTATACACAGGGAAACCAGCACCTGTCAATTTAACACCCAAGTCGAAGTCGATGATGTCGTACTTCGATGCCAACTCCCAGTGTGGAAGTGGGTTCTCTGGAAGCTCCGAGAAATTCTCAACGAGCTTCACCACTACGTTATCCTCAGCTGTACGACCCTCTGGAACAATCTCTGCTGGGAAGTTAGGCAACAACACAATCTGTGCCTGCAACTCATCTTGAGCCGTCTGATGCTCCGCAGAGAGCTCTGCCGAGCGAGCCTTCAACGCAGCCACCTGCTGCTTCATCTGCTCAGCCTCCTCGCGCTTGCCCTGACCCATCAAGGCACCAATCTGCTTAGCAGCCTTATTCTGCTCGGCAAGACAGTTATCCAACTCAGCCTGAATCGACTTACGTTTGTCGTCCAACTCCTCAATCTTTGCAATAATTGGAGCGGCGTCCACACCCTTCTTTGCAAGACGTGCGATAGCCAACTCTTTATCTTCTCTTAATTGCTTTAGTGTAAGCATATCCTATTCTTTTAAGTTATGATGCGCAAAGTTAGCAAAAATCTTCGTTCGTTATCCTCATTTGGGAGGTTTTTTCGAGATTTAATCCTCATGGTGATAATTTATTGCCTTACATGAGGGCTTTATTCGCCACTATTTACTACTTTTGCAGAGTAAAAGTTTAACACGATGCGCTATATAGAGTTACTCTCGCCTGCAAAAGACTTCGACGCTGCCCGTGCCGCTATCGACCACGGAGCCGATGCCATATATATGGGTGGTGCGAGATTCGGAGCAAGACAGGCGGCAGGAAATTCCATTGACGACATTGCTCGTGCCGCAGAGTATGCCCATCAATATGGCGCACGCCTACACTCAACTCTCAACACCGCGCTTTTCGAAAATGAGCTTCGCGATGCCGAGCTTCTTGCCCGAGAGCTGATTGCAGCAGGAGCCGACGCCTTGATTGTTCAGGATATGGCATTTCGTGAGATGAATCTTCCTATCGAACTCCACGCCTCAACTCAGGTGGGAAACACCACGCCCGAGGGGGTAAAGTTTTTGGAGGAGTGCGGCTTTGCCCGTATCATTTTGGAACGCTCGCTCTCATTGGAGGAGATACGTGCCATACGCCAAGCAACAACAGCCGAATTGGAGTGCTTCGTGCATGGAGCAATATGCGTTGGTCACAGCGGACGTTGTTTCCTTTCCCGCACTACATCACCACGCAGTGGCAATCGTGGCGAGTGCTCACAACCCTGCCGCCTACCCTACGACTTAAAAGATGGTCAGGGCAATAAAATCATCACAGGCAAACACCTACTGTCGGTACGAGATTTAAATCTCTCGGACGAGTTGGAGCTGCTGATGGACGCAGGCATTACGTCGTTCAAAATTGAAGGGCGACTCAAAGATGTGAGCTACATAAAGAATGTGGTGAGTTATTACCGTCGTCGCATAGACGACATTCTATCTCGTAGGAGTGATATTGTACGCCCCTCGGTGGGGCGCAGCACGATAGAGTTTGAACCCAATCCTGCCAAGAGTTTTACTCGCGGTGCATCTACCTATATGCTGCACGGCAAAGCAAGTGGCGTAGCATCGTTCGACACACCAAAAGCCATAGGCGAATACATCGGCGAGGTAGCAAGCACAAAAAAACACTCATTCACACTTGACGGTGCAAACAATCTTGTTGCGGGTGATGGCATTTGCGTCATATCACCCAATGGCATGAGTGGCACAAATATCAATAACGTAGAGGGCTCACTTATCACCCCTAACCGCATGGACGGCATAAGCTGCGGGGCTAAGATTTATCGCAATTACGACCATCGTTTCTCGCTTGCGCTCGACCGCAATCGCACACGACGCACCATCGATGTCGATGCCTCGCTCACGCTCACTCAGGAGGGTTGCTGCTTGAAGGTATGCGATGAGCAGGGCATTGAGATAAGTGTTGAACGTCAAGTGACACTATCGCCTGCCAACGACCCACTGAAGATGGAGCAGACGGCTCGACGTCAGATTGAGAAGAGTGGCGACACTATTTTCTCTATCTCTGAGATTACGATTGTAGGCAGCAACTATTTTGCCCCTGCATCACTTATCACCGAGATACGACGCGAAGCATTAGAGAAACTTGCAGCAGCCAGAATAGCGGCTCCACGTCATCATAAAATACTCGCCGACGACGGCTCGGCTCGTTACCCTTACGCGGTTGTGACCAAGTATGAGAATGTGACAAACTCAATGGCTAAAGCATTCTACCTAAAACATGGCGCAACGCAGCTGGAGCCTGCATTGGAGCTTCTGCCCACCGTCGAAGAACGAGTGATGATTTCGAGCTACTGCATACGTCGTGAGATTGGAGAGTGCCTGAAACAAAATCCAAAACTCAAGGGCGAGCTATACCTCGAACATGGCACAGCCCGCTACCGTTTAGGCTTTGATTGCAAGCAATGCCTCATGACATTAACCGATTGCAGCACACAACAAAAAAGATAACAATCCCCATGACACAACTGCTTACACCCACATTCCCCGATTACGAACTTATTGACTCGGGCGACTTCGAGAAGCTGGAACGCTTCGGTGCATACATAACACGCCGTCCCGAGCCTCAGGCTATATGGCACAAATCACTTTCGGAGAATAAGTGGCGAGAGTTGGCACACGCCTCATTCATGCGCACATCATCTTCAAAGAGCGACGAACGTGGCGAGTGGCAACGCAAGGCTGAGATGCCCGACCGCTGGACTATGGAGTATCGTTACAAGAAGATGCACCTTACGATGCGTTTGGGACTTACCTCATTCAAACATGTGGGCATATTCCCCGAGCAGGCAGCTAATTGGAACTTTATCTATGACCGCATCGAAGCTCTCAAGGCTGATGGCTCAACACCAAAGGTGTTAAACCTCTTCGCCTACACGGGCGGTGCAACCCTTGCGGCACGTGCCGCAGGCGCCGATGTGACCCATGTCGATTCGGTGAAGCAGGTGGTTACATGGTCACGCGAGAATATGGAACGTAGTGGCTTGGAGGGTGTTCGTTGGATTGTGGAAGATGCGCTGAAGTTCGTAAATCGTGAGGTACGACGTGGCAACCGCTACGACGGCATAATCCTTGACCCTCCCGCATATGGTCGTGGTGCAAATGGCGAGAAGTGGGTGCTGGAGGAGAATATCGGTGAGATGTTGGAGTGCTGCGCCAAACTGCTTAATCTAGAAAAGGGATTTTTGGTATTAAACCTCTACTCTATGGGATTGTCAGCTCTGCTCTCACGCACGGCATTGCGTCAGGCGTTCGGCAATACGGGCAAAGAGGAGGCTGGTGAGTTGTACTTCTGCGACCGCAATGGCAAAGAACTTCCACTCGGTACGTTTTGCAGATTTAGTCGTCTATGAGAAAATTTATTGAGCTATTCTTCTCGTTCCTAAAGATTGGACTCTTCACCTTTGGAGGAGGATATGCCATGATACCTATAATCGAACGCGAGGTAGTCACTCGTCATCGTTGGGTGGAGGAGCGCGACTTCTTCGACCTACTCACTTTGGCGCAATCGGCGCCGGGTCCTATATCGCTGAATGCATCGGTCTTTGTGGGTTACAAGATGTATGGTTACCGAGGTGCTTTAACAGCCTTACTGGGTATCGCTCTGCCTTCGTTCGTAATCCTGCTTATGGTAGCAATATTCTTCTCGCACATTCGAGAAAACCCCATCGTAGATGCCGCATTCAAGGGTATGCGTCCTGTGGTGGTGGCGTTGATGTTTGCCCCAGTGGTGGGACTTGCAAAAGGTATGGTATGGTGGGCAATGGCTGTGGCTGGTGCAGTGGCGCTGGCTGTGTGGTACTTTGGCTTTTCACCTATCTACCTGCTTGTGATAGCAGCCGTAGCAGGTCTTTTGTGGGCTGCACGCCGAGGAAAGGAGGTTAAGCGATGATTTACCTACAACTTTTCATAAGCTACCTTAAGATTGGCTTCTTCGGTTTCGGTGGAGGCTACGCCATGTTATCGCTCATTCACAACGAGATAGTACTACAAAACCAATGGCTCACCAACGAGGAGTTCACCAACATTGTAGCCATATCGCAGATGACCCCCGGTCCCATAGCCATCAACTCGGCGACATACGTAGGATATACTGTAGCGGGATTTTGGGGCTCGGTTGTAGCGACACTATCGGTCTGCCTACCTGCGCTCACGCTGATGATTATCATCACACGATTCTTTATGCGACTCAAAGAAAACACCTACATGAAGAGCGTCATAGCCTTTATGCGCCCTGTGGTGATGGGTATGATTCTCTCGGGTGCAATGCTTCTGCTTATGCCCTCTGCCGACGGAGGGTCGAGCTTTATTGACGGCTGGAGTTGGGCATTGTTTGGCATCGCCCTCATAGCCTCGCTGAAGAAGGTAAATCCCATTATGCTCATCGTCCTCTCGGCGGTGGCTGGCATTGCAATTTATTATCTACCCAACGTATTATAACTACTCCTCGTACAAAAGATATTTTCTGCGGAGGGTCTTGAACTCCTCGACTTCGGGCTGCCAGCGGGCACGAATCTCGGCGGCACTCTTGCCCTCGATAATCATCTCCCTCACATAGTCCACGCCCGTCAGGAGCAGGAACATTCGCGTGAAAAACTTTTCGCCCATAGCAAGGTTGTGGTATGCGTCGATAACATACTCAAGATTAAAGCCCGCTGCGATAACCGCCTCGTCATCTACACCACGCAAATCCACACCCCAACACTGCTGCTCCAGCAGAGGAGGGTTCTTTGCACCTGCACGCGACTCAGGGGTGAACGAGAACTCTGCACCTTTATACGAGGGATGACCGTAGCACTCAAACGGGAAATCTGTGCCACGACCCAACGAGCAAACCGTACCCTCGAACAAACATGTCGAAGGATAGAGGTAGATAGAGTGTTGAGTAGGGAGATTAGGCGATGGAGCAATGGGCAATTCATAGCGTCTCTGGTGGGTGTAGTTCTCGCACTTAACAACCTGCAAGGTGCAATCCTTCGACCACCCCTCGCCCTTCGCCATCAAGGCAATCTCTCCCATCGTGAGTCCGTGCACCACAGGGATAGGCAGAGCGCCCACGCCCGACTTATATTTCATATCGAGCACAGGACCATCGACATACATTCCGTTAGGATTGGGGCGGTCAAGCACGATAACCTCACAACCAAAATCGGCACAGGCGTCCATCATGCGCACCATACTTATGTAGTAGGTGTAGAACCTTAGACCCACATCTTGCATATCAACCAGCAGAACATCGAAGGCACGCATACACTCGTCCGAGGGGCGTTTTGTGTTGCCATCGTAGAGCGACCAGATGGGTACGCCCGTCTTCTCATCGACCGAGTTTTTGACATGCTCACCCGCATCAGCACCGCCACGGAAACCGTGCTCAGGCGAGAAGATGCCGACAAGATTAATATTTTCTGCCACCAGCATATCCACCAGATGTTGCTCGCCCACCATAGCGGTATGGTTTGCCAGCACAGCCACACGACGACCCCCCAGCACAGGTAGGTACTCCTCGATGCACTCGGCACCCACTTTGATAGGCTTTTGTTGCTCCTGCGCCTGACACGCGAGGCTGAAAATGGAAAGTATTATCAGGAAAAGGTGTTTCATAGAGAGAATTCCAAAATCAATATTCAAAATAAAATTTTATCTAAACAAAAATCCCCACACTGCTGAAGGTGGAGAGTGTAGGGGATTTTTAGGCTTGCGAAGTGTGAAAAAGCGGAGTTTACTTGGCGTAAATGAGCATTTGAACACGAGCGTAACGCAGAAATCACCACACTATACGCCTTCAGAACCGCCTGTTTGCATTAAATATTCCTTAATAAAATTATCTATTTCGCCGTCCATTACAGCCTCAACATTAGAGGTCTGGAAGCCTGTGCGGTGATCCTTCACGCGGCGGTCATCGAATACATAGGAGCGAATCTGCGAGCCCCACTCGATGCGTTTCTTGGTAGCCTCCAGAGCCTGCTGGGTCGCCATACGTTTCTCCATCTCGCGCTGGTAGAGTTTCGAGCGCAAGATGCGCATTGCATTGGCGCGGTTGTCGAGCTGTGAACGGGTCTCCATATTCTCAATAAGGTACTCGATTGGCTCTCCCGTATCGGGGTCCTTGCTATGGTAGCGCAAGCGCACCGCCGTCTCGACCTTATTCACGTTCTGACCTCCCGCACCACTTGCTCGAAAAGTATCCCACTCGCAGTCCGATGGATTAATCTTAATCTCAATGGTGTCATCGACCGCAGGCGATACAAAGACCGAAGCGAATGTTGTCTGACGCTTGTTGTTGGCATTGAATGGCGAGAGGCGCACCATACGATGCACTCCATTCTCGCTCTTGAGGTAGCCGTAGGCGTAGTCGCCCTCGATTTCAAGGGTACACGACTTCACTCCCACCTCGTCGCCCGCCTGATAATCCATCATGCGGTATTTGTAGCCATGAGCGTCGCACCAGCGGGTGTACATACGTAGCAGCATCGAAGCCCAATCCAACGCCTCCGTACCACCAGCACCGGCGTTGATGTCCATAATGGCACCCATCTTATCCTCCTCCGAGCGAAGCATATTACGAAGCTCCAGAGCCTCAATAAGTTCGATGGCGTGGGCATACTGAGCCTCCATCTCCTGCTCCGAGGCAAGCTCCGCCGCCACAAACTCGGGCATCAGCTGAAGCTCCTCGACAGCCTTCACTACGGCGTCGTAATCCTCAACCCAACTCTTGATTGATGCCACCTTGCGCAACTGCTTCTGCGCCGCTTCGGCATCCTCCCAAAAGGCGGGGTCGTGGGTCTTCTCCTCCTCGTTTTGTAGGTCTATTCTTCGCTGAGCGATGTCAAAGGCACCTCCCCAACGAATCCTGTCGTCTTATAGCCCCTTTAATAAGTTCTTCCGAAATCATTACCTATATGTGTTATGTTATCTCTCTTCCGAAGGCATACCTTGCGGCCGCTGGCCGCATTTACAATTCTTACCCACCCCCTAATCCCCCGCCTCAGGCAGGGGACTTTGGTCGCTAACGCTCCGAGGTTGCAGGGCCAAATGTCCTCGAAAGGATTTATTTTTCTTCTTTATCTTTATTCTTTTTTCCCTCGTAGAGAGCCGCAGCTGTACCAAGACCAGCACCGATACAAATACCCAGCGAGATATTACCCATTGCAGAACCGATAGCGACACCAATAGCAACACCTATTGCCAACCACTTGCCCTCAAAATCTTTCTTCTCCTCTGCCATAACTCCTGGAATTAAAAAAGAGGGATTTTCACTAAGGCAAACCCCTCTCTGCATTTTTATATTCTGTTATCTATTTAGCGTGAACTATTTTTGAGGAAATTTTGTTTTAACCTGCGCAGGGAATAGTGGGTCTATTTCCAAGCAGGGCGAAGCAAAATTTACCAAAAAGAGACGCGCTACTCAAGCTCCCAGTCTACGCCATCCTTACGATCCTTAACGCGGATACCGATGGCAGTAAGCTCGTTACGAATCTTGTCAGAAGTAGCCCAATCCTTGTTAGTCTTAGCGTCCTGACGCACGGCGAGAATCATATCGACAACTTTAGCGAGCATGTCGCTGCCACCTGCGGCGCCCTCCTGCTTCTCGTTGCGAAGACCGAGAATATCGAAGACATAGAGGTCGAAGATGCGCTTGAGTTCTGCCAAATCAGCCTCCGAGATAGTCGCCTGACCCTCGGCAATCTGGTTGATAAGACGCACGTAGTCGAACAACGCCGAGATAACCATTGGCGAGTTCAAATCGTCGTCCATAGCCTCGCGACAACGAGCCTCCAACTCGGCTGGCTTCACCGCCTCCGAAGTTGTAGCCGATGGCTTGAGCTTACCCAAAGTCTCAACTCCCTTCATCAAGCGGTCAAAGCCCTTCTCAGCAGCCTGCAATGCAGCGTTAGAGAAATCGAGCGTCGAGCGATAGTGCGCCTGAAGAATAAAGAAACGGATAGTCATTGGCGAGTATGCCTGCTCCAACTTTGGGTGCTCACCGTTGAAGAGCTGCTCCATAGTGATGAAGTTGCCGTACGACTTACCCATCTTCTGACCGTCGATAGTAATCATATTGTTATGCACCCAGTAGCGAGCCGAGTCCTTGCCCAGAGCGGCTGTCGCCTGCGCAATCTCGCACTCGTGGTGAGGGAACATCAAGTCCATACCGCCACCGTGGATATCGAACTGCTCGCCCAAGTACTTGCACGACATAGCCGAACACTCCATATGCCAGCCTGGGAAACCATCGCTCCAAGGCGACTTCCAACGCATAATATGCTCGGGCGCAGCCTTCTTCCACAAGGCGAAGTCGAATGAGTTGCGCTTGTCGCCCTGACCGTCGAGGTCGCGGGTGTTGGCAACGATATCCTCGAGGTTACGACCCGACAATTTGCCGTAGTGGTAGTCCTTGTTGTACTTCTCAACATCAAAATAGACCGAGCCATTTGACTCGTAGGCGTAACCCGCCTCGAAGATGCGCTCAACGAACTCAATCTGCTCCATGATGTGACCCGAAGCGTGGGGTTCGATAGATGGGGTCTGCACACCCAACTGCTCCATAGCCTTGTGGTAGCGCTCGGTGTAGTAGTGAGCAACCTCCATAGGCTCCAACTGCTCGAGGCGAGCCTTCTTGGCAATCTTATCCTCGCCCTCGTCGGCATCGTGCTCGAGGTGACCTACGTCGGTGATATTACGCACATAGCGCACCTTGTAGCCCAAAGACTTCAGGTAGCGGAACATCAAATCGAATGTGATTGAGGGGCGGGCGTGACCCAAGTGTGGGTCGCCGTAAACGGTTGGACCGCAGACATACATACCCACGCGACCCTCGTTCAAAGGCTCAAACACCTCCTTGCGGCGAGTGAGCGTATTGTATAAAGAGAGTTTTGATTCCATATAATTGCAATTATTTTTTACAAAAATACATTATAAAATTTAGAATTCAAAATTATTTTGAGCCTCATGGAAAAAGCCACAGCCTAAAGGCTGTAATCTTTGGAGCGTAAAGCGCCTTGCGCATCACCCCCGCCACCTCCAAAGATTTATTTTTAGACTATAAATTCTATTTTACAATTTTGAGTTCCTTATCCCCAATCCCCACATCTGAGTCCACCATATGATGTAACTCAACCGTCTTGGCAGGGAAACGTCGATGCACCTTATTGCCCTCGACAACAACTTTTCGGCAACCATCAAGCCAAAGATTTGACTTCTGCCAAAGGAATGGCGCATAGTCGTTTGTCGGCTTTAGACGGTTACCGACAAAGCGCAGACCCTCAACCGAACGGGCAAACAATACGGGCGCATCAAAGCAACGGAAAGTGTTACCCTCGATGGTGATACCCCGATGGTAGGCAGGACTATCGGCAGACGTAGGTCTATAAGATGGCGAGATAGTGATGGGCGCCTCACCCCACTCCCACCTGTCGCCCGTCTCACAGCCTGACGTAGAGCAATTCTCGAACACATTGTTTCGAATAACGAGGTTTGTATGCGCTCCCGACTCATACCAGTGGTCAAGATCGCCCTCTATAAGGATAGCCGTGCCGGCAGTGTTGAAGTAATTATTCTCAACAAGCACCGATTTTGGTGTTGTAACGAGCATTCCGCGGGCGCGATTGCACTTGAGAAAACGACAGTTACGAACAATCAAAGATGGTGTCCAGCTCTTGTTTTCCAGAAAGTTACCCACCTTGATTGATTGCGTGATAGGCGTTGTGAACTCTACTATATGCTCATCACATTCAGGTACATAGCGTTTGCTCTTTACGATAAGTTCCTCGCGGCGGCTGACCGTAGAGTAATCCACCGCCCACACCGTATCACTCGGCTCAAGAAACCAACCTCGTCCGACTCTCACAGCATTATCACCCACAATTTCGTTAATGCGAGAATAAACGCCACGAACATTGACAAAGTCATCGCCCTGCCCCGTATGAACACATCCATCAATGAGAATTTCGCCTCGACAGCAGGTAAAGTGCGAGGCATCGGCAACTGTACTAAAGACTCGTCCCTTTGAGGCACGAGCTTGGGTGCTGACACGATGCAGAGTGATGTTCTCCGTACGAAATCCATAGACTCCCGTACTCAAGGCGTGATAGAGCGTAATATCCTCAAGCACAACATCTCGGCTATCACCGCACGCTGAAAGGCATGGCGGGTATCCTCACCACTACCCGGTTTTGCACCGAAATCGGTCACACGAATACGTTGCTGACCAAACGACTGAAGTGCAAACAAGAGGAGAAATATAAGGGTAAAAAATCGTTTCATAGTGTTGGTTTTAAGTATTACAAATATAATGAAAATCACTTTATCTACTAAATTTCAAAAGGGTATAATAGCCAAAATATAGACATAAAAAATAGGTAATTTCCGGTGAAGAATGAAACTCTGAACCGAAAATTACCTAAAATAACCGCAACAACGCCCTCGTTACTCGCAGTACTGCTTCACCAAAGCCTCAATCTGCTCAACATCAGGGGCTACAGCCAAAATCTTTTTGGTGGCAGGGTCTATAACAAAAATCCTTCCTCCACTATCGCCTGCTCCATATTGTCTCCATAGCTTTATGCGGTCATTAAGTTCCACCAGCACAGACCACGTATAACCATCTTTTTCTACGGCAGCCTTCAAATCATCGAGGTTATTACGTTCACGTGCCACGCTGACAACACACATTCCCTTGTCTTTATATTTCTCATAAATGGGAATATTATTCTTAGCCGCCCTTCGACACGGACCGCACCACGAAGCCCACAAATCAAGCACCACAATACGACTACCCTTAATCATCTCCGAGAAGCGAAACATCTTTCCATTCATGTCGGGAGCCTCAAAGTCGATATAATCTCCACCCACCTTCACCTTGGCAGCCTCAATATTCTCGGCTAATAACTGCGCTAAGTTATTGTGAGCAAACTTCTCAGCATAGAGCTCAGCCACACGCTCAATCTTCTCACGTGCGTCATAATAATCGCCAAACTCAAGCGAATTATAGCAATCACTCACAAAATCCAAATAACCGATGGTAGGTTGCGACTCCGCCTCATCGAGTATCTGATGAGCAAGTCGCTTGTTTTCCTCTCCAAGTTGTGAATAGGTAGCCCAATACTCGGGACAATAGCGCACGCTATCGGGCAGATAATTTAGCTCGTGGAAAAGAGCCATCTGCTTTTCCCTATCCTTCTCGGCGTCGGCTCGGCTACTCAACTCCTTTACATAATCACTCTCATATAGTCCCTCCTTGCGCAATCGGCTGAGTTCATCATTATATTTGATGGCAATCTCCTGCACACGTTTAGGAATACTCAACATGAGGATATTATCGCTACCCGAAATCTCTCTCTTATTGTCTCTTCCATCAAAGTTGTAGACAATATCCAAATCGCCCTTAGTTGCAAAAAATTTGCATACCATCATAGCCGACTGCACATACTGCTCTATAGCCACCATTGAATAAAAATCATCGCCCGACGTTGGCAAATCAACCTCAAAGCCTCCATCAACAACAGGCACAAACCACGACTTAGATAAAGACCCATGAGTATTCGTAATAAAGTCCTCGTAACGGGTAATCATAACCGCCTTGGTATCGCCTTCAATCTTTGCTCTGACATGGCAGATGTGGGGTTTAAGTTTTATCTTCTTTAGCTCTATACCCCTTACGTTCAACGACTCATCTTTATCCACAACCATATCGACAACTCTCTCTCCCCCAACAGGTTCAAAACGTAGCGTCATCAACACCACGCCAGAATTATCGAGCGTGTATCTTTTCCCCATCTCAAAGTCGGCAGAGCCTTGATACTTATACTTCTTGTCACCATCAGAACTTTGCAGATAATATTCCCCTGCTTCGTCGCCATTCAACTGAAACCAGCCTCTATTGCCAACCACAGCCGCATGGACTACCGTTGCACTATCGGTCAATTCAATCTTATGCACAAACAAACTCCCCGCAGATGCCACGCGAGGCTTCTGAATCTCCAAATTTCGACCGCACGAACATAGCATCACGACAGTCAATAACATTAAAATTTTCTTCATTGTCTTTAGCTTTTTTAGATTTGTTAGTTGAATTAAATTAATTGTAATACAAACGTACTATATTTTTAGTAATAAATCAAATTTATCAACTAATATTTTCGAATTAAATATCAAACGAAAATAACTGCAACTTTTTAGCGTTAATTCATTACCTTTGTGGTTTAGTAACAAACATTCGTAGAATTATGAGATTTTCAACCAAAATCATGTGCATTGTGGTGCTTCTCTTCGTTGGCATAGCAACTGTGGCAGCGCAAGACATAGAACTAAAATTCAACAACAACCGCAAGTTTAAGATTGTTCAGTTCACCGACATACATTGGAAATACGGCAAGCCGGGCTCAGACGAGGCGGGCGAGCGCATGGCTGAGATTTTGGATATCGAAAAACCCGACTTGGTTGTATTCACGGGCGACTTGGTATTCGCAAAGCCTGCACGCGAGGGCTTGGACATGGCTTTGGAAGCTACCGTTTCGCGTGGCATTCCATTTGCTGTGACGTGGGGCAACCACGACGACGAATGGGACCTCACACGCGAGGAGCTATCGCAACACTTGACCACCAAAAATGGCAACCTCAGCTCCACCACCGAGGGCATTTCGGGCGTGAGCAACTACGCGCTGACTATAAAATCGTGCGACGGAGAGCATGATGCTGCCGTGCTATACATCTTCGACAGCCACTCCTACTCTGCACTGAAGCAGTCGAAGGGTTACGACTGGATTAAGTACGACCAAGTGGCATGGTATCGCCAGCTGAGCGACAAGTTCACCGCGGCAAATGACGGTGACCCTATGCCTGCGCTTGCATTCCTGCACATTCCCCTGCCCGAGTTCCACGAGGCTACGCTCGGCACATCTATATTCGTGGTGGGTACTCACAAGGAGAAGGTCTGCGCCCCTGAAATCAACTCGGGGCTGGCTGCCGCAATGCTTGAAGCGGGTGATGTGATGGGCATCTTCGCAGGTCACGACCACGTGAACGACTACGTGGCTAATTGGCGAGGTATACTGCTCGGCTACGGACGTTTCACGGGCGGCAACACCGTCTATAACAACATTCCCAAGGGCAACGGAGCCCGCATAATCGAGCTTACCGAGGGTAGCCGTTCAATCAAGACATGGATACGCATCAAGGGCGGAAAGATTCTCAACGAAGTTGACTACCCCACTGATATGCAGTAAATAAGTTGCTGTTATTTGCGTTAAATTTGTATATTTGCAGGATTAAAACCGTAGAAAATAATTTACACTAAGAAAAATATGAATTTCAAGCGTTGGGATAAAATTATTGGCTGGGGTGTGTTTGCCATCGCCGCCATGACATATCTTTTAACGATGGAGCCTTCGTCGAGCCTATGGGACTGCGCCGAGTTCATCGCTACATCTTACAAGTTAGAGGTAGGACACCCTCCCGGGGCACCACTCTTCATGCTCATGGCTCGCATAGCCACCTTGTTTGCTCCATCGAGCTACTACGTTCCCCACATGGTTAATGGCATGAACTGCTTGGCAAGTGCCTTCTGTATATTGTTCCTATTTTGGAGCATCACCCACTTGGCTCGTCGCATATTCACAGCTAATGGTCGTCGCATGACGGGTGGTGACAAGATTGCCGTGCTTGGTGCTGGCGCTGTGGGAGCATTGGCGTACACCTTCACCGACACCTTCTGGTTTTCGGCTGTCGAGGGTGAGGTATATGCCCTCTCGTCGATGTTTACGGCACTTGTGGTGTGGCTCATGCTCAAGTGGGAAGAACAAGCCGATGAGCCTCACTCAACACGTTGGATAGTACTCATCGCCTACCTGATGGGACTCTCTATCGGAGTGCACATTCTGAACTTGCTGACCGTTCCTGCGTTGGTATTCATCTACTACTTCCGTCGCTACAAGAGTGTGTCGCTTAAAGGTATGGCGCTGGCTACGTTGGTGGCACTGGCTATCTTAGGCTTTATCAACGGCATAATAATCCCCTACACCGTTTACTTCGGTGCGATGGTTGATTTGTTCTTCGTGAACTCTTTGGGATTACCTGTAAACACAGGTATCGTAGTCTTTGCCTTGGCTTTGCTTGGAGCCCTCGGCTACGGCATTGTACGCACACACCGCGCAGGCAAACGCCTCTGGAACTTGGCGTTGGTATGCACGACGATGATACTCATAGGCTTCTCGTCATACGCTACCGTCACAATACGTGCGCTGGCAAACCCACCGATGAACAGCAACAACCCTAACAACCCACATGCTCTGCTCTCGGTACTCAATCGTGACCAATATGGTAACCGACCACTGCTCTATGGTCAGTACTACTCATCACCAATTGATGACTATGTAGAGAAGACATCATACCACTACAACCCCGAAACAAAACATTACGACAAGATAACTTCACTCACAGGCTACACCTATCCTGCCGAGTTCAAGCACTTCTTCCCACGCCTATGGAATGCCAACAAGGGCGAAGCAGCCTACAAGCCTTGGGCGGCATATCGCACCAAGATAGATGTGTTGCGTGACGAAAATGGCGAGGTGTTACGTGACGAGAGCGGCAACGCTATGCGAGACGAAGTGCTGGCTTACGGTCGCACGGTGTACGATGATGTAACGGGCGAGAGCTTCACAGAGCCTACCTTCGGTGAGAATCTTTACTACTTCTTTACCTACCAGCTCAACTACATGTATTGGCGTTACTTCCTGTGGAACTTTGTCGGCAGACAAGACGATATTCAGGCAAGTGGCGAGACCATTCTACATGGTAACTGGCTCTCGGGCATCACCGCTTTGGACGAGGCATACTTAGGTCCTCAGAGCGAACTACCAAGCGAAATGGCAAACAACCCTGCTCGCAACCGCTACTTCTTCCTGCCATTCATATTAGGTTTGCTGGGTCTTATATATCAGCTCAACCGCGACCAGAAGAACTTCTCGGTGGTGATGTGGTTGTTCGTGATGATGGGTATTGCACTGGTGGTATATTTCAACACCTGCCCTTCCGAGCCACGTGAACGTGATTACGTATATGCAGGTTCATTCTACGCCTTCTCAATCTGGATTGGTCTGGGCGTACTGGCACTGCGTGATGCTATTGGCTACATCACACGTCGCAATGCTAAGGTTGCAGCCTCGGTGGCTACGGTGATAGCTCTGGGTGTGCCTGCCATTCTGGCTGCCGAGAACTGGGACGACCACGACCGCTCGGGTCGTACGATGGCTCGTGACATCGGCTGGAACTACCTGCAGTCACTTCCCGAAAATGCTATCGTGATTAACTATGGCGACAACGACACATTCCCTTTATGGTATAATCAGGAGGTTGATGGCGTGCGTACAGACGTGAGAATCATGAACTCAAGCTACTTGGGTGGCGAGTGGTATATTGACGAAATGAAGACTCGTGCCAACGAGGCTGCGGGAATACCATTCTCATTGCCTGCAAGCAAATATTCATTCGTAAACGACTTCCTACCCGTTGCCGACCGTGTGAAACGAGTAATCGACATCAAGGAGCTTATGCAGTTCATCGCACGCGAAGATGAGCCTACGAAGATACAACTCTCTGACGGCACGTTAATGGACTACGTTCCTGGTCGTCGCATCGCTATACCTGTAAACAAGGACAACGCCATCGCAGCGGGCATCGTCAAGGAGGAGGATAGAGATTTGATGGTCGATACCGTATATATAAATATATCGGAGCGCAAGCGTTCCATCGAGAAGAGCGAGATGATGCTCCTCGACCTGCTTGCTAATTTCGATTGGAAGCGTCCTATCTGCTTCACACAAGTATATATCTTGCAGGACTTCGGATTGCTGGATTACCTGCAATTTGATGGCTATGCCTACCGTTTGGTGCCAATTCTCACACCTTATCAGTCGTCGTGGGAGATTGGTCGCATTGACACCGAGTGGGCATACCCACGCCTGATGGAGACGTTCCGCTATGGAAACCTCTCGAACGAAAATGTTCACGTGGATCACTTCTTACAGTATAACCTATCGGCATCAAAGGCTCGCGAGGCATTTGCCCGCGTAGCAAAGCAACTCATTGCTGAGGGTCGTGACCACGAGGCGCTGATGGCTTTGGACAAGGGCTTGGAGGTATTGCCATCACCAAAGATTCGCTATACCGATGCTAACACCTACCCATTCATCGAGGCATACTACGGCTTGGGCGAGTGGGAGAAGGGTGACAAACTCCTGACCGACTACGCCAACGTGCTTATCGAGTACATAGAGTATTATCTGCAATTCGACGGTTACAAGGCTAACATGGTAGCCACCGAAATACGCGACCGTATGGATAGTCTTTCAGAGTTATACTACTTGGCAGCATTCGCCAAGCGTAACGACATAATCAAGTGGCTCAATGACTACTACCGCACCTTCGGCTACACCGACGAAGAGCTTGTAAAGCCTGAAGAGGGTACAAATGAACTTCTCGACATACCTGGAGTTGATATGTAAGTTCCAAACTTGATTATAAAATAAAGAACTGCTACACCATACGTGAGGTGTGGCAGTTTTTTATTTGTATGATATAAACAATAAGGTGCAGACCCTGCGATCTGCACCTTAGTATTAAGTATTATACCTATTGGTTTACTTCACCATTCCTACATAGTTGTGTGGAGTGATAACACGCAACTCAGCCTTTACAGACTCCGACACATCTAAGCCCTCGACAAACTCCTTGATAGTCTGCTCGGTGATGTGACCACCGGTGCGAGTCAAAGCCTTCAACGCCTCGTATGGGTTAGGATAAGCCTCACGACGAAGGATTGTTTGCATAGCCTCAGCCACAACAGCCCAATTATCCTCCAAGTCGGCAGCCAAAGCTGCATCGTTCAAGATAACCTTACCCAAGCCCTTCTGCAATGAAGCAAAACCGATGAGCGTGTGCGCCACAGGAACACCCACATTACGCAACACGGTAGAATCGGTCAAGTCGCGCTGCATGCGTGAGATAGGGAGCTTAGCCGACAAATGCTCATAGATAGCGTTTGCAACACCGAAGTTACCCTCAGCATTCTCGAAGTCGATAGGATTAACCTTGTGAGGCATAGCACTTGAGCCCACCTCACCCTTCTTCACCTGCTGGCGGAAGTACTCCATCGAGATGTAAGTCCACATATCGCGTGCAAGGTCGGTAAGAATTGTATTGATACGCTTCAAAGCATCGAACGTAGCTGCGAGGTTATCATAGTGCTCAATCTGAGTTGTGTACTGCGCACGTACCAAGCCAAGCGACTCTACGAAGCTATTACCAAACTCCACCCAATCAATCTCAGGATAAGCCACGTGATGAGCATTGAAACCTCCCGTAGCACCACCAAACTTAGCCATAGGCTCGACGTTGTTCAACAAGTCAATCTGACGCTCCAAGCGCTCTACGAAGACCTTGAACTCCTTACCCAAACGTGTAGGTGAGGCTGGCTGACCGTGAGTGTGAGCCAACATAGGAACC
>JAFPAD010000080.1 GCA_017424405.1 Alistipes sp.
AGCCCAACAGCCTGTTGCACCAAAGTACGAATATCGTGCCGTATGGCTCACCGTAATAGAAAACCTCGACTGGCCCAAAACGCCTGCCCTCACACCGCAAGGCATTGAAAATCAGAAGCAGGAACTTGTAGCAATGCTCGACACTCTTCAGGCGATGAAGGTCAATACCGTACTTTTACAGACCCGTGTACGTGGCGACCTCATATACCCCTCTGCTATAGAGCCTTTCTCGCATCTCTTTACAGGAATCGTCGGCCTGTCGCCGGGTTACGACCCATTGGCTTTTGCTATCGAAGAGTGCCATAAGCGTGGTATGCAGCTGCTCGCATGGATAGTAACCATGCCTGTAGGCAAGGACGAACATGTGAAAATGGTCGGCAAAATGTCACTTCCACACCGCAACCGCTCATTGTGCAGCCACTACGACGGAGCCTGGTATATGGAGCCCGGTAATCCCGCAACATCCGACTATATTGTATCCATAGTAAAAGAGATTGTCGAAAACTATGATGTCGATGGAATACATCTCGACTATGTGCGTTACCCCGATAAGAACAAAGGCTATCCCGACGCGGCTCTCTATCGCAAATATGGCAAGGGGCTTTCTCTCGCCTCATGGCGCAGAAGCAATATCACGCGTATTGTAAAAAATGTATATGCGTGCGTAAAGGATTTGAACCCTGGGTACGTGTAAGCTGCGCCACGCTCGGCAAGTACGACCACCTCACCCGTTACAGCTCTTTGGGATGGGATGCCTATAATGTAGGCTTTCAAGAGGCTCAGCAGTGGGCACGCGACGGCATTGTCGATATGATATTGCCTATGCTCTATTTCAATGGAAACAATTTCTATCCTTTTGTTCTCGATTGGCAGGAGAATTCCTATGGCCGGCATATCATTCCCGGAATAGGAGCATATCGTCTCCTGCCCGAGTATGGCGGATGGGAACCGCTTGAACTCATACGTCAGTTATGTACCTCGCGCAGTGCCGGCACGTCGGGCACAGCAATGTTCCGTGCCGATCATCTGACATCATGTGCATACGATGTCTATACGACAATCTATCGCACCCCCTCACTTGTTCCTCCAATGAGTTGGTTTGGAACAAAACCTTCGGCTCCAACAGACTTGACGGTCAAGTCTGTTACAGCAGGAGTGGAACTTTGTTGGAGTGGGGTGGAGCAACTGCAGGGAGAGCCTGCCGTGCGCTATAATGTCTATGCTTCGTCGGGCGAAGATGTCGATATCCGTAATCCCGAAAATCTTCTTGCCTGCAATGTCGATGCAACCACCTTTGTGTGGTATTGTTCAACCCACGACACCCTGTCGTTTGCCGTAACCGCAGTCGATGCCTATGGCGTGGAGAGTGAACCGGTGAGGGCACAACTTTGTCGCAAACGACCAAAAACAAAAGGATGAACGGCGACGCCGTTCATCCTTTTGTTTTGGTAATAATATAGATGTTGACCCAACACTTCAAAACTCACCACTTGTGTCATATCGACCGTATGGGAGATATCTCATGTTTTGTTTTGGAGATCCCTCGTCACTGCGCTCTGTCGGGATGACATTACAGAGGTATCCTGGGTCAACTGCTATATCATTGCTTTTTTCTTGTTGTCGATGATGTTTTAATCTCTCTCCGCAACTTCGTCGCTCGTCTCTCTTACAAACAAGAGGACTGTTTTTTGCAATACATTATTTTCTAAAATTATTTCTCCTTGCGGTGAAAAAAACAATCCAACCTATTATATTTGTATCTTGAAAATTCTACAATTAATTATGCTTGACAATCTTAAGAAATACAGAATAATATTGGCGTCGGCATCGCCACGTCGCAAGGAGTTGCTAGCAGGGCTTGATGTGGATTTCGAGGTGCGTGCATTGCCCGATGTGGACGAGTCGTTCCCTGCCGATTTACAGGGTGGTGACATACCTCTTTATATAAGCAAGAAGAAAGCTGATGCCTATCGTCCAGTGATGGCTGATGATGAACTTGTGATAACTGCCGATACCATTGTGTGGCTCGATGGCAAGGCGCTTGGAATGCCTGTTGACGAGGATGATGCCCGTCGCATGATTCGTAATATGTCGGGGAAAACTCACTCGGTGTTTACCGGTGTGGCTATAACAACCAAGGATGTGCAGCATAGTTTTGTCGCACAGTCGGATGTGACATTTGCCGAGCTCACTGACGAGGAGATTGAATATTATGTATGTAAATATCGTCCCATGGACAAAGCCGGTGCATACGGCGCGCAGGAGTGGATTGGGTATATAGGTATGTCGAATATAGTCGGCTCTTATTTCAATGTTATGGGCTTGCCGGTTCAAAGGCTTTATGTGGAGTTGAAGAGTATCCCTTGATAAGTTCTGGAACTTCGCTTTTATTGTTAGTTTTGAACTACTTGAAGTTTATACTTGTTAGTTCTTTGTAGAAAAATAAAAAAATATTTTGTATTGCGCTTGCCTTGCACTATCTTTGCATGTCCAAAGAAGAATGTTTTGGACATAATGTGTTTGATAATTTAATTACAAAAAAATATGGCTGAAACAAAATTCATTTTCGTCACCGGTGGCGTTGCTTCTTCACTCGGAAAGGGTATTATCTCTGCTTCAATCGGCAAGCTTTTGCAGGCAAGAGGATACAAGGTTACAATCCAGAAATTCGACCCGTACATCAACGTTTCTCCCGGTACTTTGAATCCACAGGAACATGGAGAGTGCTACATAACAATCGATGGTCATGAGGCAGACCTCGACCTCGGTCACTATGAGCGTTTTACAGATATAAAGACAACACGTTGGAAC
>JAFPAD010000081.1 GCA_017424405.1 Alistipes sp.
ATACCAAGTGCGGTGTGGATTGGTAAGCGTTATTATGGTGTAGATATACGTGAGCATGGTAGTAAAAATGCTGGTACAACCAACATGCTTAGAGTGTTGGGTAAGCGAGCTGCGATACCTGTCTTTATACTCGATTTTTTCAAGGGCTTCTTAGCTGTGACGCTTGTTGGAATGTTGCGCTACGATGCCGACATCAGTTCAGCGTGGTTGATTAATCTGAAAATATTGGGAGTGTTTGCAGCTATGATTGGTCACATCTTCCCAATATTCGCCAATTTTAGAGGTGGTAAGGGTGTAGCTACGTTGGTGGGAGCCGTAACGGGCATCTATCCTTCGATTGTGTTTGTATGTTTTGCTGTGTGGTTGTTGGTATTCATCTTCTCGAATTATGTTTCGCTCGCATCAATAACTGCAGGTTGCAGCTTCCCTGCATTGGTGCTTTTCCATTCGACTAGTGAGTGGTCGCGTTACAATGATATATCAATCACATTTATAGTGTTCTCGTTTGCAATTGCAGGAGTGTTGCTATGGTCGCACCGCAAGAATATAGAACGCTTGAAGAACGGTACCGAATCGAAAATTTATATTTGGGGTGGTCCATCGCAGGATAAGCAAGAAAAGCAGGATACGCAGGAAAAGAAAGAATAACTTAAATAAATATGTTACAGGAGAATCTTATTAAAATGTATGAGGTGAGTTTCCGTGAGAATCACACCTTATCAGCATTGTCAGATTATTTCAGTAAGGAGTCGCTCACTTACTTTGAAATGGCTGAAAAAGTAGCTCGTTTGCACCTGCTGTTTGAAAAGTATGGGGTGCAAAAGGGTGATAAAATTGCATTGATTGGCAGAAATAATATTAATTGGTGTGTAACCTATATCGCTACCATAACCTATGGTGCAGTGATAGTTCCTATACTTCAGGAGTTCAACCCTGCCGATGTTGAGAATATCATCACACACTCTGAGAGCCGTTTGTTGTTCGCGGGCGATATCTATTGGCAGACGCTTGATAGTGATCGTATGCCTGATTTGGAGGCTGCCCTCATCGTGAACGATTACAGCGTAGTGTATGAGAAGGAGGGTGATAAACTCTCTCAGATAGTAAGTTCTTGGGACGCCGACTTTAGCAGTAAATATCCAGAAGGATTTGCTGTTGAGCATATCAAATATGCCGATGTGCCTAATGAGCAGATGATACTTTTGAACTACACTTCGGGTACGACAGGTTCGTCCAAGGGTGTTATGCTTTCGGTGAATAACCTCACAGGTAATGCAGTCTTTGCGCGCGACATGGTTAATCCTGAAACAGGTAGTCAATACTTCTATGCGGGAGGTCGTTCGTTGTCGTTCCTTCCATTGGCTCATGCTTATGGTTGCGCGTTCGATTTCTTGGCTCAGTTGGTTGTGGGAGGTCATGTCACATTGCTTGGTAGAATGCCATCGCCAAAGATTTTGGTGGACGCAATGCAGAATGTAAAGCCTACAATCGTTTGTTCGGTGCCTTTGATTCTTGAAAAGGTGTATCGCAAGATGATTATGCCTATGCTCGAGCAGGGACCTATGAGCATTGCTATGAAGATTCCATTCATTAATACGGCTCTATACTCTATTATCAAGTCTAAGTTGATAGCTTCATTTGGTGGCGAGGTTACTATCTTCATCGTGGGTGGTGCGCCGATGAATCAGGAGACAGAGTCATTCTTGCGTAAGATTAACTTCCCGCTAACGATTGGCTTTGGTATGACTGAGTGTGCTCCGCTTATTAGCTTTGCTCCTCCAACAGAGTTTAAGGCGAGTTCGTGTGGTAGAATCTTGCCAGAAATTATGGAGGCGAAGATTTTGTCGAAGGATCCTCAGACTATACCCGGAGAGATTCTTGTTCGCGGCGAGAATGTGATGATGGGTTACTTTAAGAACGAGGAGGCAACAAAGGCTGTGTTGGGATCAGATGGTTGGTTGCATACGGGCGATATGGGTGTGATGGACGATGATGGCACTCTTTATATCAAGGGTCGTTGCAAAACTATGATTCTCACAGGTTCGGGTCAGAATATCTATCCTGAGGAGATTGAGGATAGACTTAATAATCTTCCACTTGTTTTGGAGTCGCTTATTGTTGAGCGTAAGGGAGTTCTCACTGCACTTATCGTTCCCGACTTCGATCAGGCTAAGCAGGAGGGTATCAACGGCGAGGCGCTTAAGCAGATTATGGCCGATAATATCGTCGAGCTTAACAAGATGGTTGCTTCATACGAGAAGGTTGCTCTGCATGAGATTATGGAGTGCGAATTCGAGAAGACTCCGAAGCGTTCTATTAAGCGATACCTCTATCAAGACAAGTAAAAATTCACAGAGAACGGTAAATTTGTCGTTATACTTCAACCGAGAGTTCCTCATTTACGTAAAGTAAACTGTGGGCTCTCGTTTTTTGTATGCCTAATATTGTATCTATGCACCATTCCCTTTTTGAATCTTTTTAACCATGGTGCGCACAAAACGTATATTTGTAACATCAAACGAGAAACTTGTTTAAAAAATTCTTATCTTTGTAGAGTATGAAGACACGAAAAATAGATAAACCTATCATTGGAGAGACCCTGCTGTATTTTTTGGTGTGGGCAATGGCGTTGTTGGTGCCTATCTTGAACTCTAAGATGATGTCGGAGGAGCA
>JAFPAD010000012.1 GCA_017424405.1 Alistipes sp.
AGGATTCTGTTGCCAATGTTGAGGCTGTAGAGGGTGATGAGCTGGTAGCAGTTAGCTCTATAACATCTTCATGTAAAGGCTCTTACGGAGATACCATTCCTGAGAACTTAATTGATGGTGACATGGAGTCGTATTACTCAGCTGCTGGTACAATCCACGATATGCCAGTGAGCCTTACTTGCTACTTTACCGATGTTGATAGAATTGATTACGTAGATGTCACACCAGGTCGAGTTTATGGTAAATGGAAGGAAACTGACGTTTACGTAACCACAGAGGAGAGCCAAACAGAATACCTCTATGGTGAGTACGATTTCAAGGAATCTGGCGATGTTCAGCGTGTAACATTCCAAGATGGTTTGATTAAACCAAAATCAGTTCGATTTGAAATTAAAGATGCAGGCATGTGGATTGCTGGTGATGGTGTAACTAGCCCAACACTTATTGCAGCACATGAGATTACATTCTTTGCTAAGAATAGCGATGCATTGAGCATGCTTGAGATCTTCACCGATGAGTCATTCTCTGAGCTTAAGGAAGGTGTTACCGAGGAGCAGATTGATGCTATTGAGAACGAGTTCTTCCGCAACTTGGCTTCTGACATCTACGCAGGCACTTACGATTTGAAGTATCGTGCTGCAACTTACAAGCCATATCCACACCCAGATGTTGATATGAAGAGATTCCGTACAAGTAACTACTCTTTGAACGATAACGTTACAGGTTTGTACTTCGAGGCTGGTGAGCACGCTGTATTTGTAGAGGAAACTTATGGTCTTCCTATTTCTCTTCGAGTTATTGACTATCAGCCAGATACAACTCTTCCAGATAAGTCTAGCGGTTGGTGTAACGAAGATGGTCACTATTACCCATTGATTAAGGGTCAGAACAAACTCAACATCAAGCGTCGTGGTTTGATCTATGTAATGTACCATACTGAGGATCCCGTTGCGAAGCCAATTAAGATTAACTTCCCAACAGCTCTTATCAACGGCTACTACGACCTTGCGGATAAGTCGCCAGAGAAAGTCGACTGGGGTACAATACTAGACGAGGCAAAGGCCGACCACATCGACATGGTTGGTGAAAAGTCTATCTTCACATTACCTGTTCAGTGGATTAAGTTGTACTGTAACACAGACGAAAAGGCAAAGGCTGTTATCGAGCAGGCTGACTCTATCATCTTCTTGCAAGAGCAGATTCAGGGTCACCACTTGTATAACACAGGTGGTCACCGTAACCGTATGCTCTTCTCATCAACAAAGGCTGATGCATTTATGTTTGCTGGTGCTTACCGTACAGGTTATAGCTTGAATTATGGAAAAACCATTGAGGACAGATCTAGAGCTATAGGTACTCCTATGACCGGTAATCCTCTATATCTTGATGGTACAATTAACATGCTTCTTAACCCTAAGAAGTTCCGCGTTGATGGTTGGGGTGCTTACCACGAGGTAGGTCACGTTAACCAGCTCCCAGGCTTCAAGTGGAATGGTTTGGCTGAGGTAACAAACAACTTTACAGCTATGTACTGTGCTCACTTCTTCATCGGCGATGACTACCCTCTGCATAAGTCAGACTATATGTTACTTATGAGTGGTGATTGGTATGACGAGAAAGGCAAAAATCATCATACATCAAATCGTTATGATGCAGCTTGGCAATGTTATAACAATGGTCGTATCAAAGCCAAAGCTAATGACTCTGCAGGCGATAACGAAATAGACGAAACAAAAATTCCTCATCCATTTGGTGCTTATGTAGGTGGACATCCTGATATAAAGCAACGAGGCATTGACCCATTCTTCAAGATTGTTCCTTTCTGGCAGTTGTTCCTCTACAATACATTGGTTATGGGTCGCGAGGACTTCTATCCAAATGTATATCATGAGTGCCGCACAGGCAACCTCCCAGATGGTTCACCAAACGTAGCTCTTACGCCTGCGGAAGAGAAAGAAAATGATGGATACAACAACGATGGCGAGCGTCAGTTGAACTTTATCCGTCTATGCTGCGATGCTGCTCAGGAAGACTTGACAGAGTTCTTCTACAATTGGGGCTTCTTAACTCCTTTCGATGGCATTATCGAAGACTACGGCGAACATAAATTCCGTGTCACTCAGGAGATGATTGACGAGGTTTATGAGTATGCCAAGAAGTACCCAAAGCCAGCAAAAGAGAATATTTGGTTTATAAATAACCATAACCTCGACTTGTATCGCAATGGCAATGGTAAAAATGTTAAGGGCTTTAACATTGATAAGCATATTGATGACGAGTGCGATGGTAGCAATATCCACTTATACAATGGTATGAGTGAATACGGAGGTTAATTCTTTATGATTTACAATATTAAATAACCTAGTAGACCGAAGAACTTTCCTCGTTTTGGGGTAAGTTCTTTGGTCATTTTATTACCTTAAAATAAGAAAGGGTTGAACCTTATGAAAAAGATCTTAGCATTATTAGGAGTTGTTACCGTGCTCGCCATGAGCGGATGCTCGAAAGACAACGGAGTCACAGAAGACCCTATCATTCCTGAAATTACACTAAGCAAAAACAGCTTTATTGTCGGCAAAGCTGGTGGCTCATTATCTGTCAATGTAACCGTCACCACCCCCGATGGCAAATGGACCCCAAAAGTCTATAGCTCAGGTAAGGACTGGTGTACTCTATCTCGTACAGTAAACTCTAACACTCTCACAATCAAAGTTGCATCTAACAAAGATGAAAAGAAGCGAGAAACTACTATTGAGATTAAGTCCGATTCAGACCCCACTCTTAAAAAGAACATCAAAATCAAACAAGCGGGTGCTGCTGATGGTATTATCGTAGAGACTACTACTTTTGAAGTGCAATCTAAAAAACACACCCTATCTGTTCCATTCTTTGCGAATGTAGATTTCAATGTAGAGATAGAAGAAGGCAAAGATTGGATTGAGTATGTGCCTCGCAGCGCAGATGATGATGACGACGAGCCTTTGAAGTTCAATATCACAAACAACCCCGACACAGAACCACGCGAAGTGTTAGTAACAGTTTCGTCGGCTGAGCCAAAGGAATCTGTGACACTCAAAATTAAACAGAAAGGAAAGGACTCAGTGGCAAATGCAGACGCTATTCCTAACGATGAGGTTGTGAAAATTGCTGATATGAAAGCCAATTCATCTATTTATGGTGGAACGTCTATTCTCAAAAATGCCTACGATGGCGACTTGAATTCTTGGGTTGGTGCTAACGGAGGAAAGTTTCCCGTTGAATTCACATGTAAGTTCAATAATGCAGATCGAGTTGACTATGTGGAAATCTACCCTGGTCAGGGCGAAGGTATTTGGGGCGAGGTTGATGTTTATGGCAAAGTAGAGGGCGGAGAGAAGACGCTCATCGGCTCATACGACTTCAAGTTCTCAAAGGAGAAACAGCGTCTATATTTCACCTTGATTAAGCCTAAAGAAGTTGTCTTCGTTGTGCGCACAGCGGCTAATAGTGCTGGTATCCAAGCAGCCGTACACGAGATCATCTTCTACCGTAAGGGTGCAAAGGACTTCAACGAGCTTGATATCTTCACCGACTTGTCATGTTCTGAGCTTCGTGACGATGTTACCGAGGAGATGATTGAGGCTATTCCTAATGACTTCTTCCGCGACTTGGCATCATACATCTACTCAGGCGAGTACGATCCAAAATATCGTGCAGCAACTTATAAGCCATATCCACACCCAGATGTTGATGCAAAGAAGTTCCGCACAAGTGGATACACCCTCTTCGACAATATCACAGGTATGTATTTCGAGGCGGGTGAGCATGTAGTATTTGTAGATGAGACTTACGATGTACCTATCTCAATCGATGTTATCGACTATACGGTCAAAGACCACGGCGACAACTACATTCTTTACAAGGGTCTTAATAAGCTCAACATCAAGAACAAGGGTCTTATTTATGTACGTTACCACAGCGAGAGCCCTAGCGCAAAACCTATACGCATCAACTTCCCAACAGCGTTGGTTAATGGTTACTACGATATTATCGAGAATCCAGAGGCCGATGTGGCAGCGATGTTAGACAAAGCATCAAGCGAGTTGTTTGACATGCGTGGAGCAAGAGCTATCTATACATTCCGTGTGAAAGATTATAAGCAATACTGCGGTAATACAGCTAGAGCATTTGACATAATGCAGATGGCGGATTCTATCGTATATCTGGAAGAGGAGTTCCAGGGTCACCACAAGTACCAAACAGGTGGTCACCGCAACCGTATGCTCTATGTAGCATCACCAGATAAGGCATTTATGTATGCATCTGGTTACCACACAGGATACTCTATACACGAAATGCACGGTGGTGCTGCGATGAACACCATGCTCAATCCAAGCCAGTTGCGTTGGAATGCATGGGGACCATACCACGAGGTAGGTCACAAGAATCAGATTCCAGGTTTCAACTGGGCAGGTATGGGCGAGGTAAGTAACAACATATTATCAATGTACTGTGTAATGAAGTTTAGAGGTTGGGGCGAGAGTGACTATGTATTCCACGAAGGTAAGGAATACATCAGGGATGCAAACGGCAAAGTTATTCGCACTCATAACGACCGCTACGAAGCTGCGTGGGCTGAGCTTGCAAACTATGGCGAGAATCCACACGTATATAGTCTTTGCTCTGACCCATTCTATAAGCTTGTACCACTATGGCAGTTGTACCTCTACAACACCAAGGTTATGGGTCGCGAGGACTTCTATCCCGATTTGCACCACATTATGCGCACATCGGACGACATTCCTGAGGACCACGGAGCACGCCAGATTAACTTCGTGAAGGTATGTTGCGATGTAGCAAAAGAGGATTTGACCGAGTTCTTCGAGAAGTGGGGCTTCCTAGTTGTATGCGATCAGGTTATCGACGACTACGGTGACAAGCGACTCATCGTTACCGAGGAGATGGTCAAGGCAGTAAAGGATCACGCTGCGCAGTATCCAAAGCCAGAGAAGAAGAATATTTGGTTCATAAGCAACTTCAACATGCAGAAGTTTATCGACGGCGATGGTAGCGATGTTGAAGGCTTTGAGACTCCACGCCTGAATTAATGGCCGAGAGCGAATCTTTCGATTCTATATAAATTAAGGGTGTCCAACTTATCTGTTGCGACACCCTTAATTTATACTCTGAATATATTAATAAGTTTACTTTATTATCACCACATTCACAAGCCGTACTCCACTCACTCGGTTTATCTCTTGGGCTATGGCTTCACGGCGATAGAAGAGTTCTGAACGGAGAATGCTTGACGAGATGTGGGCATACAATACATGATTCTCGAGTTTTAGCTCGGTGGTATGATCTGCTACCCTATTACCCACAACCTCTCGCCATGTATCGGGGAGCTTACCTTCGGCAACCTTTGCCGCCACGTAGGGGCGTGAGAAGAACTCCTCTAACACATCGCCCAATAACATTGTCTTGGTACGTCTCATCGCTTAATCTCTCCTCCATCAACGGTAAATAACACATACTCCTTACCTGCGCTCTTCAAGATACTCTCCAAGCGCACCTTATTGCAATCGGTGATGCAAATCTGACCAAAGTCATCACCCGACACAAGTCCCAACAGACGCTCCACACGTCGCATATCCAACTTATCGAACAAATCGTCCAACAATAGTATAGGCTTCTCACCTGTCTGCTCCGCCAAAAGACGATACTGTGCCAGCTTCAGGGCTATCAAGAATGACTTTTGCTGACCCTGCGAGCCATATTTTTTAAGTGGATAACCTCCAATCTTAAATACCAAATCATCACGATGAACGCCCGACGTAGTAAACTGATTCACAAGGTCGCGTTCACGCGACTGCAATAAAATATCCCTCAACGACAGGCTATCAAGCTCCGAACGATATATCATCTCAACCTGCTCACGATCCTCGGCAAGAAATCCATAATACTCCGCCACAAGGGGTTGCATACGCTCGATGACTCGCTTACGCTGCTCATACACACGCGTACCATGCTCATCGAGTTGTATGTCATAAATCTGCAACATGGACTCGTCAGAGGAACGCTTCAGAAAGACATTTCGTTCAGCCAACACCGCATTATAACGCATCATGGATTGCAGATAGGCATTGTCGAGCTGCGAGATAAAGCCATTAAGATAACGACGTCGCTCCTCGGCGGCATCGGTTATCAAATCGGTATCGCGCGGAGAGACAATAACCACAGGGAAATTACCCACATGGTCGGCTATACGGTCATACTCCTTACCATTACGTTTGATAATCTTTCCGCCACGCTTCGAAAAAGAGCAATTCACCAATTCAACCCTTTCGTTATCGGTGACATACGAACCCTCGGTGACAAAAAAATCCTCGCCATGCGATACACTCTGACCATCGGTCATGGTAAATGCCGATTTCGACATCGATAGATAATGTATCGCATCGAGCACATTGGTCTTGCCTGCTCCGTTGTCGCCGACGAAACAATTTATGCCATCTGACAGAGCTATCTCCGTTTGATGAATATTCTTGAAGTTTATAAGCAATAGCTTTCTTAGCCGCATAATTTCTCTCTATTTGCTAACAAAGTTACAATTTTTCACCGACTTTTGACAGCTTTCGCCCATTCAATTACATTTTCCATCGCACTTTATGCTATTTTTTCCGTTTTTTGTTTTAATTTTGCGTTTTGAATTGAATGAATAATAAACTAAAAATCATAAAAAAATGGCAAAAGAGGTAATGACACCACAGGAAGAGGCTTTGGCAAATGCACAGTCACAGGCCGAGAACTTCTTCGAGAAAAACAGCAAAATGGTAGTTGTAGCTATTGTAGCTATCTTCGCAATTGCAATTGTAGTATTCGGTTACAAGAAGCTCGTTAGCGAGCCACGTATGAATCAGGCTCAGGAGATGCTTTACGAGGCACAGTATCTATTCGAGGAGGCTACTCCTGATTATAGCTTGGCACTCAATGGCGACGAGTCAACTCCAGGTTTTGCTGAGGTAGCTGAGCAGTATGGCAATACTCCAGCTGGTAACTTGGCTAATATGTACGCTGCTGCGTGTGCTTTGCGTTTAGGCGATTTGGAAGCATCTGAGAAGTACATCAACGCTTACAAGAATGTAAAGGGTATCCCTGGCGAGATGGTTAATGCTATGGCAGAGGGTATCAAGGGTGATATCGCTGTTGAGAAGGGCGACTACGCTAAGGCTGCTTCTTACTTTGAGAAGGCTGCAGAGATCAGCACTAACGATTTCACAACTCCACTCTACCTTCGCAAGGCTGCATTGGCATATAGCGCATCAGGTGAGGAGGCTAAGGCACAGGCTTGCTACAAGACCATTAACGAGAAGTACTCTCGTTCATTGGAGTCTCGCGAGGCTATGAAGCAGTTGGCTGAGTAAAGCACTCTTGGTCTATGGCACAATATAAGGTCGGAATAGTCATTGTTGATGAGCAAGCGTCGTTTGCACATCGCCACTTGGCAGCCGCAACCGAGAGTTTGAAGGCTTTGGGTTGCTCCGAGCAGAGTATCCTTGTCCGCCATGCACCAAAGGTGTTTAACATAACACTTACAACTCAGTTCCTTGCCGAATACACCGACGTTGATGCTGTCATCATTTTAGCTGAGGACGATAACTCGTCAGCATATAAGACTGTATTAGATGGCATCACGAAGTTGCAAATAGCATGGAACATGCCTGTAACAATTGGAGATTTCTCTGCGGCAGCTGACGCAATTGAGATGGTGGCTCTGCAAAACAAGATGGAGGCTGAGGCTCCTGAGAACATTGCACCAGACCGCAAGTCGATAAATTAATAATTGTTATACAAATAAAAAGAGGTTGTCCTTTGCGGACAACCTCTTTTTTTGTTTATCTCTGTCGTATTAGAACGTAGGTTCAGGCAATACGACACGTACGGTCTTAAAGTTTATCTGACGCACCAACTTCTGCTGCGATGCCACATAACGCTCATACAACTCATCGGTGCAGTTGCGTATCGTAAGAAGACATACGCTCTCGCGCTTCTCAACCTCGAAATCCTCCTTCTCCAATGCTTCAATGAGCTCATCAATGTGCCATGACGCATCAACCGACAAACCCAAATCCACTGCCGAATTATTAATAAGGTGTGTCTTAATACGGAAACGGTCAAGCAACGAGAATATCACAGCGAACTTCTCCTCCATCACAAATGAGAAATCCTTTGAACGAATAATCAAGAACACCTGATCACGCTTATAAATCATAATAGGCAACGTAACATGCTCGGCATCAGCTTTGATAACTGTTCCGGGCTTTGTCTTATCGCCGAATGGACGTACATACAAAGGAATATTCTTATTTTGCAAAGGCTTGATTGTCTTTGGGTGGATAATCTGCGCACCGCTATATGCCAACTCGATAGTGTCGAGATAGTTCAGTGCATCAATCTTCACAGCATCTTTGAAGACCTTAGGGTCGGCGTTCAACACACCATCGACATCTTTCCACACCGACATTGACTCCGCCTCCAAGATATGAGCCACAACCGCCGCCGAGTAGTCAGAGCCCTCGCGACCCAATGTTGTTGTAGTTCCGTCGGGAGCCGAGCCAATAAAACCCTGACCCACGAAAACACCTACGCCCGTATTTTCCAACGCAGCCTTCAAGCGAGGCTCCGAAGCCTTAATATCAACATTAGCGTCCTTGTGGCGAGGATTTGTCACAAACGTTTTACGCATATCAATCCAACGATTGCGCAAGCCTGCATGATTTAAATACTTCGATATGATTGTTGTAGAAATCAACTCACCAAATGCCACGATGGTGTCATACCACAGCTCAGCATCTTGTGGGCGATAGATAGTGTTGTCAATAATCGAACGTAACTCGGCAAACAGTGCATTCACCTCGTCAAGCTGCGTAGGCTCACCCCACAGGTCGTTGATAATTGCAGCGTGATACTCCACAATCTCGGCAATCTCCTTGTGAGCCTCATCTTTTTGAGCCTTCTGCATGGCTGTGAAGACACGCTCCAACGCATTGGTAGTCTTACCCATTGCCGACACGATGATAAATAGATTCTGCTCACCCTCAACAATATGTGCGAGGTTACGCACACCATCGGCAGTTCTCACCGATGCTCCTCCAAATTTATATACTTTCATACTGTATCAATTCTATTTGTGAGTTACAAAGATATGAATTTTTGCAATTACCAATCTCTATTTTATCGATTTTTGTATATCTTTGGGGTATAAATTTTTAAAACTATGTTTTCACAACACAAACAGATAGTAGAGCGGGCATGGACCGATCGTTCGATGCTTGCCGATGCAGCCGTGAAGGCTACAATTCGTGAGGTGGTTGAGGCTGTGGATAAGGGTCAGCTTCGCACCGCAGAGCCACTCAACCTCGAAAATAGCGAGTGGCAGGTAAATGAGTGGGTAAAGAAGGCTATCATCATGTACTTCCCAATTCAGGAGATGCGCACAATGCGTTCGGGCGAGTTGGAGTGGTACGATAAGATGGAGCTCAAGCACGACTACGAGAAGTTGGGCGTGCGAGTTGTTCCCCACGCAGTGGCACGCTACGGAGCTTACATTGCTCCTGGAGCTATCCTGATGCCTTCTTACGTGAATATTGGTGCCTATGTTGATTCAGGCACTATGGTTGATACATGGGCTACGGTAGGCTCATGCGCCCAAATTGGTAAGCACGTTCACCTTAGCGGTGGCGTAGGTATTGGTGGCGTATTGGAACCTGTACAGGCTGCTCCTGTAATCATCGAGGACAACTGTTTCATCGGCTCACGTGCCATTGTTGTCGAGGGTGCTCACATCTGCCGTGAGGCGGTACTCGGTTCAAATACCGTAATCACCGGCTCAACACACATCATCGACGTTACGGGCGACGAGCCAAAGGAGTATCGAGGCTACGTACCTGCACGTTCGGTAGTAGTTCCTGGCACATACACCAAGAAGTTCCCTGCGGGCGAGTATGGTGTTTCGTGCGCCCTCATCATTGGTCATCGTAAGGAATCTACCGACAAGAAGACATCACTAAACGATGCATTGCGCGACTTTGGCGTAAGTGTATAGCGTAGATATATGAAAAAGCCCGAACATAGACCTTGGAAGGTGCTACATAGCGAGTACCTTGCCAATCGCCCGTGGTTTACGGTACGACGCGAACGTGTGGAGCTACCTACAGGCGCCATCGTGCCCGAATGGTATATCTTCGAGTTCCCTCATTGGGTGAATGTAATCGCCATTACCAAGGACGATAAGTTCGTGATGATAAGTCAGTATCGTCACGCCTTAGGTCGTACCAATTACGAACTCCCAGCGGGCTGCTGCGAGGAGGGCGAGACACCCGAGCAGAGTGCACGTCGTGAGCTCATGGAGGAGACAGGCTATGGTGGCGGAGAGTGGCGACAGTTCATGGTTACGTCGCCCAACCCAACCAACCATAACAACCTCGCCTACACCTTCTTAGCCTTCGGAGTGGAGAAATTAACAGAACAACACACCGAAGATGGCGAGGATATAAAAGTGGAGCTTATGACTCGCGAAGAGGTGGAGGAGTTGCTACACGACGACCAGATAATTCAATGCATGCACGCCGCACCGCTGTGGCGTTACATGGTTCAATATCCATTCTGATGATACACTACTTCGAGCACCTCTGCTCATCGAACGACGAGGCGGCACTCCCCCACTATCGTGAGGGCGACATCATCTGGGCTGAGCGTCAAAGCGCAGGACGAGGTCAGCGTGGACACACGTGGCTCAGCAACGAAGGTGAAAACCTCACCTTCTCGGTGGTTGTAGAGCCCACATTTCTACCTCCCACCGAACAGTTCTCGCTATTGCAGGTAGTGGCATTGGCGTTGGTCGATACACTTGAAGGGTACGGCATCGAAGCTCGGATTAAGTGGACAAACGACATATACGTAGGCGACCGAAAAATCGTGGGCATATTGATGGAACACAAATTGCAAGGCTCACAAATCGGACGTACGATAATGGGCATCGGCATCAACGTCAATCAGACGGAGTTTGACCCCACGCTGCCCAACCCCACTTCGATGCGACTCATCACGGGAAACCCACACGACAGGGAGCAGGTCTTAAAAGACATCGCCCACAACCTTATGCGTCGCTACGAGATGTTGCGTCAAAACAAGCAGGGAGAGTTGCATACTGCCTACAATGAGAGCCTCTATCTGCTAAATAAGGAGAGCACCTTCGCCCTGCCCGACGGAAGTCACTTTCAAGGTACAATTACGGACGTAGAGCCACAAGGTGCGTTGAAAATTATGGACAAAGGGGGCGTGGAGCATAAATTTCTCTTCAAAGAGGTGGAATTTGTGTTAAAAAACTAACAAAAAGTGATTTTGTTAAGAAAATATATCCTATCTTTGTATGAGGTAAAGTGTGTAGTGTCGAAGTAAGGCTCTGCACGAGGAATTATGTGTGTAAAACAAAACAATTTTAATATATTTACGATTATGAATATTCCTGCTAATTTGAAGTACTCAAACGACCACGAGTGGTGTCGTGTTGAGGGCGAGTTTGCCTATGTAGGTATCACAGATTTTGCACAGAGCCAGCTCGGCGACATCGTATTCGTTGACGTTCCTACCGTTGGTGAGACATTGGCTGCTGGTGAGGTTTTCGGCTCTATCGAGGCTGTTAAGACCGTGAGCGACGCATTTATCCCTGTTGGTGGTGAAGTTGTTGAGTTCAACGACGCAGTAGATGCTGACCCAGCACTTGTAAACTCTGACCCATACGGTGAGGGCTGGATGATTAAGGTTAAGATGTCAGACCCAGCTGAGTACGACGCATTGCTTACTCCAGAGGCTTACGCTGAGTTGATTGGCTAAAAACGAAAATTTCAAAAACTTAAACAAAAATAAAATTATGTCAAAAGTAACAGTTATCGGCGCTGGTATGGTAGGCGCAACTTGCGCAAACGTATTGGCTGCACGCGAAGTAGCAGACGAGGTAGTATTGATCGACATCAAGGAGGGTTTGTCAGAGGGTAAGATGCTTGATATGTATCAGGCATCGGCTACAACCGATTTCAAGACTAAGCTCACAGGTTGCACAAACGACTATGCTCAGACAGCAAACTCTGACGTAGTGGTTGTAACTTCAGGTATTCCACGTAAGCCAGGTATGACTCGCGAGGAGCTTATCGGTACAAACGCAAACATCGTTAAGAGCGTAGTATCACAGGCTTTGGCTCACTCACCAAACGCTATCTTCGTTATCGTATCTAACCCAATGGATACAATGGCTTACCTCACATTGAAGTCGACAGGTTTGCCAAAGAACCGCGTAATCGGCATGGGTGGTGCATTGGATTCATCACGTTTCCGTTGCTACTTGGCAAAGGCTACTGGTGCTAATATCCACGATGTTGACGGTATGGTTATCGGTGGTCACGGTGACACTACAATGATTCCTTTGACATCAAAGGCTACAATCAAGGGTGTACCTGTATCACAGTTCCTTTCACAGGAGGAGTTGGCAAAGGTTGCTGCTGACACTATGGTAGGTGGTGCTACACTTACTGGCTTGCTCGGCACATCAGCTTGGTATGCTCCAGGTGCTGCTGCAGCATCAGTTGTTGAGGCTATCTTGGGTGACCAGAAGCGCATCATTCCTTGCGGTTACTACCTCGAGGGTGAGTACGGTCAGGAGGATATCATGATCGGTGTACCTGTAGTTATCGGTCGTGAGGGTATCGAGAAGATCATCGAGATCGAGCTCACAGACGAGGAGAAGGCTGCATTCGAGGCATCGGCTGCTGCTGTTCGCAAGGTTAACCAGATTCTTTACGATACAAACGCTATCTAATATCTGATTTGATAAAACAAAAAATGGGGCTGTCTAACTTAAAGTTAGCAGCCTCATTTTAATAACACTCATTGATAAATCGGGATATGAACAAGTTTGCAAAGTGGCTCATAGGGGGCCTTATATTCTGTTGCATCTGCATCATCGGTTGCAGCAGTATGGATGACACAGACAGCAAAGTGTTAAGCATTGAATTGCTGCGTACCAGCCAGAGTTGGAATGAGGTGGATTTACCCGACTATCCAGAAGGAAAGCCGGAATTGGTGGCAGTCAAGTACATCATTCCACCGGGCAAGAAGTTGGGATGGCATCATCATGAGGCTATGAACCACGGCGTGTTGGTGCAGGGCGAGCTGACTATCAATTCGCAGGACGGTAAAACCAAGGTGTTGTGTGCTGGTGATGTAGTGGTAGAGATGGTCGATGCCATCCATCATGGCGAGAACAATGGCACAGAGCCCGTTGTGCTTTATATGTTCTACCTCTCACAAAAGGGCATGACCTTGACCGTTCAGCATCCGGAGATTCCTTTGAAATAGCTAAGGCGAAATAGACGAGCAGATAACACAATACAAATAAGTGCGTGCAGGAATCCCTGCACGCACTTATTTATTTGAAAACATATCCTTTTGGTTTTATAATAGCAAAGTCATTCCGTTCTACCTGCTCTTTGGTGCAATGCCCTCACGCCTTGACTTTATCTTGTCGATGGTGCGAATTATGTAACTCTCAATGTCGGCTTTAAGGTTTTGATACAGCGGACATGATGTATAGTTCTCATTATCAAGCAACACATCACGTGTCGAGCGCAAGGTATTGATATAGTTACTCAACTCATTCTTCAATGGCAGACCCGTCTTGCTCGACGAATTAATCTTGGCGATGGACATCTGACGCAGACGGTCGCAGACGGTGTTGAGCACTATCATCACCACATTATCCATCAGCGTATGACCATGCATAAATAGATAGGTATTCTCAGGCTCCACGCCCTTACCTCGCAGGTACTCGGCAAACGACGGCATCTCGGCGGCCATGCGTGGATTTTGCTGCTCCAAGCGCGAGAGTTTACGTTCAACCTGACGTTCAAGCCATGCGAGAGTATCGGCTCCATTATTCTCAATCTCAAGATAACCCAATCGCACCGCATTTTTAAAATCCACCAGCGGGAATACCGACTCCGAGGAGAGTTGTGCCGAGTAGGCATACCACAAAAACAGCGGATATATCGTGCGCGAGTACGCCGCCATAAACTCCACAAAATCAAATATGTGGCTATCATTCTTGGTAGCCTTCACGCAAACATTATGTAGCGACGGAGCATAACACAGATAGTTTTCGGTGGCGTAGGTGTAGGTGTGAAACATAAACTCGGCATCACGTATCTCCCTCGCTTGCTCGGTCCTATCACCAAACAAATAATCGAAGTCGGAATCTACACACAGAAGCATATACTCCGACGAACGTGGGATCATCGACATGAGCACCTTCTTACCCTTGGGTAAATCCTCACGGTTGGGCACCGAAATTTCGAAACGTAGATAGGGGTTGTCGAAGTGGTCGAAGATTGAACGCCAAAAAGCTACATCTTCATATCCCTCGACAAAGACCTCAACCCTCTCTCGCCCGTCATCAATAATGGGCGGTGGTACATAGTCACGTACCACATTTTGACGTCTAAATTCGTCACAAGGTGATTTTTCTATCTTTGAGTGTTTCATAATTTGTTGTAAATATAACAATTTTGTAAATTTGTGCCAAATTATTAAATACCGATTTGCTGTATAAAAGCGAGAAGAGTATAATTTTTTCTCTGTTTTCACTATTATAACCAAATTCGATTATGAACGATTGGAAACAACGTTTGGGCATGGTCTTCTCCACCAATCCCGATTTTGAATACACGACCAGCGAGGAGCAAGAGACTACGACACTCGCTCCCGGGGAACAAAATTTGCGCGTATGGCTCGACCGCAAACAGCGCGGCGGCAAGACCGTGACTTTGGTAAAAGGTTTTGTCGGCTCAGAGGCTGACCTCGCTGATTTGGGTCGCATGTTGAAAAGCAAGTGTGGCGTAGGTGGCTCGGCAAAAGATGGCGAGATAATCATTCAAGGTGACCATCGCGACCGCGTTGTGGATTTGCTTGTGGCGGCAGGTTATAAATGCAAAAAGGCAGGAGGATAATTCCCATGTTAAAGGGCACAAAAATAAAATTTTCGTTTTTAACACTCATCTTTACGATAAGTGTTATCACCTCTTATGCCCAATATTACAGTTGGGGTGCCGACCCTGCTCGATTAAAGTGGACAGAGTCAAAGACTGACCACACGAGGGTTATATACCCCACCTCTGCCGAGCAGATAGGTCTTACAACACTCTACTTCACCAAGTGCATGTATCCATACATCAACTATGGTTTCACCCTACCACCTCTCAACCTACCATTTGTGGTACACCCCGAAAACATGAACTCAAATGGATTGGTGATGTGGCTCCCAAAACGTGTAGAGTTTCTCTCCACGCCAGCCATCGACGGATACTCGATGCCGTGGATTAAGCAGCTGGTGGCTCACGAATATCGCCACGCTGCGCAATATAATAATCTGAATGTTAGCTATATAAAATTCCTGAGTTATCTCTTAGGAGAACAGAGTTCTACCATCGGACTTGTGTTCCTGCCTTTATGGATGATGGAGGGCGATGCTACGATGTGCGAGACACAGGCTTCATCGTATGGACGTGCGTTGCAGCCTCGATTTACTTTGGAGTATCGAGCAATGGGCGACATAGCCAACAAATATCGTAACGCCGACAAGTTGTTCTGCGGCTCATATCGTGATTTCATACCCGACCACTACCAACTTGGATATCAAATGGTGGCACACGGCAACGAACTTTCAGGCACGGTCATGGCAAACGACATGGCAGCGTATGGAGTACGTCACCCGTGGACATTCATATCTGAAGGGTGGCGAATGAAGTATCTGTTTGGATTCTCCACGTCATCACTCTTTCGCAAAACATTCTCCAACCTTTACAACCTTTGGCAAACGCTACCTCACGTAGATAACAGCAGTCAAGCGCTCCCCACGCCCAAATTTTCGAGCTACACCACATATGCAAACCCCATGTGGGTCAATGGCAAGGTCATAGCTCAGAAAACAAGTCTATCACGTGCCGAGCAGTTGGTAATACTCGACCCCAAAACTGGCGAAGAGAAACGCCTATGCCACACGGGTTACATAGCAACACGTCCTGCTTTTGACAAGGTGAACAACCGCATCTGGTGGACCGAATATCGACGTAGCGTGATGTTTGAGCAAAAGGTCAAATCGAGCCTCTGCTACCTCGACTTGGACAAAAAGCAACCTCGCACAAAGAACATGCATGGTAAGAATATTCTCTACCCAACTCCCGACGACGAGGGAGGTCTTGCATGGATTGAATACGAGACTAACGGCATCTACTCATTCCACCATCAACTATGCGATGGCACCGAGTCAACCGTCTCGCTGCCATTTGGACACGAGGTACACTCGCTGGCGTGGGATAACACCTCGCAACAGCACTTCTGTATAATCACCTCAGACGAGGGTATGTGGATAGCTCGCATAGACAACACCTACAACCTTTCGCAACTCACCCAACCAGCCTACATAACCTTGAGCAAACTGCGTGCTCAAGATGGAAAGCTATACTTCGGTTCAATAGCATCGGGCAAAGATGAGATACACTGTTTTGACTTGAAGGAGGGTAAAGAATACCAAATAACCGAATCTACTTACGGCTCATTCGACCCTGCGCCAGCAGATGGCAAAGTATTGATGACAACCTATGCCTCGGACGGCTATCACCCTGCAATACAAGAGGTGGGAAAGCTATATCGTCCGATTGAATATTCACAACTGCCACTCAATGTAGTAAACCCTGCACGCAAAAAGTGGGGCATCATAAACCTCGACACGGTTAGCATCAACATTCCCGAGGCAGAACTCAACACTACAGCCAAGAAAACCCGTCGCTACCATAAAGCATTCACGCTCTTCAACTTCCACAGTTGGGCACCACTCTCTTACGACCCATTCTCCTTAAGCGAGGGAGGTTCTATTCGTTTAAATGCAGGTGCTACCGTCATGACTCAGAACCTACTCTCTTCGATGCAAGGATTCTTCAGCTATGGCTATAGCGGCATGAATGGACACATCTTTAAGGGCGCGCTACAATACTACGGCTTGGGACCTATCATCAGCCTTAACGCCACATACGGAGGACGTCAGAACATATACCCCATCTACACATATAACCCCGACAAACATACCATAGAATTCCCCGAAGCTCCTGCCAGAGGTAAGTTCTACGCCATGGGTGTTAATGTGTCGTTGCCACTACTGTTTCAGCGAGGATACCACACTCGCTACCTTGTAGCGTCGGGAGGCTGGGAATTCTCGAATGGACTGGTGGCAAACACAGGCAAGCTACAATTCAACGAGGGTATAAGCAACATTGCAACCATAGGCTACAAGAAGGGATTACACTTGACCCAATTCACCCTTGCGTATCAAGACATGGTGCGCTTGGCTCATCGTGACTTCGCGCCACGTTGGGGTATTGCGGCATCGGCAACCTATGCCACCAACCCTACAAATGGTAGTTTCAGCGACTTAGCGGCATTCTATACAAAGTTATACACACCCGGCATACTACCACACAATAGCCTCTCATTGGCATTGGCATACCAAAACTCGTTCGGCGGATTCCAGAGCGACGAGGCTCTGTCGGTGCTTCGATTTAAATCCACCAAACTACTACCACGCGGATTTGACTCTTCACAAATCGACAACCATCACTACATGGCAATGTCGCTGAATTATCAACTCCCCATTTGGTATCCCGACGGCGGCTGGAGTGGTATATTCTACGTGAAACGTATGCGAGTGAATTTGGGTTACGACATGGCTCAATTCCAAATGCCACACTTCCAGAGCGAAGGCAAGGTGCGCAATCTTTGGCACAAGCTACAATCATACGGCGGCGACATTATTTTCGACTTCAATATCATACGCCAACCTGCCTCAGCCACCACAGCCCTCAAATTTTCGTTCTACCAACCCAGCGAGGGAGGTTTCTTCTTCGGCGTGGGTATGGAGTTACCTTTTTAGGAGGCTGAAGAAATTTGTGAAAATTGACTCATTTTGATTAATATTCACTATCTTTGTACGTTAATCATTGAGGTATTTAGTTTTACTATGGACATACAAGGCTTTTTCAAGAATAAAAAGAAGGTTATCAAGTTGATGTGGGCTGTTGTTATGACACCCGTCGCTCTACTTTTTCTGATGCTTTTTTTGGCGGCAGCAGGTGTTTTTGGACGCATGCCCTCATTCGAGGAGTTGGAAAATCCTAAGAGCAACCTTGCAACCGAGATATATGGCGACAATGGTCATGTGATAGGAACGTTTTTCGTACAGAACCGCTCCTATGTCCAGTATGAGGAGTTGTTCTCTAAGGACTCGACGCTACATATCTCGCTTGATGGTCACTCGGTACCTCCTGTTGTAGCAGCACTTATTGCCACAGAGGACGAACGTTTCCGTAGCCATTCAGGTATTGATATCCCATCGTTGTTCCGTGTAGGTATTAAGACCATTGCTTTGCGTGACCATTCGCAGGGAGGTGGCTCGACCATTACTCAGCAGTTGGCAAAAAACCTATTCCCTCGTGACACGGTACGCAACAGAGGCAAGGTGGCGCGTTCGATGAAACTCGTGCAGTCGAAATTCAAAGAGTGGATTACAGCAATCAAACTCGAGCACAACTACACCAAAGAGGAGATTGCAGCGATGTACCTCAACACGGTAGCTTACGGCTCAAACGCATACGGCATCAAATCGGCGGCAAGCACATTCTTCGGCAAGGCTCCAAACGAATTGAATCTTCAGGAGGCTGCCATGTTGGTCGGAGTGGTAAACGCTCCTACCCGCTACTCACCTGTTCGTAATCCAGAGAGCGCCCTAAACAGACGTAATTTGGTAATCAACCGCCTACGAAAAGTGGGTGCCATATCAAGGTCGGTGTGCGATTCGCTCACAGCACTACCCATAACACTGAACTACAAACCCATATCTCACAACGAAGGTGAGGCGACATATTTCCGCGAGATGCTCCGCAATGTGATGAACGCCAAGCGTCCTACGCGTCGCCAATTCCTCACCGACTGGGACTACGAGCAAGCGGTCAAGGAGTATGATGAAAATCCGCTCTATGGCTGGTGCTTGAAGAACGAAAAGGCTGACGGCACGCCATACAATATCTATCGCGATGGTTTACGTATCTACACCACCATCAACCCCACCATGCAGCGCTATGCCGAGGAGGCTATACAGAAGCAGATGGAGAGCGTCATACAGCCTCGCATGGACCGCCAAGTGAAATCAACAGGAGTGTTGTTCCAAGATTTGGAGAGAGAGGAGATTGACGCAATCATCAAGCGTGCAATGAAAAACTCCGACCGCTACCGCGAAATGAAGAAGGCGGGCATCACCGAAAAGGAGATTTTTGCTTCGTTTGACGAGAAGTGCCAGATGCGTGTGTTCACATTCAAGGGCGAACGAGATACACTGATGTCGCCACGCGACTCTATCCTCCACCACAAACGCATCATGCGTGCCTCGCTGGTGGCTATGGACCCTCGTTCGGGACACGTGAAGGCTTATGTGGGAGGTCCTAACTTCCGCTACTTCAAATACGACATGGCAAAGCAGGGTAAACGACAAATTGGCTCTACAGTGAAGCCATTTATCTACACCTTCGCTATCGACCAACTTGGTCTTACACCTTGCACCTATGCACCAAACCTACCTGTTTCTATTGAAACACCTGCAGGTATATGGTCGCCCAAGGAAGCTGGCAAGGTGGAGTACGACGGCGTGCAACACCCGCTCTATTGGGGACTTGCCAATTCACGCAACAACTACTCGGCATGGATTATGAAACAAGCCAAGCAGCCAGAAACTGTTGCTGACTTCCTCCACAACATGGGTATTAAGAGTTACATTTATCCCGCTTATGCGCTTTGTTTGGGCGCTTTCGAGTCGAATGTATTTGAGTTGGTGAGTGCCTACTCTACATTCGTAAACGAGGGAGTACACATAGACCCAATATTCGTTACACGTATCGAGGACCGTCAGGGCAACCTCATATCGAGTTTCATTCCACAATCACAAGATGCCATAAACAAGCACACAGCCTACACCATGCTCACAATGCTTGAGCGCGTCATTACCGCAGGTACGGGAGGACGCTTGGCTTGGCAATTCGGCATGGAGAATATGGATATTGGTGGTAAGACAGGTACTTCGAACGAGAACCGCGACGCATGGTTTATGTGCGTTACCCCTACCCTTGTAGCTGGTTCTTGGGTGGGTGGCGAGGACCAATCGGTACACCTAACATCGGCAGGTGAGGGTAGTGTTATGGCTCTACCTATCGTAGGTGAATTCCTCAAACGCTCATACGACGACCCACGTCTGGGACTAAGCCGCAATGCTAAGTTCTCACGTCCCGAAGGTTGGGAGTCATATGACTGCCCAAAGGAGTTGGAGGCTGACACTACCAATGTGCAGCAGGGTACTTCAGACGAATTTTTCGATTAGTTTAGGTTAATACACATATTATGAAAATTGCTATCGTAGGCGCAAGTGGCGCTGTGGGTCAGGAGTTTCTGACCATCTTGAATGAGAGAGTAGATTTCCCTGTGGACGAGTTGGTATTGTTCGGCTCGGAGCGTAGCGCAGGTTCAAAATATATGTTTCGTGGCAAGGAGATTGAGGTGAAGCTATTGCAGCACAACGATGATTTCAAGGATATTGACATCGCCCTCACATCTGCTGGTGGCTCTACATCGGTGGAGTTTGCTGAAACTATCACTAAGCACGGCACGCTGATGATTGACAACTCATCAGCATTCCGTATGGATAACGACGTGCCTTTGGTTGTGCCTGAGGTGAATGCCGAGGACGCCCTCAACGCACCACGCAACATTATCGCCAACCCCAACTGCACCACAATTCAGATGGTTGTGGCATTGAACGCCATCGAGAAACTCTCGCACATCAAGCGTGTGCACGTGGCAACATACCAATCGGCAAGTGGCGGCGGCGCACAGGCTATGGCTGAGCTCAAGAAGCAGAATGAGCAGTTGGTTGCAGGCGAGGAGCCTACCGTAAATAAGTTTGCTTATCAGTTGGCATACAACGTGATACCTCACATCGACGTCTTCACCGAGAACGACTACACCAAGGAGGAGATGAAGATGTATAACGAGACACAGAAGATTATGCACTCCGACATAAAGGTGTCGGCAACATGCGTACGTGTGCCTGTTATGCGTGCTCACTCTGAGAGCATTTGGGTGGAGACCGAGTGTGAGATTACACCTGAGGAGGCTCGCAAGGCATTTGCAGAGGCTGAGGGTGTGGTGTTAATGGATGAGCCTGCGGAGAAGGTTTATCCTATGCCTCTCTTCATCGCAGGCAAGGACCCGGTATATGTAGGTCGTATCCGCAAGGATATCAGCCGCGAGAATGGCATTACATTCTGGTGCGTAGCCGACCAGATTAAGAAGGGTGCGGCACTTAATGCCGTGCAGATTGCCGAGTGGATTATAAAGAATAAGAAGTAAGCAAGTATTTCTATAAGAAAAAAGGCAGCTAAAAATTAGCTGCCTTTTTTGTATATTTTTTACCGCATCGGCAACACCATCACATCGTAATATGCCGCCGAGAAATTTGCCCCTACGGTGAAGTGCGAACGCCCAGCAATAACATCTACACCATAGGTGTGAACATGACCTGCAAACGTAGCCAACAAATTGGGAGCCTTAACAATAGCATCATAATAGTCGTAGTCGAGAGGAGTGTGACCCTCAGCCCAACGCTCACGACGCTCTATCTCATAACCACCATCGGTCTTCGCACCCCAATCGTGGTGACCTATGCCATAACCCACTGGGCGCGACGGCGCATACATGGGTATATGCTGGAACAATATAAATGGTTCACCTCTGCGTACCTCTTGCTTAATGAACTTTAGCTGCTGGGGCTCAATCAGATAATTCGAGCTATCGACAAACAACAAACGTACACCATTCACCGTAACGCCGTAGCAATCGGGATTATAACCTTGAAACAGCGGTGCAAGACGCTCCTCACGCCATCTCTTGCGCAGGTCGCGACTACTACCCTGCATACCCTCATAGTGCCAATCATGGTTGCCACAAGTGTAGAAATAAGGCATCTCCGCCTGCTGCATCACCTCCTGCACAAACTCGACAGCTCGTTCAGACGGATAGCTTAATATATCGCCCACCAACGCCACTACATCGGCACCCCGTGCCTTTGCCAAAGCCACCGTTTGACGAAAAGCCTGCTCAGGATTTGTAGCTGCTCCCGATCGAAAGTGGGAGGTGTGATGATACGCCGCAGCCATGCGCTGGCTATACTCACGATAGGGCTCCTCACGCTCGTCCGAGAGCCATAGATGGGTGTCAGCAATAACGAAGATACGCAACGTATCCTCCACAGCCGAAGAGTATATCTTCACCTGCTCGTGGTTACTCACCACCGTCACTTCGTGCCTGCGACCACGCGCCTCAACTTCCGATATTGAGTAGAGGGCACACATCGCCACCATGATAATGCAAACTACCTGTTTCATAACACAAATATACAAAAAAGGTGCGACAACATCTGCTTCGCACCTTAAATTTCGACCTTAAGACTACTCCTGCTTTTGATATACTCTCACATAATCAATTCGCAACTCTGTAGGCAACTGCTCAGGATTGCTCACCTGACCAACCCAGCCTCCACCGAGCTGATTCGAGAGGCGGATATGTATCTCCTTCTCCGAATATGGGAACTGATACTCAAGACCCTCCACGCGAGGATAGGTGAGGGTTTTGGCTCCGTTCACATAAAAACAAACGCTATCCTGATACACCTCTGCGGCATAAAGATTCCAATCGTCACGATTTACTGGAGCTGTCGTACCACGAAGCGGATTATCGTGGATTATGGCAGCGTGCTTCGAGTGAACTGTATGAAAGACATAATCATCATGATTTAGATGCTCCATCATATCAATCTCGGCATACTCCTCGGTGCCGTAGTCAGGGCAAGGACCCGAAAGCCAAATCGCAGGCCAGAAACCATTGGCAGATGAAAACTTCGCACGCACCTCGAAGCGCGCCAACTTAAAAGCCCTCTTACCCTTGCTGATAATGCCTGCTGTAACGAATGGACGACCATTATCGGGCGCTGTGCCGTCATTAACCTTACCCATCAGCACCAACTCGCCATTCTCGACATAGGCAAGGTCGTCACGCAACGACATCATATCGTCCCAATCATCTTTTCCCGTAGGTACACGAGTCCAAGAGCTCTCGTCAATGCTATCGCCATCGAATTCATCAGCCCACACTAACTTCCACTCTTCCTTGTTTGAGTTGCAGGCGGTCATCACTACCAATGCTGCCACCAAAAGAAAAAATCGGTTCACATTTTTAGGTTTTTATTGTTTCAGTATAACAAAGATAATAAAATTTAGATTACCACGTCGCTTTAAGCCCTTCGTAATGACCAATAAAAAAAAGGCGCAACCCGTGTGGTCTCGCCTTTTTTTATAGTAGTATTGCTAAAATTGTATAAACAGAGAGTTTTCAAGGCTTGCGAAGCGGCATAATGCGGAGCATACTTGAGGTATGTGAGCAATTATGACGCAAGCGTAACGCAGAAAACACCTGTTTAGACGATTTTTACTCCTCGTCAGACTCAGCCATTGTGTGATATACGTTCACAACGTCGTCGTCCTCCTCGAGCTTCTCCTGCAACTTCTCTACATCAGCACGCTGCTCGGCTGTAAGCTCCTTAGTGTCGGTTGGAATGCGAACACCCTCACCTGATACCAACTCGTAGCCCATATCCTCAATCCACTTCTGGATTGCGCCGAATGACTCGTAAGGTGCGCTCACTGTAACCTCGCCCTCCTCGTGGAAGAACTCATCAACACCCAAGTCAATCATCTCAAGCTCCATCTCCTCGAAATCAACGCCCTCAACTGGCTTGAACTTGAAGATACACTTGTGCTCGAACATAAATGCCACTGAACCTGAGTTACCCAATGTACCGCCGCACTTGTTGAAATACATACGCACGCTGGCAACTGTACGGTTAGTGTTGTCGGTAGCAGTCTCAACCAAGAACGCTACACCGTGAGGACCGTAGCCCTCGTAAATCATCTCCTTGTAATCGGCAGCGTCCTTATCGGTAGCACGCTTGATAGCACGCTCGATGTTCTCCTTTGGCATATTCTCTGCCTTGGCATTCTGGATAAGGATACGAAGACGAGTGTTAGAGTTAGGATCTGAACCCGATGCCTTAACTGCCATCTCAATCTCCTTACCGATCTTTGTAAATACACGCGCCATATGACCCCAGCGCTTCATCTTTCTTGCTTTACGATACTCAAAAGCTCTTCCCATAGTGAGTTATTTTTTGTTATTATTTTTCTTGCTGACCGCAAAATTAGTAAAAATTTGCCAATCAGCAACCTTGTTATGAGAAATAAGTTGCCAAACAAACACTCGGATAACATTTTTTTCACTACTTTTGTCATTATTAAGCACTAATAGATATGGAAAAAGAATTACTTGCAGCACTTGAGGTGTTGCGCGCTGGAGGTTTGATCCTCTACCCTACCGATACCGTTTGGGGCATAGGCTGTGACGCTACCAACGCCGAGGCGGTAGCCAAGATTTACGCTCTGAAACGCAGCGAGAACAAGACTTCAATGATTGTACTGTGTCGCGACGCAGATATGATTGTAAGATATGTAAACAAAGCTCCAGGCATCGCCTTCGAGGTTATGGAGTTAAGCGAGAAGCCGCTCACACTCATCCTTGAGGGTGCTGTGGGCGTTGCCGCAAACCTCATTCCAGAGGAGGGGACTTTGGGCGTGAGAGTTCCAAACCACGACTTCTGCCAGCAACTGCTGCGCAAGTTCGGCAAGCCAATCGTCTCAACATCGGCTAATATTTCGGGCGAGCCTACCCCACTCAAAGGGCTGAAGGATGTCGCCAAAGAGATTATCGATGGTGTTGATTTCGTGGTAAACCCACGCTTCCAGGGCAAGCCTACCTGCCAGCCAAGCTCAATCATCGCCTTTGGCGAGAGGGGCGAGGTGAATATCATTCGCAAATAAAAAACAACAAATAGTATGAAGAAATTTTTTGCACTTTTATTGCTCTGCGTGTGCTTCCTCACTCCAAGCCACGCTGACGAGGGTATGTGGTTGCCAAGCCTTATTGGTGAGCGCATCAAGGATATGAAACGCAAGGGCTTCAAGCTCTCTGCCGAGGATATCTATTCTATCAACAAGGCTTCGATGAAGGATGCTGTTGTCCAGTTTGGCGGCGGCTGCACAGGCGAGTTCGTATCAAAGGAGGGACTCCTTCTTACAAACCACCACTGCGGCTACGGCTCTATCCAGCAGCTCTCATCGGTTGAGCACGACTACCTCACCGATGGTTTCTGGGCACTCTCTCGCAACGAGGAGCTTCCCGTTCCAGGTTTGACTGTGAGCCTTTTGGTGAAGATGGAGGATGTGACCGACCGTATCGCCGCAGGTGAGAAGGCTGCCGACATCGCAAAGGCCGCCGCTACAGGCGAGGGCTATCGCGCCAGCGTAGAGCCTATGTACTACGGCAATCAGTACTTCTTGTTTGTATATCAGACCTACCGCGACGTGCGTCTGGTGGGTGCTCCACCCTCATCAATCGGTAAATTTGGTGGTGACACCGACAACTGGATCTGGCCTCGCCACACAGGCGATTTCTCAATCTTCCGCGTCTATGCAGGCAAGGACAACCAGCCTGCCGACTACTCGAAGGATAACAAGCCTTACCAGCCAAAGCGTCACTTTGCTGTTTCGACCAAGGGCGTGAAGGAGGGCGATTTCACAATGATCTACGGCTTCCCTGGCAACACCCAGGAGTATGTTACTTCGGATGCTGTGGAGTATGTTGCCGAGGTATCTGACCCAATGAAGATTGAGCTTCGCACACAAAGAATTTTTCAATGCTTTAATTGCCATAATAACTACCTCCTTTATAATAGGATTTTGCATACTTACCTGATTTAGCAGTAGCAAAGTCAGGTATATCGCCTATAAC
>JAFPAD010000082.1 GCA_017424405.1 Alistipes sp.
AACCGTACAAAATTAAAACTTTTTTGCTAAAATGCAAATCATTTCTCGAAATATATGTATATCGGAAGCCAAGATGAGTACCCACCTACGTATTTGCCTCCTTTGTAACTTGGCAGCGGGTAACCAAATGAGTCAAACAGCCAACTCCGTGCATATACGTCAGCTGTCGAAAAATTGGTTATATTGGTAAGTATCCTGTCATGCATCGTCCACACTCCCTGCAAGATACGGTTGCCACGACCTTGCGTTTCGGCATGCAATAAAGCGTCGTGAAGGTTGAGTTTGTTAAAATTTAATTTTCCAACTTCGCCAAGTATGATAATTTTACTATCAAGTGGCGTAGTTTCTTTATTTAATAAAACTCCGAGTGATTTGCAACCATGGCTTATAATTACGGTCAAGGGCGTATTATTAACCTCCCCTTCGATGTATAATGCCCCTTTCCAACCGATGTGTCGTGATGGGAAGAATACATCGCCAAAATATAACAATGCAAAATCTAAGCCGTTGTAGCTATCGGCGTTTTTATGAATGTATGCATAATCATTTTTGGAGGCTCGCACTATATCTTTCACCACCTGTTCATTCTCAACGCCATACAGTGCAATCAACGGAAGCGACATGGAGTCGATGACCGATATGATATTGTTTATCTTCTTGCGGTAACGCTCTGAATTCCAGCTTAAACGACTCTTTGGTGTGTATGCTCTGTCGTCGTAAAATGGTGATGGTAGAGTGTCGTAGAGTTTATCTACGTTGTAATAGGCTATGCCGAACGATTTTGCGTGTTGAGCATGCAGAGATTGTAATGCCAAAAGCGTAGTCGCAACGATTAACAGTAGGCGTCGCATGGCTATTTCTCGATTACACCCGATCCTACCAATACATCTCCGTCATACCACGCTGCAAATTGACCTGCTGCTATGCCTCTCTGAGGCTCGTCAAAGAGTATATACAATCCTTGTTCGTTGCATATCAGCTCTGCCATCTGAAGAGGTTGGCGGTAGCGTATGCGCACGGCATAACGACGACGTTCCCCTGTTTTCATACTCTCGCAAGGGTTTACCCAATGCTCCTGAGTGGGTAATATTCTCAATGCCTGACGATATAATCCTGGGTGAGAGTCACCTTCGCCGACATAAATGACATTCTCCTTTACGTCGGTGGCGATGATGAAGAGCGACTCTTTTCTTCCGCCAATTCCTAAGCCCTTGCGCTGACCTATGGTGTAGAAGTGAGCGCCATTGTGGGTGCCTATTTTCTTTCCATCGCGCACGGTGTAGTGCTTGGGCTCGGCGAGGGCTGCCAAATCATCTGCGGCAGGTTGTACGGCATATCCTCGCCATGATGGCAATATCTCGTGTACATTACCCTGTTGGGCGGCTATTTGTTGCTGAAGGAATACCGGCAAATCGACCTTGCCGACAAAACATATACCTTGAGAATCCTTGCGTTTTGCGGTGGCTAACTTCTGTTCCTCGGCAATTTTTCTTACCTCAGGCTTGAGCAAATCACCAATGGGGAACATGGCATATTGCAACTGCTCTTGAGTGAGTTGGCAAAGGAAATAGCTTTGGTCCTTATTGGGGTCGGCTCCAGCGAGCAACTTGTAAGTTACTTTGCCATCTTGCTTGATAGTCTGCTTGCGGCAATAGTGACCTGTGGCAACAAAGTCAGCACCCATCTTGAGAGCCTCCTTCAGAAACACATCGAACTTGATTTCGCGATTGCACAACACATCGGGATTGGGGGTGCGTCCCGCTTGGTATTCTGAAAACATGTAGTCCACCACGCGACGACGATACTCCTCTGATAAATCGACAAAACGAAATGGAATGTCGAGTCTCTTCGCGACCAATTCGGCAAAGACTTGATCATCATACCAAGGGCAATCGCCTTCAAGCGTGCCGGTGGTGTCGTGCCAATTACGCATAAACAGACCTATTACCTCGTGTCCTTGCTCCTTAAGCAAATATGCTGCAACGGAAGAATCTACGCCTCCAGAAAGTCCAACTACTACTCGTGCCATTATAATTTGTCGCTTTGGCGCAAAGTTACAAAAAACTATGGATTATTTATCATGTTAGCGCAAAATCTATATGGCGCAGAGTGTTGTCGTGGCGTGAAATTTAGCTTGGCGGAGGGATTAACGAGTAAAAATATGAAGGGTAGTGATAGGCGTTTGCAGAAATTGTTATAACTTTGTGGCTGAAGATTTGTTGTCTTAAGAAGTGAAACTTAAAATTTAAAGGTAAATGATACAAAGAATACAATCACTCTATTTGGTGGCAATCGTGGCGTTGATGGTTACTGCGATTTTTACCCCTTTAGCCTATTTTGTTGCAGGTGCTGAGGAGTATCTGCTATATGCTTTCTCTCTCAAGGGAGGCGAGGTGTCATATTCAACCATGTATATGGGTTTTGTAGTGGCATTGGCTGCTATAATTCCATTTGTGACAATCTTTTTGTTTAAGAATCGCATGTTGCAAATTAGATTATGTGCCGTAGAGTTAGTGTTGCTCATTGGTAGCGTGATTTTTATGGCTATTTATTACTATTTGGGTAGCCGTATGTTTGCGAATTTAGAGTTTAGCACTCAAGGATTTCGTATAGCTATCATCTTCCCGCTTGTGTCAATCGTATTGGATTATTTGGCAATGCGAGCAATATTTCATGATGAGATGCTGGTGCGTTCGCTAGATCGCATACGATAAAAAATTTGCGACATATTGTTGATGTTATAACTCGTTCTTGTTAAGGACGAGTTTTTTTTGTTATATTTGTGTAAATCTTAGTAAGGTTATGACTGTATTTAAATTGATATTGTTGTTGGTGTCATTAGGATTTGTTTCAGGGTGTAATTCTGACAAAGAACCTGTGCCTACGCTTGTGATTTATTCTGATAAAGGGATTGATTTATCTGATGACGTACTCCACTTTAGCGCCAAAGGTGGTGAGGTAGAACTTGATATTCGCTCCAATAGTGAATGGCAAATTCAGTCAGATGAGTCGTGGTTGAATTTTAGTGCAAAGCAGGGTTCAAGGAATGATATAGTCACCATGACTGTGGCACCAACAGTAACAGATCGCAGTGCGGTAGTGGTGGTGCGTCTTAATAAAAAGCCTCAGGTGCAGTGTACGTTTGGCGTGACGCAGTGGTGTGATAATGCCGACGATAATGGAGATGATGACGGAGATGATAGTGGTGATGATAATGGAGGCAACAGCGATGGTGGTGGAGATGACGATAATAATGACGATAATGGAAATAATGGAGGTAGCGATGACAATGGCGATAATGGCGACGATAACGGAAACAATGGAGGTGGCGATGACAATGGTGATGACGATGGTGGTAATGGTGGCGATAACGGAGATGATAACGGAGATGATAACGGCAATGACGACGGTGGTGGTGTAAATAATAATTCTGTATATGGAGAGTTTGGTGAAGTGATGAATGTGAACTCTCTCAAAGAGGGTGTATATTACATTGGCGGTCGCAGAGGGGGTGAGTTACACCTTGCCATAGGAGGAATTAGTGATGTGGGACATTGTAAAACAGCGGTGTTTGAATTTGATGCTGAGGAAAATGCTGTGAATGGCGGAGGTTTGAGTGCCTGCGAGGTTGAGCTTGTAGCAGCGTCGAATGGCTACTATTTACTCTTTGGCGATTTTGGCTATCTCTATGCTACGGCAGCGCGGTCCGGAGCATTGGCATTCTCCGCTGAGCCAAAGTGTGAATGGCTGTTTGAGTCGCATGCCGAAGGTGGTTTTGTATTGCAACAAGCCAGCGAGGAGAGTGTAAAATTGGTTATTTCACCTCGCGCATCGTCTGATGTATTGCGTTCAGTGGGCGGTCTGGACGAAGGTGGGGCAGTGAGCCTATTTATCTTGGATAGAGCATGCTGGAAATAATTAGAAATATAATACTTGTTATAGCCATACATTTTGTAGTTGATGCTGTGGCACAACCGCAGTGTGTTGTAGCTTTTTATAATGTTGAAAATTTGATGGATATCGAAGATGATCCATCTGCCTTAGATGAGGATATGCTACCTCTTGCTGATAAGAATTGGGATCACGAAAAGTATTGTAAAAAGTTGCGTGATATAGCCCATGTAGTTTCGGATTTGGGTAATAAGCATGACGTGCCTGCTCTGCTGGGATTAGCCGAGGTTGAGAATCGAACAGTGTTGAAGGACTTGGTCGAAGAGTGTCGCAACGTAGGTGTCGAATATGAATTTTGCCATTACGATTCGTCAGATGAGCGAGGTGTCGATGTGGCGCTGTTGTATCGTAGGGATTTGTTTGAGATTCAGCGAAGTCGAGCAATTACCCCTAAATTAGATAATCCTACCAGAGATATACTCGCTGTGTGGGGTAACTTGTGTGGTGAAGACGTATTTTTGGCGGTTGTGCATTTCCCGTCGCGAATTGGAGGAGTGAAATTTACCGAACATCGACGTGTGGAGTGTTGCAATCAGTTGCGAGAGTTGATAGATTCTGTAAAAAGAGAAGAACCTCACAGACGTATAATCGTAATGGGAGATATGAATGATAATCCGCGCGATAAAAGCGTTAGAGATGTGCTTGGTGCAGAAAGAAATAGTGTAAATGCACTGGCGAGTGGATTATACAATCCGTTTGCCAAAATATTGCGCAGGGCATACCGAGGTAGCTCGGTGTATCAAGGTGAGTGGAATTTGTATGATAATATTATTTTGTCGTGGGATTTTCTTTCGGATGAGGGGTTGCAATTGAGTGGGCGTGGCGCAATCTTTAAACAAAACTATCTGCTGGATAAAAAACATCACCCTTTGCCTACATACAAGGGTGTGGAATATTGTTCAGGGGTGAGTGACCACTTGCCTGTCTATGTGGTTTTGCAATAAAATTGTGTATATAGTTGCTGAAGAATTTAAAAAAATGTAAATTTGTTAAAATTTAAAGACCTTAAACATAATGAAGACAAATTTTTCTAACCTATTGGTTGCGTTGCTCGCTTTGGTTATGTGCGCGGCGTGTTGTGATACTCCTTCGGGAGAGAATTATCGATTTAAAGATGGCATGATTGTTTTTGACGAGCCTCAGCGTGCGGCAGGTCAGGAGTCAATGCTCGGTTTTGCGGCAGAGCCTATTCCGGTTGTGAGAGTAGGATTTGTGGGCTTGGGTATGCGCGGTCCGGGAGCTGTGAGTCGCTTCACTCACCTTGAGGGAGTAGAGATTAAGGGCTTGTGCGATTTGGAACAACACAATGTGTCGAAGTGTCAGTCTATGCTGGAGCGTGCATCTATGCCAAAGGCTGATGAATATGTTGGCGAGGAGGCTTATAAGGAACTTTGCCAGCGTGATGATGTTGATTTGATTTACATCGCAACCGATTGGCTTAACCACACCCCCATCGCTCTGTATGCTATGGAGCATGGCAAGCATGTTGCCATTGAGGTGCCTGCGGCAGTGTCGGTTGAGGAGTGTTGGCAGTTGGTTGATACGTCGGAGCGTACACGTCGCCATTGCATGATGTTGGAGAATTGCGTCTATGACTTTTTTGAGCTTACTTGTCTGAATATGGCGCAACATGGATTGTTTGGCGAGATTTTGCATGCCGAAGGAGCCTATATCCACAATTTGTCGGATTATTGGAACGACTATCATGGCAATTGGCGTTTGGATTTCAACCAGAAACATCGTGGTGATGTATATGCAACACATGGTTTTGGTCCTGTGTGTCAGGCGCTGAATATCCATCGTGGTAATCGCTTGACCTATTTGGTATGTATGGATACAAAGTCTGTAAACGGACTTGAGATTGCAAAGGCTAAGATGGGTGTCGAAGAGTTTGCGAATGGGGACCACACAACCACTCTTCTTAAGACCGAGCAGGGTCAAACCATCGAGATTCAGCATAATGTATATACTCCCCGTCCATATAATCGCCTTTATCAGCTTACAGGAACCAAAGGCTTTGCTAATAAATATCCTATTCAAGGCTTTACGTTCGTGCCCGGGCAGTTGCCAAGCGAGGTGTTGAAGGGCGCAACGGTTGAGGCGCAGAAGATTGATTTGAGCAAGGTGGACCCCGCGAGTGTACCTGAGGCTACGCTTAATCCACATAATTTTGTAACACCCGAGGTGAAGCGTGCCGTGATGGAGGCTTATAAGCATGATATCCACCGAGAGATTGAGGAGAAGGCTAAACAAGTGGGCGGTCATGGAGGTATGGACTTTGTGATGGATTATCGTCTTGTTTATTGTTTGCAGAATGGCTTGCCTCTCGACCAAGATGTATATGATGCAGCCGAGTGGTCGTGCATCGGCGAGTTGTCGGCTACTTCAGCCAAGCATAATAGTATGCCTGTGGCGGTGCCTGATTTTACTCGCGGCGAGTGGAATAAGTTGCAGGGGTTGAAATTTCACACAAAGTAGAAAAATATTCACCAATTGATAGCATTTTTTAGATATTTATTCTTATATTTGCATTAAGTAAAGTGAAACTATGATACAGAACCTACATAATTTGTTGTGGTGGCGTTGTTGGTCGAAAAGAACAATGCTGTAACAACTCTGTGTAGTGAAGTAATAAAATTTATAGAGTGTATGAGCCATTGTTCTTGATGAACGATGGCTTTTTTGAATATCCAATATTTAGGTTATGAAGACAAAGAAATTCATGCTCCCAGAGAGTCAGATGCCTACTGCGTGGTATAATATCGTGGCTGATATGCCAACAAAGCCTATGCCTATGCTTGATCCTCAAACCAAGCAGCCTATTACCCATGAGGCTATGTGTAGAATATTCGGCGAGGAACTTGTGCGTCAGGAATTATCTACCGAGCGCTGGATTGAGATTCCCGAGCAGGTGCAGGAGTTGTATAAGATTTGGCGCCCAACGCCTGTCGTGCGAGCATATAATTTGGAGCGCATGTTGGATACTCCAGCAAAGATATATTTCAAGAATGAGGGTACGTCGCCAGCAGGCTCACACAAGCCAAATACTGCCATTCCGCAGGCATACTATAATGCCAAGCAGGGTATAAAGTATCTCGCTACGGAGACCGGCGGTGGTCAGTGGGGTAGTGCCATGTCGCTTGCGTGTCAGTATTTCAATATTGATTTGCGTGTGTATATGGTGAAGGTAAGTTGTGAGCAGAAGCCTTATCGCAAATTGTTGATGAATGCTTGGGGTGCTAATGTGATTCCTTCTCCAAGCACCACCACTCGTTGTGGTCGCGAGATATTGGCTTCTGACCCTGAGTGTTCTGGTAATTTGGGTATCGCTATATCAGAGGCGGTCGAAAGTGCCTTGGAGCATGGTGAGAGCACTCGCTACTGTTTGGGTAGTGTTATGAATCACGTTCTGTTGCATCAGACAATCATTGGCGAGGAGGCTATTCGTCAGATGGAGATGGCGGGCGATGAGCCTGATGTTGTGATTGGCTGCTTTGGTGGTGGCTCAAACTTCGCGGGTATAGGATTCCCATTCATTCGTCGCAACTTGTGCGAGGGTAAGAAGACTCGTGTTGTTGCCGTAGAGCCAGCTTCATGTCCAAAACTTACACGAGGAGAGTTCCAATACGATTATGGCGATACGTCGGGTATGACCCCTATGATGCCTATGTTTACGCTTGGTCACACATTCCAGCCATCGAATATTCATGCTGGAGGATTGCGTTATCATGGTGCAGGTCCTATCGTAAGCCAACTATATAAAGATGGCTTGATGGAGGCTACATCTGTTCAGCAGCTTGAGACCTTCAAGGCGGGTATGATGTTTGCCAACAGTGAGGGTATTGTCCCAGCTCCCGAATCATGTCATGCTATCGCTGTAGCTGTGCGTGAGGCATTGCAAGCTAAGGAGGAGGGTAAAGAGAAGACCATTCTGTTCAATCTATCGTGTCACGGCATGATAGACCTATATGCTTTTGAGCAATATTTTGCAGGTAATTTGGTGGATCATGAATTGCCACAGGAGGAGATACGCCGTGCGGTAGATGAGTTGGAGAAGATAATAAAGTAACGATGAAACGATTAATTGCTTGCAGCGCATTGGCATTGTGCAGCCTCGCTTGCCACAAACAAAAAACAGTGGAAATTTATGAGGGAGTTTTTCCTGCTGCCGATTGTGCAGGAATAGAGTATTCGGTAACTCTCAATGCCGAGATTGTCGGGCGTGACACCTTGTTTGTGTTGAAGCAAACCTACCTTGAGGGAGGGGAAGATGGCTCCGATGTTTGCTTTGAGATTTGTGGCGTGCAGCGAGAGAAGGACTCTCAATATATAGAGTTGCGTGCTGAAGATGGTGACGAGGTAATTACTCTTTATAGAGTTGATGATAATACGCTTCGCTTCACCGATGAAGGTCAGATGCGAGTAAGTAATTATGAGTTAAAACGTAAATAGTATAAACAAAAAACTCTCGGAATGCTCCGAGAGTTTTTTGTTGTGTAATAGCCACCCCTTATTTCTCATCACGAGAGAATGAGTATGGACGGTCGCTTGCGCCTGTGCCTCGCTTGGTGTTTGGCGTTGAGCTCATCGTAGCCTCCATCTTACCACCCTTCATCAGGTCTGAGTGAGTGATGTAGTTGCGGGTATAAGTCTTGCCGTTGAGCTTCAAGCGGTCGATATAGATGTTCTTATCGCTGTTCTCAGGAGCTTCAATCACAAACTTCTTACCATTCTCAAGATGGAGTGTAGCCTTCTTAAAGAGAGGTGCACCCATGATGTATTGGTCTGACGCAGGACACACGGGGTAGAATCCCAAAGCTGAGAATACATACCATGCCGATGTCTGACCGTTATCCTCGTCGCCGCAATAACCATCTGGAGCAGCTGAGTAGAAGCGGTTCATAACCTCGCGCAACCAATACTGAGCTTTCCATGGCTGACCAGCATAGTCGTACATATAAATCATGTGCTGGATAGGCTGGTTGCCGTGTGCGTAGTTGCCGGTGTTCATTACGGTCATCTCGCGAATCTCGTGGATTACGCCGCCGTAGTAGCTCTCGTCATAGATTGGTGGTACGATAAATACCGAGTCAAGCATCTCAACAAACTGCTCGTCGCCACCCATCAAGTCAATAAGACCCTGTGGGTCGTGGAATACCGACCATGTGTAGTGCCAGCTGTTACCCTCGGTGAAGGCATCACCCCACTTAAGTGGTGAGAATGGCTTCTGGAACTCGCCGTTCTTGAGGCGACCACGCATTAACTTTGTCTCCTTATCAAAGATATTGCGGTAGTTCTGTGAGCGCTTTGCATAGAGGTCAATCTCCTCCTGAGGACGATTCAACGCCTTAGCCATCTGATAGATACACCAATCATCGTAAGCGTACTCCAATGTGCGGGCAGCATTCTCATTGATGCCCACATCGTAAGGTACATAACCCAGTGTGTTGTACCACTCGTGACCCAAACGACCCGACGATGCAACGCGTGGGTGAACATTCTTTGTGCCGTGAATCATACCCTCATACATTGTCTGAACATCTTCTACCTTCACACCCTTGAGGTATGCGTCAGCCAAAACCGAAGCCGAGTTGTTTCCAACCATGCAACCACGGTGACCTGGGCTCGACCACTCTGGGAAGAAGCCGCTCTCTTTGTATACGTTTACAAAGCCCTCCTGCATCTTCAAGTTCTCCGATGGATAGAGTACGTTGAGCAATGGGAACAAACAACGGAATGTATCCCAGAAACCTGTGCCAGAGTAGAAATATCCCTTCTCGATTTTGCCGTTGTGTGGGCTGTAATGCAATACGTTGCCGTTGGCATCAATCTCGTGGTGCATCTGTGGGAAGAGTGTAGAACGATAGAGGCAAGAGTAGAATGTGCGCAACTGGTCTAAGTTACCACCCTCGACCTCGATTCTGCCAAGCACGTCGTTCCAAGCCTTGCGACCCTTCTCGGTGAGCTGCTCCAATGAGTCGTTGCCCAACTCTTTGAGGTTCTGCGCCGCCTGCTCGTGGCTGATGAATGATGATGCTACGCGTGCATGTACCTGCTCACCCTTCTTGGTCTTGAAGCCGATAACAGCACCTACGTGGTTCTCCTTCTGCTCGAGTACATTCTCCTTCAACTCGCCGTTTACAAATGTGTTTACATACTCGAAAGGCTTGTCGAACTCAACCACAAAGTAATTCTTGTAATTGCGTGTCACACCGCCCGAATTGCGAGTTGTGTAACCGATGATGCGGTTGTTATCTTTATCAATTTTAATGTATGAGCCACGATCGAAAGCGTCCACCACAACATAAGAGTCATCAGACTCTGGGAATGTGAAGCGGAACAATGCCGCACGCTCGGTTGGTGAGAACTCAGTCACTACGTCGTGCTCAGCCAAATATACTTTGTAATAGTAAGCCTTAGCCTCCTCACCTTTGTGAGAGAACCAGCTTGCACGGTCATCTTCGTTGAACTTTGGTGCACCAACAACGGGCATCAAAGAAAACTGACCATGATCGTTAATCCAAGGACTTGGCTGGTGTGTCTGCTTAAAACCACGAATCTTGTGAGCCGTGTAGGTATACATCCATCCATCTCCCATCTTGCCGGTTTGCGGTGACCAGAAATTCATACCCCATGGGCGAGCAATCGCAGGGTAGGTGTTGCCTGTTGAAAGAGCAAACTCCGACAATGTTCCCACCAATGGACTTACGTAGTCAACCGGCGAGAACTCTCTCTCTTGCGCAAATGAAAATGCAACCAAAAGTGTTGCAACTGCGCTTAACAATGTTCTTTTAAGCATATTAATTTAGTTTATGTAGTTTAGCTTTGGCTCAAAGATAATCAATTTAAATTAAATTACCTAATAATGACACCTTCCCACGATGTTTTATTGCCACAATTGTCTGTCGTTTCCAATCTTAAGAGATGCTCTTTGTTGCCAGAAATATTCTCCGTAGCGAGGTTAATCCATGCCATGCCACGCAAAAAGTCTATCGCAACCCATCTGTTGTCAATCCAAGCATTGTAGCTTGCGATGCCAGAAAAGTTGTCTTTTAAGCGCAAGGCAATACGGCTCTTTGAACGGCAATTTTGTCTATGCTCAAATTGAGGTGTGATGGTTGGGGGTATGGTGTCAGCAACAAGGCAATATGTTCCAAATGAAGATGTGCGCCCCACTAATCGGTTATGTCGGTAGTTGCCTCCAGCATAGGATAAACCACCGTTTGCACCCACAGCTGCCATTGCGGTATGAACTTTTAAGTTGGGTGTAACTTTCTGAGTGAACACAACGCCTATGCTTTTGTGTAGAGGTGTGCTGTCGTTGTGTATTTGGTATGTGGGTGATAAGATAATCACATTATCCGATTGAGCCACTACCTCCGACGGTTGTAAATCAAGAGTCGTGTTTTCATAGAGAGCCCCACGAGGAATTATTACACTCACTCTATCGTTAATCCTGTGAGCAAAATCGCGATTGTGTTTTGCTACTATAGCATTGGAAGGAAGCTCTGCTACGAAGCATTCGGTGTCGGGCTTTCCTTCAATCTCAAACTCCAAAGTTGAGGTGTTGCCGCAATCATCGGTGGCTATAACCTTTATGGAGTGTCTATCGTTGGCATTAGTTGAGATTAACCCCTTATTTGCTATCGTAGGATAGAATGTGTCGGGGCACCCTTGTAGCTGAGCTAAGCGTATCACTTCGTTGCGCGATTTTCGTTGCATGGGATACCAAGCTACAGCGTTGCAATAGCGTGATAAATCGAACGAGAATCCATCGTTGCGATACTCAAAAAAAGTCTTGCCATCTACTTGTGCTGCAAGATTATAAACACCATAAGTGTTGGCGCAATCATCTTTGCGGTCGGAAACCTCTACGACAAAATAACCTTTTCGACCAACCTTTATTGGAGAGTTTTGTTGTATGCGATAACTGTTGTCTGCATTTTTATTTACGGCATAGGTTTTTGGGACGCTGTGTATAGGCACTCCTTGAAGGGTGTCAATCTCGAAGTAGTGCAGTTGTTGTATCAGTGGTGAAATCTTGTCTTTGGGTTTGATTACGCCTTGCGAAATTAGGTTAAGAGTGGTTTGGGTGTGGGTGTCGCGTATCTCAAAATGCAGATGAGGACCCATTGAGGAACCTGTGTTTCCCGATTTGGCTATCTCATCACCTCGCTTGACAACAAATTGGTCGGGCTTGCACTCGACATCTATTACACTGCGCTGCTGGCGATGACGTTCGGCGAAAACAAACTCGGCGATATCATTTCTAAAACGTGAGAGGTGTCCATACACCGAAGTGGTTCCATTGGGGTGGTTGATATATAGCGCCAATCCATAACCCGAAGTGGAATACAATACTCTTGAAACATATCCATCGGCTACGGCTACAACCGATTTGCCCTCTACGCCGTCGGTCTTGAAGTCTATGCCTGAGTGGAAATGGTTGGGGCGCATCTCGCCGAAGTTGGCAGAGTAATAACCCTTCACAGCAAGCAGTGGATAAGTGTAGTAGTTGGAATCTAAAATTTGTGCAAATGATGTGGTTGCAACCCACAAAAATAGTGTTAAAAGAATATATCCTCGTCGCATTGATTGTCGCTGTTAATTGTCTTCATAACCTGCTCGACGCTGGTTAGAACCTGTTCCATCTGAAAACCCAATGATAAGCCATAGCGTAGTAGCTTGGTTTTGAGTTGGTATGGCGTTTCGTATTTTGTGCTCTTCGCCTTGCGCTGAAGACGCGAGGTTAGTCGCTCGATGTTGGCGGCAGGGTTTAACTCGTTTAGAGCCGAGTTAATAATCTCTTCAGATATTCCTTTGCGTCGCAGAGCAGCTCTGATTTTATACTCTCCCCATGCACTCAATGAGATTTTTTCTCGAACGAAAGCCTCAGTGTAGCGTCTGTCGTCAATGAATTTGTCACGCATCAACTTCTGCAAAATATCATGACGCTTGCTGCTATCTACCTCCCACGTTGCCATCAAACGCAGAGCATCGCCCGACGAACGTTCGGCACGTGCGCATAAGCGTTGCAGCGAGGCTAATGCTTGTTCGGGTGTTTTTGTGCGTTTTACTCTCTGTTGTGGCAACATATCATGCGAGGTTTTGATAGGAAATCGTGGCGCAGTGTAGGCGTGAAGCCCTCCTGTTCCAACATTTGTAGAGTGGGCTCTGCCAATAGCTCATGTATTTCAAACAGCAGAGAACCCCCTTTTGAGAGCATGTTTTTTGCTGCACGAGCAATCTCCCGGTAGAAGATAAGCGGGTCGTTATCCTCGACAAATAGAGCCATGTGGGGCTCATATTTTGTGACATTGACATGCATATTTGCACACTCGGACGCAGGAATGTAGGGCGGATTGGATACTATTATATCAAATACTCTCCCCTCCAATGCGGGCATGCCCTGAAGAACATCATTCTGGATAAATTCTATGGGCGCATTTAATCTGGTGGCATTCTCTTGAGCTATGGCAAGAGCCTCAGACGATAAATCTACGGCTGTAACCGTTGCCGAGGGAATAAGTTTTTTAAGAGATATGGCTATGCATCCACTTCCCGTACAGAGGTCAAGAATACGTGGCTGAGAGTGTCCGTTTGCCTCATCTTGAGCCCACATCACGAGTTCTTCGGTTTCGGGACGAGGTATAAGCACACCTTCGCGCACGATGAACTCATCGCCGCAAAATTCGCTCCGTCCGATGATGTATTGTACGGGTCTGCCGGCGGCTAACTCTTGTGTGATAGACTCAATATCTATGTCGATGATTTCGTTTGGCTCAACGATGAATTTTGTTTCATTCTCACCACTCAGTGCCGCCGCTACCATGCGGGCTATGCGTTGGCTCTCCCGTTTGTCATAGAGAGTGCTGATAGCCGCAGCTATGTGTGACACTATGTCGGCACGAGAAGCTCTCATAGGTTATGCGCGCAGTTTTAAATCTGCCAAAGCAATGGCAAGTGCAGCCTCGGCAACAACCGCAGCACGAAGTGTTATGCATACGTCGTGGCGACCCTTGATTATAAGCTCGTCGATTTTACCACTCGCGAAATTGAACGTTTGTTGCGCTTGCGAGATAGAGGCTGTTGGCTTTATAGCGATGCGTGCAACAATTTCGTTGCCGTTGGTGATGCCTCCGACAATGCCGCCTGCATGATTAGTTAGGGTTGCTCCCGTAGCATTTATGATGGGGTCGTTGTGCTCAGAGCCCTTCATCTTAGCTGCTGCAAAACCTGCACCGAACTCAACACCTTTCACTGCTGGTACGGCAAATAATAGATGGGCAGCAAGGCTCTCGACCGAGTCAAAGAATGGCTCCCCCAAGCCAGCCTCGATGCCTGATACTCTACACTCAATGATTCCACCCACCGAATCCTGCTCATGGTGTGCACGGTCGATGATTGTAGCCCATTGTGTTTTGTCGGTCTGGCCACCAATCTCCACGATGTCGGTTGAGAAATTTACACTCTCGCCCAATATCTTTTTTGCTACGACACCTGCGGCAACCATGCCTAAGGTTATTCTGCCCGAGAAATGACCACCTCCGCGAGGGTCGTTGTAGCCGTCATATTTTTGTTGTGCTACCCAGTCGGCATGCGATGGGCGTGGGTGAATGGTAAGATTGCTGTAATCACCCGAACGAGTATTCTCATTTTGAAACTCTATGGTCAGAGGTGAGCCCGTAGTAAAACCATTGTATAGTCCCGATACGATGCGAGGTGAGTCACTCTCCTTGCGGGGGGTGGTACCAGCCGCTCCTGCACGACGACGGTCGAGGTCGGTCGCGAAATCCTCCTCATCTAACTTTATGCCAGCAGGCACGCCGTCAATGCTTACACCTACCTGTGTTCCATGAGATTCACCCCAAATGGTGAGTCTGAATTTATCTCCCCAAGAGTTCATTAGCGTACAATTATTGATTCCAAATCTTCGAAGAATGTAGGGTAGCTCTTCTCAACGCACTCCGCATTCTCAATTACGATGTTGCCTTTGCAACGTAGTGCTGTTACCGCAACCGACATCGCTATACGATGGTCGTTGTGGCTAAACGTTGTGGCAGGTTTAACCTCACCACCTTGTATCTTCATTACATTCTCCTCGCTTATATCCACCTTGATGCCTAATTTTTCATACTCTTGACAGATGGTTAAAGCTCGGTCGCTCTCTTTGTGTCTAAGGCGAGATGTGCCTATGATTGTGCTTTCACCCTCGGCTGCGGCAGCCAATGCAGCTAACGCAGGAAAGAGGTCTGGGCAGTGCGTAGCATCGAATGTGAACGCTCGCAAAGGTCGTTTGGAAACGGTTATTGAGTCCTGCTCGATGATGATGCCTGCACCTGCACGTTCCAAAGCATGGCAAATTGCGGTGTCGGCCTGCTTTGAAAGGGTTGAAATGTTATTAACGGTAACTTCACCCGCAATGGCTCCAGCAACGAGTATAGATGATGCTCCACTCCAGTCTCCCTCGATAGATAAATCTACAGGCTCATACTGCTGTCTGCCCTTGATGAAAAATTCTGTATAATCACCATCGTTGTGAAGAATCTCGACGCCAAAACAGCGGGCAGTGTCGATTGTCATATCAATGTAGGGGGTAGATACCGGTGACTTAACAATCAGCGTGGTATCTTCCATCGCCATAGGCAGTGCAAGCAATAGACCGGTGATGAATTGAGATGAGAAACTGCCATCTACCTCAATCTTGCCACCATGAATAGGACCTTGTACCTGAATTGGGAGATAACCGCCACCATCTGCAACCTTTACGCCAAGTTCACGCAGAGGTTCTATCATAAGCATCATGGGACGATGCAAAATGGTACCCTCGCCTTTGATGCAAATTGGAGAGGTGTGCAGCGATGCAATGGGTGTAAACAAGCGTGTCGCTAATCCCGATTCACCAACATACAATGTGTCGGATACGGGATTAAGACCTCCATCTATGGTTATGGTGCTGTCGTCGATGAATGTCACTTTGGCTCCCAAAGCCTCAATGCATTTCAATGCAGAACGGGTGTCTTTGCAAAATTCAATGTTGCGTAGCGTAGAACGACCGTTGGCAAGTAACGACAATGCTATGGCACGTTGCGCATAGCTTTTTGATGATGGAGGGGTTATGCAACCCTTTACGTTTACACCGGAGACAGTCTTATCCATTTATTATGTGAAATTTAAGTTTGTTTTAAAGTTGGTTGTTTTGAGCGGCGTCGATGGCTGCTTTTGCTGCTGCTGCGCGCTCGGCTTCGATGCGTTCCATGGTAGCGCTCTTGCGGCGACGAAGCTCGAAGTTCGAACCCAAATATACCTTACGCACCATCTCATCGTTTGCCAAATCTTCGGCAGTACCGGTCTTGAGGATTTTACCCTCGTATAGAAGATATGTGCGGTCGGTAATCTCCAATGTCTCATCGACGTTATGGTCGGTGATGATTACACCAATATTCTTGTCCTTCAGCGTGGCAACGATACTTTGGATATCCTCCACCGCAATAGGGTCCACACCCGCGAAAGGCTCGTCGAGCAAGATAAACGAAGGGTTAATTGCTACGGCACGAGCAATCTCAGTGCGGCGACGCTCGCCACCTGAAAGCTGTATTCCCAAGCTCTTGCGCACCTTCTGCAAGCGGAACTCCTCGATGAGAGCCTCGACACGTTCGCGCTGATACTCTTTGCTGTAAGAGGTCATCTCCAACACAGCCTTAATGTTATCTTCAACACTCAGGCGACGGAACACTGATGCTTCCTGCGCCAAATAGCCCACACCCATCTGCGCACGACGATAAACGGGCATGTCGGTGAGTTCGCTAATCTCTCCCTCGTCATTCTCGAGGAAGATTTGACCCTCGTTTGGCTTGATAAGACCTACAATCATATAAAATGTAGTTGTCTTACCGGCACCGTTAGGTCCGAGCAAACCTACAATTTCGCCCTGCTTGACATCAATGGTCACGTGGTTTACAACCGTGCGAGACTTATATTTTTTTACTAGCTCACTTGTGAATAGTCGCATAATCCTTGAAATTTTTTTACAAAGTTATCATTTTTTTCAAAAAAAGTTTTATCTTTGAATGACAAAATCACATTTTGCAGCTATTGTTACGTAGTTTGCGTTTATATTTTTGATTTAATGGAACTGGAAAACACTATTTTGCACGAAAAATTAAAGGAGTATTTTGGCTTTACCGCATTCAAAGGTAACCAAGAAGCTGTGATTCGTAACCTGCTTTCGGGTCGCGATACTTTTGTGTTGATGCCTACAGGTGGCGGAAAGTCGTTGTGTTACCAGTTGCCTGCGCTATTGATGGACGGAGTGGCTATTATCATTTCGCCACTTATCGCCTTGATGAAGAATCAGGTCGATGCTATGCGCACGTTTTCTACCGAGTCGGGTATAGCCCATTTCTTGAATTCGTCGCTTAATAAAACAGCGATTAATCAGGTGCGCAGTGATGTTTTAGCAGGTAAGACCAAGTTGTTGTATTTTGCTCCCGAGTCGCTTACGAAGGAGGATAATGTGTCGTTCCTGCGCAAGATAAAGATTTCGTTCTACGCTATCGACGAGGCTCACTGTATCTCGGAGTGGGGTCATGACTTCCGCCCAGAGTATCGTCGTATTCGTCCTATTATTAATGATATTGGTCAGGCTCCATTGATTGCCCTTACGGCTACGGCTACGCCAAAAGTGCAGATGGATATTCAGAAGAACTTGGGTATGACCGATGCGGTGGTGTTCCGTTCATCGTTTAACCGTTCTAACCTTTTCTATGAGATTCGTCCAAAGCATAATACCGAGCACGATATTATACGTTTTATCAAGCAACGAGCAGGAAAGAGTGGTATTATCTACTGCCTGAGCCGCAAGAAGGTGGAAGAGTTGGCGGAATTGTTGGTTGCCAATGGAATCAAGGCTCTTGCCTATCATGCGGGTATGGACGCGCAAACCCGAGCCAATAATCAGGACGATTTCTTAATGGAGCGTGTTGATGTGATTGTCGCCACGATAGCTTTCGGTATGGGTATTGATAAACCCGATGTGCGTTATGTAATCCATTACGATATACCAAAGTCGCTGGAGGGCTATTATCAAGAGACAGGACGAGCAGGTCGTGATGGCGGTGAAGGACATTGCCTCACGTTCTATAGCTATAAAGATATTCAGAAGCTCGAGAAGTTTATGCAGGGTAAACCTGTTGCCGAGCAGGAAATTGGCAAATTACTCTTGCTTGAGACGGTATCTTATGCCGAGAGTTCTATGTGTCGTCGCAAGACGTTATTGCATTATTTTGGCGAGGAGTACGAGCAGGCTAATTGTGGCTATTGTGACAACTGTGTGAATCCAAAGCCGAAGGTTGATGCCAAGGCTGAGATGAAACTTATGTTGCAAACGCTTGCTGCTATTGGTGATAAGTTCAAGGTGGACCACCTTGCAGCAGTGCTTACAGGAAAGGTCACAGCTCAGGTTAAGAGCTATGGTCATAATAAACTCAAACTCTTTGGTGAGGGCGAGGAACATGATGCTAAGTTCTGGGGCGCAGTGGTGCGTCAGGCTTTGATTATGGGTTTGATTGATAAAAGTATCGAGAACTATGGCTTGATTTCAATCAATAAGAAGGGTGAGGATTACATCGCGATGCCGCAATCGGTAACTATCACTCTGGACCATAACTACGACGAGGAGCAGAACGAGGAGCAGAATATGGCTGCACAAATGAGTAAGGGCGGAGCTGCCGACGAGGAGTTGTATGCCATGTTGAAGGATTTGCGTAAGAAAGTTGCCAAGAAACACGATTTGCCTCCGTTTGTTATCTTCCAGGACCCATCGTTGGAGGATATGGCTATACACTATCCTATCACGTTGGAGGAGATGCAGGGTATATCGGGTGTCGGCGCAGGTAAGGCTAAGAAGTTTGGCGAGGAGTTCATTAAACTCATCAAGGCTTATGTCGAGGAGAAGGATATTATCCGTCCGCAGGATATGGTCGTTAAGTCGGTGGCGAATAAGTCGGGTAATAAGATTTTTATTATCCAATCTATTGACCGTAAGATGGATTTCGAGGATATTGCACGTGCTAAGAATCTTGATTTCGATGAGGTGCTCTCCGAGGTTGAGGGTATTGTAAATTCGGGCACAAAACTCGATATATCGTACTATATAAATAAGGTTATTGACGAAGACAAGGCTGAGGATATTTACCTCTACTTCAAGGAGGACGCCGAGAGTGATTCGTTGGATGCCGCTATCGAGGAGTTGGGTTCAGATTACACCGAGGAGGAGATTCGTCTGGTGCGCATCAAGTTCCTCTGCGAGGTCGGAAACTAATTCAACTATTATACATTATTGTACCTATGGCATTGATTTATTGTAAGGAGTGCGGAAAGCAGATCTCTGATCAGGCTCCCACTTGCCCTTATTGTGGCTGTCCGATGGGTAATTATAACCCTAATGCACAGGTTGTGTCGTGTGATCCCAATCGCAGTAAGTATGATTGGCTGACAACTCTGTTGTTAAGTTTCTTCTTGGGCTACTTAGGCATTCATAGCTTCTATACTGGCAAAACGGGTATTGGTGTTGCGCAGTTGCTCACTTGTGGTGGTTGCGGAATATGGGCACTGATAGACTTTATTATGATTCTCGTAGGTTCATACCGCGATGGTGAGGGTAAGGTTGTTAGTAATAAATAGAAAATGCCCCATTTGGTGAAATACTGGAGAGCCGCTGCGGTTGCTTTGTTGCCGTTGGCTCTCTATTTTATTCCACGTGAGAGTTTTTTTACTCACCAACATACGCTTTGCCTTGTGCATAATCTAACGGGTGCCGAGTGTTGGGGCTGTGGAATGGCGAGGGCTCTGATGTCGCTGATGTATTTGGATTTTGATGCGGCATGGGATTATCATCGTGGGGTAGTAGTTGTTGCTCCACTTTTGGTGTGGCTGTGGGCAAAATGGATTTATCGACTTACTAAATAAATGAATTTATGAAACGAATAGTATGTTTGATTGCGCTTATTGCGATGGCTATGCCGTTGGTTGCTCGTGAAAAAAATAAGAAAGTGCCGATGGAGGCGTTGCGTTGGAGCGAGGAGCGTGTGAATGAGTGGTACGCCCAGCAACCTTGGATGTCGGGATGTAATTTTGTGCCGAGCAATGCTATCAACCAGCTTGAGATGTGGCAGGAGGATACCTTCAGCCCCGAACTTATCGACAAGGAGCTTGGCTGGGCTGAGGAGTTGGGCTTCAATGTGATGCGTGTATATCTTCACAGCAAGGCTTGGGAGGCAGATAAACGAGGCTTTAAGAAGCGTATTGATGAGTATCTCACCATTTCGATGAAGCACGGCATTCGTACAATGTTTGTCTTTTTCGATGATTGCAATTATCCCGAGGGTGCTATTGGTAAGCAACCTGACCCTATCCCAGGTATGCATAATTCATATTGGTTGCACGACCCATTTGCATCGTTGCGTGGCGATAAGGAGAAGATGCTTGCCGACCTGAAACCCTATGTAATGGATATTTTGAAGACATTTAAGGATGATGAGCGCATTGTGATGTGGGATTTATACAATGAGCCTAAAAAGAAGGACTCTATTGATTTGCTCAAAAAAGTGTTTGAGTGGGCACGTGAGGTCAATCCATCGCAGCCTCTCACGTCGGCAGTGTGGTCGCTGGATAATTTCCATTATTTGAGTAGCGTGCAGCTCAATAATTCTGATGTGATTTGTTATCATAGTTATTTTGATACTTCATTTCACAATAATTGGATTTCACATTTGAGAATGCTTAATCGTCCGATAATGTGTACCGAGTATATGGCACGCCCATTTGAATGTACATTTCAGAAGGTTATGCCTTTCCTAAAGAGTCAGAATGTCGGTGCAATCAATTGGGGCTTTGTCAGCGGAAAGAGTAACACTATTTACGATTGGGACACCAAGAAGAAACCTTATGTTGGCGGAGAGCCCAAAGTGTGGTTTCACGATATTTTGCGCCAGGATAAGACCCCATATAGCGAAGATGAAATTCGTGCAATCAAGGAGTGTAATAAACGATAGAGGTTTGTGAGTTATGAAAAGATTTGGGCTTAAACATTATGTTTTCCTCCTGCTTGCAGTTTGCACTACGGCTTTTTGCTGTGTGGCACAAACTATTGCGCCAACCATTTTCCCCATCCCAATAGAGTTTGAGGTATCTTCCACCGATTATGTTGTGTTAGATAAAGTGACCCTGACCTGCGCCGATTCTCAAGCGCAGGAGTGGGCAGAGAAGCATTTGAAAGAGTGGTATGGAAAGTATCGTCCCGCAGTGGAGTTCTCAAGCGGCAAAGTCGCTGTTACGGAGGATGAGGGTTACACGCTTGTAGTGGATGAGTCGGGCGTGAGAATTTCGGCTCTTACTTTGCAGGGTGCTCGTTATGCTCTCTACTCTCTGCGTCAGCTTGCTATTCCGCAACGTGGCGTTGCCGAGGTCAACGGCTGGATTGTGCCCAAAACAAATATTAAGGATAGCCCCAAGATGAACTTCCGTGGAGTCCACATCTGCTGGTTTCACGAGACAGAACCCTGGGAGGTTGAGCGATTGATTCGCCTGGCGGCATATTACAAGATGAACTATGCTGTCATCGAGTCGTGGGGAACATTCCGCAGCGATGTAGCTCCGTGGTTTGGATGGCAGGATGGCACAATGACCAAAAAGGAGATTAAGCGACTTAAGGCTATTGCCGATGATTTGGGCATTACACTTATTCCGCAGATAAATGTTTTTGGTCACGCTGCGCAGGCTCGCAGCCACGCAGGTAAACACGCTACGTTGGACGTTGATTCTAAATATCAGCCTCTGTTTGAGCCGCTTGCGGGTTGGAATTGGTGTTTGTCAAATCCCGAAACTCGCAAATTGTTGCAGGCATTGATTAAGGAGCGTTATGAAGCATTTGGTCACCCTCCATTTTTCCATATAGGATGTGATGAGGCAAACCAACCAAGTTGTCCCGATTGTGCCTCTCAATCCTATTCCAAACTCTTTGTAGAGCATGTCAAAGCTATGAACGATACTATATCATCGCTTGGAGCACGCACCATTATGTGGCACGATATGCTAATATCTTGGGAGCCCCGCTGGAACGGATTTGTTACCAATGGCACTAAAGAGACAGCTGAAGGCTTTTTGAAGCTACCTCGTGATATAATAGTTGCAGATTGGTATTATGGAGGAGCGAAATCAGAATATCCAACCATAGATTATTTTAAGTCACACGGTTTTTCTGTTTTGACAAGTCCCTGGAATACGGTTGAGGGAATAAAAGCACAGTGTCAATATGCTCACAAGAGTGGAATAATGGGTGTTTTGGGTACTACGTGGCATTATTATTACGGACAAGAGATGTATAAAATATATTAGACTCTTTCTAATATGATGTGGAATGTAGAATCCCAAGTTCAGCCTAATGAGATTGAGATGTTTAGAGTTCAGACTCATATTCGCCAGATTGGTTGGGATATGAAGTTGCGTAATCCACGTCACGGTGGACTCTATTACGATGAGATTCCGCCTGAACCTTTTTTGAATTATTAGATATAATACCTATCTTTGCTGTATGAATCAAGTAAGAGCAAAAAAGGCGTTGGGTCAGCACTTTCTGACTGACCTGAATATCGCCAGAAAAATATGTTTTTCACTCTCGGGTGGCAGTGCCGAGGCTCCGGTGCAGGTGCTGGAGGTAGGCTGCGGCATGGGTGTGCTGACGCAGTTCTTGTTGCAGCGCGACGATGTGGTGACCTATGGAGCGGAGATTGATACTGAAAGTGTGGAGTATCTGCATGAGCATTATCCTGATTTTGCGCCACGCCTAATTGAGGGCGATTTTTTGAAGATGGATTTGCGTGAAAAGTTTGGCGAGGAGGTGCGTGTCATAGGTAATTTCCCCTATAATATTTCGTCGCAAATATTCTTTAAGATTATCGAGAATCGTGATATCGTTCCAGAGTGTGTGGGCATGATTCAAAAGGAGGTGGCGGTGCGTATTGCCGAGCCACCAGGTTCACGTGAATATGGTATCTTGAGTGTGCTGTTGCAGGCGTGGTATGATATTGAATATCTGTTCACTGTTGGCGAGAAGGTCTTTAATCCGCCACCAAAGGTTAAGAGTGCGGTTATTCGTCTAAAGCGAAATTCTACCACGACGTTGGGCTGTGACGAGGCTCTGTTTGTGAAGGTTGTGAAGGCTTCTTTTGGTCAGCGCCGCAAGATGCTTAGAAACTCGTTACGTTCGGTCTTTGGTGATTTCGGAGGTGCCGAGCATCGTTTCTTCACCGAGCGAGCCGAAAAGTTGTCGGTCGCAGATTTTGTGGAGCTCACAAATTGGGTAGCAGAAAATAAAAAATCGTAGGTTTCGCCTACGATTTTTTGTTAGTTAAAGTCGCCTACAACCACTGTTATTATATCTTCGGGCTTTAGGTAACGCTGTGCCAACGATAGCAACTCTTCCGGGGTGGTGCGACGTATGCGCTCAAGATTGTGTTGTATGTGACTATTGTCGAAGCCACAGAGTATGTTTTCAGTAGTTACGTCGGCAATACCGAATGGACCATCAAGTATGCGCATCATTTCACCTGCCATAATATTCTTTACCAACTCCAACTCCTCCTCTGAAATGAGTTGTGTGCGTAGCGTTTCAATCTCTCGCGCAATCTCCCCCAACGCTTGTTCGGTTACTTCGGTGCCCACTTGAGTGGCGAGAGCCAAATAACCCGTATGCTGGAAATTTACCATCGCTGAGAATACACCATATGTAAAGCCATTTTGTTCTCTTAGGTTTTGCATCAGACGTGAGCCGAAGTACCCTCCCAGCACCATGGAGAGCACCTGCATGGGTATAAACTCCTCGTGTGAGCGAGGAAATAATAAGCGACCCATGCGTATTGATGATTGCACTGCACCGTCGTGTTGTATGCGAATGGTGTGGGAGCTACTAAACGGTGGAATCTCAATCTTTGGTTGGCAGGTAGCAGTTGGTAGCGAAGCTGCTATTGATTTTATGCACTCTAATACTTCGGTGGTGATGTTTCCGCTGCATACTACGATACAGTTTTGGGCTATATAGTGGTTGCGATAGTGTGTTTTTACATCGTCGCTTGTCAGTGTGTCATATTCGCTTTCTGGATATGAGATGCCGTAGGGGTGCTTCTCTCCAAATATCGCTTTTGCGAAGTTCTCGCGGGCAATAGTCTCTACCTTGCGTCTTTCGATAGCGAGTTGTTGTTTGCGCTTAGCGCAGTATATCGCCAACTCATTTTCTGGGAAAGTGGGGCGTAGAATAACCTCTTCTGCAATCTTTGCTGTTGAAACAAAAAACTTTGACAGCGAGCAAAACGATATGTAAGAGTAGTCTCGGTCGATATTGATATCGAAATACGACCCATAATAATCCAACCCCTCGGCAATCTGTTGTGCCGTGAGGTTTGCGCTACCTTCAGCGAGCATGTTGGCAGTTGCTGAGGCAACAAAGGGGCGAGCCTGAGTTATTGTGCCCGCATGGAAGACAAACGACAGACGCACCACCTCATATTCGGGGCAGTTGATTACATATATAGGAGTGCCGTTTGATGCTACGATTTTTTCAGCCTGCTGAATGTCGATGCTATCGGGTATTGTCAAAGGTGGCTGTGTCATTATTTAGCTCTATAAATTAAGGTTGATGAGTTCTCTTTCTGGAAGGTGCGACGAGCAAAGTCGGCAATTTCGGTCTTTGACAGGGAACGATATATCTCAATCTCGCGATTAATCAAAGGTAGGTCGCCAATCATTGAGTAGTAGCCGAGATTCATGGCTTTGTTCATCACGTTTAACTCTCCGAATAGGGTGTTTGCCTCAAACTTATTTTTAACTTTTTCGAGTTCGTAATCGCCTATCTCACCATTCGATAGTAGCTCCATCTCCTCCCAAAATGCCGCTTCAGCCTCCTGCTCGGACGTTGTAGGCAGCAGCTGCCCTGTAAAAACAAACATACCTTCATCGACATCGCCCGAAATGTAGGCATTCACCGAGGTAAATAATTTCTTGCCTTTAATCAAGTGCTCATACAATCGAGCAGAATCACCTCCCGCCAAAAGGTCGGAGGTTATGTCTCCCAAGAAGAAGTCTTTAGATAGACGGTTGCCCATGTGAAAGGCAATGACAATAGTAGTGGCTGGTACGTCACGCTCCACCTCCATGCGGCGAGCCTCGGTTTGCTTGGGCTCGACAGGTATCGTAGGAATGTTGTATGGTTTGTCGGGTATGCCTCCAAACCACTTGTCGGCTAACTCAAAAACTCTTTCAGCATCAATGTCACCCGATACCGAGAGTATAGCATTCGAAGGGTGATAAAAATCATTGTAAAACTTGCGTATGCTTTCAAGCGGAGCATCTGCAATGTGCTCGGGCTTGAGTCCGATAGTTGCCCATCGATAGGGGTGCGAGGTGTAAACCATCTGGCGCAGAAGCATGTTTAAGTCGCCGTAGGGCTGATTTAGATAGCGTTGTCTAAACTCCTCGATGACTACACGTTTCTCTATATCGCACGCCTGCTCCGAGAGGTTAAGCCCACACATGCGGTCGCTTTCGAGCCATAGAGCGGTCTCGATGTTGTCTTTGGGTAGTGTGATATAGAAGTCGGTGTAATCGTTGTTGGTGAACGCATTATTCTCACCACACGCCATTTGTATTGGGGTGTCAAAATCTGGCACATTATGTGTGCCTCGAAACATTAGGTGCTCGAATAGATGAGCTAATCCCGTACAGTTGGGGTCTTCATTGCGAGCTCCCACTTTGTAGAGGATATTAACGGCCACCAATCGTGATGTACTGTCGCGATTGGAGATAACCTCTAAGCCGTTGTTGAGTTTGGTATGTTGATATTTAATCATTGTCTTGACAAAGTATAACGGTTGCAAAAATATCTATTTTTTCTTAAATTTTAAAAAGAATATTTATCATAGTCAACGGAATTTTATTCATTGCTTTTGGACGGATATATCAACTCGATAGTTGTTAAATTATTAACACAAAAAAAACTATGATTTTAAGTTTGAAATGCATACCTTTGTCATGATTTGAGTTTTTGTAACTCTATTTGTCGAGAAATAAATATTAAATTCATAAAAACAAAATTAGACTTAGTTATGGCAGAGAAAAAATTTATCACATGTGATGGTAACTATGCCGCAGCACATATAGCCTACAAATTTTCAGAGGTAGCTGCAATTTACCCCATCACACCCTCGTCAACTATGGCAGAGTATGTTGATGAGTGGGCAGCACAAGGCATGAAAAACATGTTCGGTGAGACTGTCAAGGTCGTTGAGATGCAGTCGGAGGCAGGTGCCGCAGGTGCGGTGCATGGTTCATTGCAGAGTGGTGCTCTTACTTCTACATTTACAGCTTCACAGGGATTGCTTTTGATGATCCCAAATATGTATAAAATTGCAGGTGAGCTTCTCCCAGGTGTATTCCATGTATCGGCTCGTGCTTTGGCAGCACAAGCTCTTTCAATCTTTGGCGACCATCAAGATGTGATGGCTACACGTCAGACAGGTTTTGCTATGCTTGCTACCTCATCGGTACAGGAGGTTATGGACTTGGCTGGTGTAGCTCACGTAGTGGCGTTGAAGGCTCGTATTCCTTTCCTTCACTTCTTCGATGGCTTCCGCACATCGCACGAGATTCAGAAGGTGGAGGTTATCGACGATGCATCGCTCACAGCTATGCTCGACCGCGACGCGTTGAAGGCATTCCGTGCGGCAGCGTTGAATCCTAATCACCCTGTGACTCGTGGTACAGCCCAGAATCCTGATATCTACTTCCAGACTCGTGAGGCTTGCAATAAGTTCTATGATGCAGTGCCTGACATGGTGGCTGAGGCTATGGCGAAGATCTCTGAGATTACAGGTCGTACATACAAACCATTCACATACTATGGTGCAGCAGATGCCGAGCACGTTATTGTAGCTATGGGCTCAGTTAATGAGACTATCAAGGAGACTATTGACTACTTGGCTACTCAGGGCAAGAAGGTGGGTCTTATCACCGTTCACCTCTATCGTCCATTCTCAGAGAAGTATTTCTTCGACGTGATGCCAGCATCTGTGAAGCGCGTATGCGTGTTGGATCGTACAAAGGAGCCAGGTGCAAATGGCGAGCCATTGTATCTCGATGTTAAGGAGATGTTCTATGGCAAGGAGAACCAGCCTATGGTTATCGGCGGTCGCTACGGTCTCTCGTCAAAGGATACAACTCCAGCGCAGATTTTGGCTATCGTGGATAACTTGTTTGCTGCCGAGCCAAAGGATCATTTCACAGTTGGTATCAACGACGATGTTACATTCCTTTCACTTCCAGTAGGTGAGGAGGTATCGTTGGCTCAGGCTGGTACTTTCGAGGCTTTGTTCTTCGGTTTGGGTGCCGATGGTACTGTGGGTGCTAACAAGAACTCAATCAAGATTATCGGTGGTACAACCGACAAGTATTGCCAGGCTTACTTCTCATACGACTCTAAGAAGTCGGGTGGTTACACATCTTCGCACTTGCGTTTTGGCGATAACCCAATACGTTCGCCATACTTGGTTACAACACCAGACTTCGTGGCTTGCCACGTTCCATCGTATGTTGATAAGTATGATGTGTTGAAGGGCTTGAAGAAGGGTGGCTCATTCTTGTTGAACTCAGTTCACGATGCTGCTACAACTTGCGCTACATTGCCTGACCACATGAAGGCGTATATCGCAAAGAATAACATCAATTTCTATATCATCAACGCAACAAAGATTGCTGCTGAGCTTGGTTTGGGTAACCGTACCAACACTATCATGCAGTCGGCATTCTTTAAGATTGCAAACGTAATCCCATTCGAGAAGGCTGTTGAGGAGATGAAGAAGGCTATCTTGAAGTCTTACGGCAAGAAGGGTGAGGATATCGTTAATATGAACTACGCTGCTGTAGATGCTGGTGGCTCAGCTTTCGAGAAGGTGGAGGTACCTGCGGAGTGGGCTTCAATCGAGGTTAAGGCAGCTGAGAAGGTTGTGGATATGTCACGCCCTGAGTTCGTACGTAACATCGTTGATCCTATCAACGCTTTGAAGGGTGACGACCTCCCAGTGTCGGCTTTCAATGGTCGTGAAGATGGTACATGGGATAACGGTACTGCGGCTTACGAGAAGCGCGGTATCGCAGTTAATGTTCCTGAGTGGGACGTAAACAACTGTATCCAGTGTAACCAGTGTTCTTATGTTTGTCCTCACGCTGCTATTCGTCCGTTCCTCGCAACTGAGGAGGAGGCTGCGGCAAGCGGCTTGGAGTGGAAGCAGGGCTTAGGTGAGACAAAGACTTACAAGTTCCGTATTCAGGTGTCACCACTCGATTGTACAGGTTGTGGTAACTGTGTTGATGTATGTCCTTCTAAGACTAAGGCTTTGGTAATGAAGCCATTGGAGTCGCAGATGGCTCAGGCAGAGAATTGGAATGCCGTTACAAAGAACGTAGGTTACAAGCAGGTTGTTGATAAGACTAAGAGTGTGAAGAACTCACAGTTCGCTCAGCCTTTGTTTGAGTTCTCAGGCGCTTGTGCTGGTTGTGGCGAGACATCTTACGTTAAGCTTGTGTCACAGCTCTTTGGTGAGAATATGATGGTGGCTAATGCAACAGGTTGCTCGTCAATCTACTCAGGCTCGGCTCCATCGACACCATATTGCACAAATGCTAAGGGTCAGGGTCCTGCATGGGCTAACTCACTCTTTGAGGATAACGCCGAGTTCGGTTTGGGTATGTACACAGCCACTGAGAAGTTGCGTGACCGCGTTCAGGGTTATATGGAGCAGGCTATCGCTTCTTGCACAAAGTGCTCTGACGAGTTGAAGGCTGTTATGCAGGAGTGGATTGATAATCGTGGTTCATCGACAAAGACCGCTGAGATTTCAGAGCGTTTGGTTCCAATGATGGAGGCTTGCGGTTGCGATTGGTGCCAGAAGATTCTTGAGATGAAGGATTGGCTCGTGAAGAAGTCGCAGTGGATTATCGGTGGTGACGGTTGGGGCTATGATATTGGCTTCGGTGGTGTTGACCATGTGTTGGCATCGGGTGCTGATGTTAATGTCTTGATTGTTGATACTGAGGTTTACTCAAATACAGGTGGTCAGTCGTCAAAGGCTACTCCTGTGGGTGCCGTTGCTAAGTTTGCATCAAGCGGTAAGCGTATCCGCAAGAAGGATTTGGGTGCTATTGCAATGACTTATGGTTATGTATATGTTGCACAGGTATCTATCGGTGCTTCACAGGCACAGCTCTTCAACGTATTGAAGGAGGCTGAGGCATATCCTGGTCCATCGCTCGTTATCGCTTATGCGCCATGTATCAACCACGGTATCAAGGGTGGTATGACACGCACACAGACCGTAGGTAAGCAGGCTGTTGAGTGTGGTTACTGGCACTTGTGGCACTATAACCCACAGCTTGAGGAGCAGGGTAAGAACCCATTTGTGATGGATTCTAAGGAGCCTGATTGGTCGAAGTTCCGTGACTTCTTGATGAAGGAGGTACGTTACACATCACTCCAGAAGTCATTCCCAGCTGAGGCTGAGGAGCTCTTCGCTGCCGCTGAGGAGAATGCTAAGTGGCGTTACAACAGCTACCAGCGTTTGGCTAAGTTGGAGTACTAATCTTGGGATAGTATATAAATGAAAATTCCGCCTGACGAAAGTCGGGCGGAATTTTTTTACCTATCTGAATTGAGTGTTCCTTTGTTACTCCTTAATAGGCTTGTAGATAAACTCGTGGAACTGAGCCTCACCCTCGCCGAAAGAGCAGAGTGCTGGGCGAAGTGAGATAAAGTCACCGAGCTTGTTGTGGTGCATATTTGCGATGTTGAGGTTCTCGTAGATTACTACCCACTCCTTGCCGTCCTTGCTTGCGCTCATAGTGAGTGTCTTGCCCTTGTTCTCAAGGCGAAGATGCAATGACTCGCCAAACTTGTTAAGAATCTCATCTTTGCTTGTTGCGCTCTTGTGAATGGTGATTACATTCTTGCTACATGTTACACCTACAAATGCGTCCTGACGATAGAAGAGCATAAGACCAGCCTCATTTCCCTTGCCGAGAGTGACAGATGTCTCGATGGTATATTTATAGTCTGGAGCAGCTGCAATCATCATGCGACCATCTTTAGGCGAAGTACCCTTTGCAGGGACTATTGCCGCACCCTTCTTTGTGGTTACATAGTTGGTGATAGGCTCTTTCCAGCCCTGCCACTGCCAACCGATAGCGCTTGAACCGAAGTTGTCAGAGATGTCGAGTGTCATAGGCTTCATGTGTGTAACGTCCAAATCCTTGATGGTGCGATACCAACCACCCTTTGTCCATTCGATAGGCTCCATCACAGTGTGGCGACCAATAGCGTGAGCATCTTTCTTGTAGGCGTGATACATAATCCACCACTGACCACCAGGACACTCGATCAAGGTTCCGTGTCCGCGTGACCACCACTCCTCAGAAGCCGAGTATGTGTGAACGATAGGGTTGTATGGTGAGTTCTCCCAAGGACCATAGATATCCTTGGCGCGTGCGCACACTGCCATGTGGCTTGTAGCAGGACCTGCTGTACCACCCATAGCTGATGTCATGTAGTAGTAGCCGTTGTAGTAGTTGAGCTTTGGTGACTCCAAGCAACCACACTCGGTCTCCCACTCACGAGGATAGCTCCAGCCGCCATAGACATGCTTGGTCTCACCTGCGCGAGCCAAACCGTCGTCGGTCAAAGGAGTTACGTGACCTACATTAGTGAAGAGGTAACGCTTACCCTCTGGTGTTACAATCAATCCCGGGTCGATACCGTCGATCTTCAAATCGATAGGCTCACTCCAAGGACCTGTAACATCTTTACTCCAGATAACCCAGTTTGAACCAGCGTCTGGATAGTAGATATAATATGTATCACCTACCTTCTGGAAGTCGGGTGCCCAAGCTGACTCCTTCCAATCAGTCAGTGCGTAGCCGATAGGCTCCCAAGAGACCAAATCCTTTGAGTGCCAAATCAGGAAGCCTGGCTTGTAGTAGTTTGGCGTGTGTGTAAGGTAATAGTCGTCGCCATCTTTGATGATAGATGGGTCGGGATAATCACCCGGCATAACGAGCACACTCTGAGCCGATGCCGATGCGATGAACGCGACACAAGCCAAGAGGGTAAAAAGTAATTTTTTCATAGGGGTAAAGTTTTATTGGTTAGGGAAAAAGCAGGAGCTGATTGATATTTGTGAAAATCAAGCTCCCGCAGTGATATTCTTTGTAGTATGGATAGCTTATCGTGGTAATACCTCCACTTCGAGCTTTGAATAAGCCTTCTCAGCCTTTGCGAGTGCCTCCTCGACATTCTCGCCACGCGCAAGGATAACGCCCATGCGGCGGTGACCCTTAACCTCGGGCTTACCGAAGATACGCACCTGAACATCTGGCTCAGCCAAGACCTCCTCCAAGTTCGAGAATACAACCTTGTCGCTGTCGCCCTCAACAACAACTGCCTTCGATGCGCTTGCGCCGAAGAAGTTAATCTTTGGAATAGGCAGACCGAGGATTGCGCGTGCATGCAGAGCAAACTCCGACAAATCCTGTGAAATCATCGTAACCATACCTGTGTCGTGTGGACGTGGTGACACCTCGCTAAAGAGTACCTTGTCGCCACATACGAACAACTCTACGCCAAAGATACCATAACCGCCAAGAGCGTCAGTAACCTTCTTTGCATACTCCTGTGCCAGTGAGAGTGCCTTCTCGCTCATTGGCTGTGGCTGCCATGACTCGCGGTAGTCGCCATCTACCTGATGATGACCGATAGGGTTAAGGAATGATGTGCCGCCACTATGACGAACGGTGAGCAGCGTAATCTCGTAGTCGAACTTCACAAAGCCCTCGACGATAACCTCGCCACCTCCGGCACGACCACCCTCTTGAGCAATCTTCCATGAGTTGTCGGCATCTTCAGGGGTACGCATAACGCTCTGACCGTGACCCGATGAGCTCATGATAGGCTTCACAACACAAGGCGTTCCCACCTTTGCTACGGCAGCGTCAAACTCCTCGCGTGTAGCGGCAAAGCAGTAGGGTGATGTAGGTATGCCAAGTTCCTCGGCTGCCAACTGACGTATGCCCTTGCGGTTCATTGTAAGCAGCGTGGCATTTGCCGTAGGGATAACATTGTAACCCTCCTTTTCCAATTCTACCAACGTAGGCGTAGCGATAGCCTCCACCTCGGGAATGATGTAGTCGGGCTTCTCGGTCTCTATAATCTCACGGAGTTTGTCGCCATCGAGCATCGACAACACATACGAACGATGCGCCACCTGCATTGCAGGGGCATTAGGGTATTTATCAAGGGCAATAACCTCTACGCCGTAGCGTTGCAACTCTAAAGCCACCTCCTTGCCAAGCTCGCCCGAGCCGCACAAGATGGCTTTCTTGCCTACTGAGGTCATTGGTGTTCCAATTTTTACCATATTTTTATTGCTGTTTATTATTTCACTTTAGCTTCACAATATGCACAACGGTAGCCGTCGGCAGTCTCATGGAATAGTTTGTTTACGTCTTCGATGTTTGATATACACTGACGGTTGCTACAACGCCAATCGTTACGCACCAACTCATTACCCAAACGAGGTGTAATCTTGTCGGTAGGACGCTCTGATGACCACTTTAATAAGTTGTAGATAAGAGCCATACGTACAAACTTGCCGTTCTCAACCTGACGGAAGTAAGCTGCACGTGGGTCGTTGTCTACATCTTGCGTAATCTCGTTCACGCGTGGCAGAGGGTGAAGAATAATCATATCCTTCTTTGCTGTCTTCAAGCGTTCTGAGTTGAGAATGAAGCTGTCCTTCAGACGCTCAAACTCCTCCTCGTCGAGGAAACGCTCCTTTTGTACGCGAGTCATGTAGAGAATATCCAATTCAGGCATAACCTCCTCCATTGTAGATACCTCGCGTGTAGGTACGTTGTTCTTGTCGCATACCTCACGACGAATGTATGATGGCAGGCGAAGCTCCTCGGGCGCAATCAACACTACATTGATACCCTCGTAGCGCGACAATGCCTTAATCAATGAGTGAACCGTACGACCAAACTTTAAGTCACCGCAGAAACCGATTGTAAGGTTGTTCAGGCGACCCATCTCACGACGTATAGTCAATAGGTCGGTGAGAGTCTGCGTAGGGTGGGCGTGGCTACCGTCACCAGCATTGATGATAGGAACCTCCGAGTAGTGTGATGCCACCAACGGAGCACCCTCCTTCGAGTGGCGCATAGCGATGATGTCGGCAAAGCAACCGATTACGCGCACGGTGTCGGCAACAGTCTCTCCCTTGGTTACAGACGATGATGCGGCATCTGAAAAGCCCAATACGTTACCTCCCAACTCCATCATTGCTGAAGTGAAACTCAGGCGGGTACGAGTGCTTGGCTCATAAAAGAGTGTCGCCAACTTCTTACCCTTGCATGCCTCGCTATATTTCTGGCGATTCTCGATGATGTCGAGAGCCGTAGTTAATATTTGTTCAACCTCATTAACCGAAATGTCGGTTGTGTCTATTAGGTGTCTCATGGTGAGATTTTTTTATTTGTTAATCCAACTCTCGTCTGATGGGTTGTTGCGGAAGGCGATGATGCGTGAGCAGTCCTCCTGCTTGATGTAACCCTCCTCGGCGGCTACCTCTACCAATGCGTCGAGGTCGCAGAGCGAGTGGTTAATCACCTGAGCCTCCTCCATGCGTACCAAGCCCTTCTTCATGCCGTAGGTGAAGATGCTCACAACACCCAAAACGTCGGCACCAGCCTCGCGCAATACATTCACAACCTCGATACAGCTACCGCCTGTTGAGATCAAATCCTCGACAACGACAACCTTCTGACCCTTCTCGAGCTTACCCTCAATCTGGTTTGTACGACCGTGGTCCTTTGCGCCGCTACGAACGTAACCCATAGGCTTATCGAGGATTGTAGCCACGATAGCTGCGTGGGCGATACCTGCTGTGCTGGTACCCATCAACACCTCGCACTCAGGGAAGTGTGCCTTAACGAGCTCCGACAAGCCCTTCTCTACGTTGTCACGTACACGTGGAGCTGTGAGAGTGAGGCGGTTGTCGCAGTAGATAGGGCTCTTGATACCACTTGCCCATGTGAATGGCTGCTCGGGTCGCAAGAATACTGCGCCGATTGAAAGCAAATCTTTTGCAATTGTCTTTTTCATAGTTGTATGGTTTTTCTTTTTTTATTATTCTATATTATTTGTTGACAAAGTCAATCATAAAAGAGGTGACACCTCTAACCCACAAACTCAGCTACGCAACGCTTGTAAGCTGCTACTGGGTCTGGTGCGTTGGTGATAGGGCGACCCACAACGATGTAGTCGGTGCCAATCTCCTTTGCACGCTCAGGGGTAGTCACACGCACCTGGTCACCTACCTCGCCATCTGCGAAACGAACACCCGGAGTAACAGTCACGAAACCTGCGCCGCAAGCCTCTTTAACCATGCCTGCCTCCAATGGAGAACATACCACACCGTCCAAACCTGCAATCTGAGCGTTCTTAGCATAGTGAACAATTGTGTCGTTGATTGAGGCGCCAATGAGCAAATCCTTCTGCATGCGCTCCTCGCTTGTTGATGTAAGCTGAGTAACGGCAATCAACAATGGGCGAGTGCCGTCTGGGCGTGTCAAACCCTCGAGGGCAGCCTTCATCATCTCGATGGTACCTGCTGCGTGGAGGTTGCACATATCAACGTCCATGTGCGAGAGTACCGACATAGCCTTCTTTACGGTGTTTGGAATATCATGCAACTTAAGGTCGAGGAAAATCTTGTGACCACGGTCTTTGATAGCCTTCACGATAGCAGGACCTGCTGCATAGTAAAGCTCCATGCCAATCTTCACGAAAGGTTTGCAATCAGTGAATTTGTCAAGGAATGAGAGCGTTGCCTCAGCCGAGCTGAAATCGCACGCAATAATTACATCTCTTTGGCTCATAGTTCTATATTGTTTTTTTTGATTTGTATATACTCTTTCATTTCGTAAATTTAGTAATTCTTTCTGAGATTACCAACAACAAAATGAAAATATACGTAAATATATGTATAAGTGACGTTGTGGTAGCCCAGATGTTTCTCTTGTGACGTGCGCAACAAAGCGCAACAAGCGCAACACAACCGCAACAAGCGCAACAAAGCGCTACACCCTGTTGCGGTGTAGCGGTGTAGCGCTTTTGTGCTAAACGTAAGTCGTGGTGTAGCGCTTTGCGTTGACAACACTGCCTACGGAGTCACTTTTGCTGAGTCGCCTCATGCAGAAGTATGATACACCCTACGTGGTATATATCCAGTCCTTAACACTCGGTATCTAATGTGTTTACTGTTAGGTAGTTACTTACGAGTGCGAGGGCTAACATCGAGCCTACCAACGTATGGTGAATGTTTAATTCCGTAGAGTTATATTTCGGAATTATGTAGTTGTAGGAGGAGATTCCCACGTCGGACAAATATCCTCCTCGGAATGACATAATACGAAACCATACGAATTATATCTCGTTGCTCTTAGCTTAGAGCTACGTGTCAATCTACCTTAGTTTTTACTACACTATTTTACATGTGTACTATTCACATTAGGTAGATTTATAGGCATACGTTACTGTACCCTCTGCCGAGCCGAGTGGTGAAAATACATCGTAGGTGGATTCCTTAACTCGGGTAGAAGAGTGTAGAGACTAAGGGGAATAATTTTGAATTATTTTACGCAAAAGCGCAACACCGCAACACCGCAACAGGGTGTAGCGCTTTGTTGCGCTTGTTGCGCTTTGTTGCGGAGCACCCACACAATATGGTTGCGAAAAAAAGCGACACCCCTCGAAAGGAGTATCGCTAAAGCTATCAATGTTGTTGTCGTTAGCAATTCATGCCGCCGCAGCAGTTGATTACCTGACCCGTAACATACGCCGAGAGGTCACTTGCCAAGAATACGGCAACATCTGCCACATCTTCGGGTGTGCCACCACGACGCATAGGAATCTGTTGGCTCCATGCCTCGCGCACCTGCTCCGAGAGTTGTGATGTCATATCGGTCACGATAAAGCCCGGTGCGATGGCATTGGCGCGAATGCCGCGAGGACCCATCTCCTTGGCGATTGACTTTGTGAGTCCAATCATGCCAGCCTTCGATGCCGAGTAGTTACACTGACCTGCGTTGCCCGCGACGCCCACAACCGACGACATGTTGATAATCGAGCCGCCACGTTGCTTTGCCATAATTGGAGTTACGGCGTGAACGAAGTTAAATGCCGACTTGAGGTTTACGTTTATAACCTCGTCCCACTGCGCCTCCGACATGCGCATCATAAGTCCATCTTTGGTGATGCCTGCATTGTTTACCAACACATCTAAGCGACCGAAGTCTGCTACCACCTGCTTCACCACCTCGTGAGCCTCTTCGAACGAAGCAGCGTTGGCAGCATAAGCCTTTGCCTTCACGCCACACGCCTCCAAATCGGCTATAATCTGGTCGGTAGTTTCATTTATAGTGCGCACCAAAATCGCTACATCGGCACCCTGCTCAGCGAAGCGCTGTGCTACAGCCTTGCCTATGCCTGTTGCACGACCTGCGCCCGTTACAAGAGCTACCTTGCCTGAAAGAAGTTTCATATTTCTGTATCGTAGTTAATTTCCCGTTTCTGCGGTCTCTCTGTTGGAGCTTTTGCCGCTGCAGTCACGACCTATGGCTTTCGCCATTATACAAGTCTGACCCAACGCCGCCTCGACTTGGCATAGTCTGCAAGCAGCCTCTGCTCTCGCCTTAATGGCGGCGGTGAATTTTGAATTTTGAATTCTCCTTCTACTCCTCCCACTTACGCAATGCTACACATGAGTTGTGACCACCGAATCCGAGTGAGTTCGAGATGGCGATTGTCACATCTGCCTTGCGTGCTACGTTTGGAGTGTAGTCCAAGTCGCACTCAGGGTCTGGCTCGTCCAAACCGATTGTAGGAGTCACGATGCCGTTCTTGAGTGTAAGTGTTGCTGCGATGAGCTCCACCGCACCCGTAGCTCCGAGCATGTGACCTGTCATTGACTTTGTTGAGCTGATGATGGCTTTGCGTGCAGCCTCCTCGCCCATGGCGAGCTTGATGGCAGCTGTCTCCATCTTGTCGTTAAGTGGGGTAGATGTGCCGTGAGCATTGATGTAAAGCAAGTCCTTCTCGGCGTCGAACTGTGCCTCGTCCAACGACTGCTTGATGGCGCGTGACGCTGGAATGCCGTCGGGACTTGGTGCTGTCACGTGGTGAGCATCACAGCTGTTGCCATAACCTACAACTTCGGCATAAATCTTTGCACCACGCTTCTGTGCACTCTCCAGCGACTCCAGCACCATAACACCGGCACCTTCACCCATGACGAAGCCGCTACGGTTGATGTTGAATGGAATAGAAGCCTTAAGTGGGTCGGTTGAGCGTGAAAGAGCTTTGCTATTGGCAAAGCCACCTATTGCGAGGGGATGCACCGTTGCCTCGGCACCACCAGTGATGATTGCATCGGCATAACCGTGTTTTATTGCTCTGAAAGCCTCTCCAATAGCGTGAGTACCCGTTGCACAAGCCGTTACAACAGGCAGACATACTCCCTGTGCATTATATTTTATTGCCACATTTCCTGCTGCGATGTTACCAATCATCATAGGCACAAACAGTGGAGATATGCGACGAACACCCTCTTTGATGAGTTTCTCGCTCTCGTTGAAGAATGTTTGCAAGCCACCAATTCCAGCACCTATATACACACCTAAACGTTCAGGCGCAACATGCTCACCGCTGACCAAGCCACTGTCCTTCATTGCTTCGTTGGCAGCGGCTAATGCAAATTGGCAATATGGGTCGTTACGGCGTACGTCATTTCTATCCAGACCACACTCTTCGGGATTGAAGTCCTTAATCTGACCTGCAACGCTTATAGGTAGGTCGTATTCGTCGAAACCTTTGATAAGGTCGATTCCGCATTTACCCTCCACGAGGCTGTTCCAAAAATCTGTGAGATTATTTCCTACCGGAGTGATAACACCCATACCGGTAATTACAACTCTTCTTTCCATTTCGTATAATTTTTTTCGTTTATTTTGTCCACTCTATAATGCACGCACCGGTGGTGAATCCAGCACCAAATGCGCTCATCAGTATCTTGTCACCCTTCTGCAACTTGCCGCCCTTTGCTAACTCATCTAACAACAGCGGAATGCTTGCCGAAGATGTGTTGCCACAATAATCCACATTGTGCGGGAAATATGACATATCGAGTTTGAGCCAATTAGCTATGGCTTCGATAATGCGCATATTAGCCTGATGCAATACATAGTATTTTATATCCGCAGGGTGTAACCCTGCTTTGTCAAGCAAACGCTTGATGTCGCGCGATGACGACAACACGGCAGTCTTAAATACCTCCTTACCATTCATATACATTGGCGCACCATACTCCTCCTTGGTGATGTAGGGAGTGGGCTCCAAATTTCTCACATAGTACAAGCAGTCGGTCTTGCTCTCTGTTGTTAGGCGTGAACATATCATGCCCTCGCCATGGCTAACCACTACCGCACCAGCTCCATCGCCGAACAATACGCACAAACTGCGGTCGCTCCAATCCACCATGCGAGATGGCTCCTCGGCTGCTACCACCAAAATATTTTGAGCCTTGCCACTCTTGATTCTGTCGTCTGCCATATCCAAAGCATAGACAAATCCCGAGCATGCTACGTTTATATCAACGCAAGCACACCTGGCGCCAATAGCTCCCTGAACGATGCAACTCAAGCCGGGTGTTATATACTCGCTTACCACATTCGAGCATATTATATAATCGATGTCTTTGGGTGTTAATCCGGCATCGGCTATCGCTTTCAGTGCGGCTTCTGTTGCCAAATCCTCCAACTTCTCCGACGAGATAACTCGGCGTTCAGCTATTCCCGTACGCGTCTTAATCCACTCGTCGTTGGTGTCGAGGAATTGCTCGAGCATTGCGTTTGTTACTATTTTGGAGGGGTGGGCCCTGCCGGTTCCAATAATTCTCATAAAAAATTATTCAACTTTAAAATTGTAAATATTCTGTGCCTTTTTTCAGGCTGCCGCAAAGGTATTTAAAAGCCCTCCCCACCCACTTTAGATGCGGTCGAAAACCTGTTTTTGTGATGAAAATAACATATTCTGTGGTAAAATTTATGTTTTTTCAACTTAAATCACGATATTTGCACAGAACTTAAACGCAATTCTAATGGCAAAAATATATAAAAACCAAGAAATTCCCAAGTTTCTTTTAGATAAACGCTATTTATTTGGCTCGGTTGTCTTTGTAATGACATTTTCGTTCCTATTTATGGCTATTTATACTCCATTCTCAAACACCGTGTGGTTCGATGTTTCCAATCGACTCGACTTGGGAATGACGGTAGCGTTCTATATCGTGGCAGTCTCTATTATGTTGGTGAGCAAGATGTTGATGAATGCCATGCAACACCGCATATGTTTCACATACGCCAAGTACATCATGTGGGTTGTGGTGGAAATTTTGGCAATAGCTTTGTTCTATACCCATTTCACCAACGTCTATGTTCAACCCGAGGATTACGACGCTGCGAACATTCTTGTTAAGGCGCTGGGTTGTATCTTGATGATAGTGGCTATTCCTTACACAATACTTACATTGTATGCCGCCTATCGTGACAAGACCGAAGAGTTGGAGATTCTCCAGTATGAGATGTCGCTCAACGAGGAGCCTTCGGTGAGTTATCCTTCGTTGGTGAATCTCTACGATTACAATGGTACATTGAAACTCACCATCAACTCCGAATCTTTGTATTACATGGAGTCGCAGGATAACTACGTGAAGATATATTACGAAAATCAGGGTAAATTGCTCTCATACATGTTGCGTTGTCGTACAAAGGTCATCGAAGAGAATCTTGCCGACACAAGCATGGTGCGTTGTCATCGTTCCTACATTGTTAATGTGATGAAGATTAACCATATAAAGAAGGGCGGTAAGTCGCGTTATATTGTTCTTACGAACGAGCAGATTAAGCCTATCCCTGTTTCAAAGAGTTACTTCAAAAATATCATCGAGAAGATTGATGCTTACAATGCATCAGTTTTGAAGAGTGGTACGTTCTCTGCGGCTATGGCAGAGGAAGGTGAGGCAGAATAGTAGATATTGAGGCAAAACACTCTGCCTCTACACCCAAACATAAGTAAATATGTCGATTGTAATCTGTTCAGTCATAGCAATTTTGCTATGCACACTGCCTGCGGGTGTAGTGTGGCTGTGTAATCGCAGTGTCGTGCTCGGTAAACTTGGACCCATCATGGTTCTATATGCTGTGGGTATGGTGTTGGGTAATATACCAGCCATAACAACCCATCTAACCCCTTTGCAAGATGTGCTTCCTAATGTTATGGTTCCGTTGGCGATTCCAATGATGCTTTATGGCTGCACGTTCTCGCGTCGTGAGGCTGGATTGCAACTCAAGATAGTGGTGAGCGGATTTTTATCTGTGTGTTTGGCTGTGGTTATAGGATATGTCTTCTTCGGACGCCATGTTAATGAGGGTGCCGAGGTGGGAGGTATCATTACAGGAATGTACACCGGAGGAACACTCAATGCTGCAGCTTTGCAGGCTATCTTCCGCATTAAGAGTGAGACCTTTATCCTGATAAACTCCTACGATATTATTATCTCGTTTATCTACTTCGTATTTCTGTTTAGTGTGGGTATAAAGTTGTTTCGCCGTCTTTATGGCGAGCGAGCGAAGCGCACCGAGGAGGTCGTGGAGTGTGATGTAGAACAAAGTGCAGGTAGTGCCTATAAGGAGCTTTTAACACGTGCAGGCGTGCGTCAGTTGATGAGTATCGTTGGTGTGACGTTGTTGATTGTGGCCGTGTCGGCGGGTGTAGCTTTGGTGTTGCCAGAGGAGTGGTTTATGATAGTCTTTATTCTCATGCTCACCACGTTGGGTGTTGTGGCATCGTTTGTTAAGCGTGTGCGCGAGATGACCTTGAGCTACGATGTGGGAATGTATCTGATTTATATCTTCAGCCTTACCATAGCCTCGATGGCAGATTTCTCGTCGCTCGATATTAAGGGTGGCATAAATCAATTGGCATTTATGTCGATGGCTGTTTTTGTGTCGTTGATGTTGCATGCTGCATTTTGTCGTTTGATGCGCGTTGATGCCGACTCAATGATGATATCGTCGGTTGCTTTTATCAATTCACCACCATTTGTGCCTATGGCTGCGGTTGCCATGCGCAACAAGCGAGCTGTCGTAACAGGCTTGGGTGCAGGCATTGTAGGCTACGCTTTGGGAAACCATTTGGGTGTGTTGATGGCAGAGATATGTTCGAGGTTGTAATCCAATAGCATATTTTTTAGTAGTATGAAATGTGCGTTAATCACGGGAGCCTCGTCGGGCATGGGTGAGGAGTATGCTCGACAGTTAGCTGCAAAGGGTTATAATATCGTTGTGGTGAGTAACGATGCCGAGGGCAATCGTCGCGTCGCAGATGAATTAACCCAGCGATATAATGTGTGGGTGGAGTCGATATGTATGGATTTAACCCATGCTGATAGTGCAGAACAGGTATATCAGAGGGTGGTGAACCGAGGCTTGGAGGTGGAGATTTTCATCAGTAATGCGGGTATGTTGCTCTTCTCGCAGTTGGATCGTACCTTAGGCGACCACATCTCTCGAATCATTGCACTTCACTGCACAACCCCTACTCAGTTGTGTCGTCTCTTTGCAAGGGATATGCGCTTGCGAGGTCGGGGCAGAATCCTTATAGTAAGCTCCATTACGGCATGGACTCCCTATCCTACAATCTCTCACTATGCTGCGACGAAAGCCTACTTAAAGAGTTTTGCAGAGTCATTGTGGTATGAGATGCGTGATGCGGGGGTAAGTGTGACGGCAGTGTTCCCTTCGGCTGTGGATACTCCGTTTTATACGCTGGACGATAAGATGCGACGTCTGTTGCTTCGTTGTGGAGTAATGATGAGTGCCGAGAGTGTTGTGCGCAAAGCCTTGAAAGCTATGTTTCGTTCTCGCAGGAGATGCTTGCCGGGTATTATCACCAAGTTGGAGGCTGCTGTATGTGCATTGATGCCATCGTGTATGTTGTTGCCAATATTGAAATTACCTCAGGTAAAACGAATATTGGATAGGGTATAGTGTTTTGCTGCGTGCGTTGAAAAAGACAAGAGGTTGCTAACAAATAATTGTTAAACAACCTCTTTTTTTTATGCGGAGTCGCTGTGTTACTCAATCACAATGTCAAATTGGTCATACTCTGCTGTGCGCCATGCCATGTGTTGTGTACGACGTGAGAGCGCAAATAGTGGAGAGAATGTACGTACGCTGATGGTCTTGCCGTCGGGACGGAACTCCAAGATACGTAACCAGCAATCACCACCGTTGCCATTCCAATCGCCATCACCTTGCTGCGAGTTGAACATCATCTGTGGAATATTGCGACCATCTATCGACTTATCTATACGCAATGAACTTGTCGGGCGGTAGTTAATCTCCTCCTCATTGCCTGTTATAGCAGGAGCATCTCCCGTATGACCACACAATACTAAGCATATATTTTTTGATGGATATACCAACTTCTGCCATACCGCCTCCGACCAATTACAAGGCGATAGGGTGTATCCCTCTCTAACGATGCGATTGCCTGCAGTGTCTAACCACGAGTGTGTGAGAATTATCACCTTGTGATTTTGGTATTTAGCCGACTCGGTGAGTTGTTTTGCCCACTCTATAACCTCGTCGCGTGGCGCAAACTCGAAAGTGATAACAAGTAACTTGCCCCAAGCCTGATCTTCGAACTCGTAAGCTGAGTTCTCCATCGTATGCACCCCTTGAAAGTTTGGACATGTAGCCACCAAACTCTTCTCCCATGTGATGTTACGCTCGGGGTAGATGTATTCGGGAGCAATGGTGTGACGGTCTGTGGCGGTTATGTGACCTATGTCGTGATTGCCTTGTGCCACAACATATGGCAGGCGGTTGTCAAGACGACTTAATGCGCGCGACACTGCCTCCCATTGCTGACGACCTGTCTGGTCACCATTGTAATCGTTTGGTAGTGGGGCAGAGATTAACTTTCCGGTGTGCTCGACCATGTCGCCTGTAAAGAGCGCAGCCTTAATGTTCAACAGCCCTATGTTTTGAGCAATCCACGCTGTCTGCAAATCAAACAATGGCTGATTGGCAGCAAACTTAGTGTAGCTCTGTGGGTCGGGTACCATAATCATCGAGAACGACCCTTGCTCCTGAAGCTCTGGATACACTGGAATCTGAGGAACACCCTTGCGACCTTGAGCCATGAGGGTGGTTGCCATGAGGGCGGTAATGACAAATGCAGTTAATCTCTTCATTGTAAAATGTTTTTATTTAAAATAACATACCTTCTTTAGGTGTTGGCGTAATGCCCATGTGACTATAAGCCAACTCGGTAGCCTCACGACCTCGTGGGGTGCGTTTAATGAAACCCTCCTTAATCAAGAATGGTTCGTAAACATCTTCGATTGTACCAGCCTCTTCTCCCACGGCGGTGGCAATGGTGTTTAGTCCGACAGGACCTCCCTTAAATTTTTCGATGATGGTGGAGAGAATTTTGTTGTCCATCTGATCCAATCCTCGTGAATCGATATTCAAGGCTTGTAGGGCAATGCGAGTTATGGCAAGGTCGATGTGACCTTCGCCCTTAACCATTGCGAAGTCTCTTACACGGCGTAATAGTGCATTGGCGATACGAGGTGTGCCGCGTGAACGCAGAGCCACTTCGTGTGCTGCATCGTCGTCAATCGAGATGTCGAGTATGCGTGCAGAGCGCTTTACGATACCTGCCAAAACAGGTGTGTCATAATACTCCAAATGGCAGTTTATGCCGAAGCGTGCACGTAGGGGCGATGTCAGCAGTCCACTGCGAGTTGTTGCTCCCACCAATGTGAACGGTGCAAGCTCAATCTGAATGGAACGAGCCGAAGGACCCTTGTCAAGCACGATGTCTATCTTGTAATCCTCCATCGCCGAGTAGAGGTACTCCTCCACTATGGGGCTTAGGCGGTGAATCTCATCAATGAATAAAACATCACCAGCGTCGAGGTTCGTAAGCAAGCCTGCCAAGTCGCCCGGCTTATCCAATACAGGTCCCGATGTGACTTTTAATTGCGCACCCATCTCGTGGGCGATGATGTTTGCCAGCGTGGTCTTACCAAGTCCCGGAGGACCGTGCAGAAGCACATGGTCGAGTGAGTCGCCACGCATCAGAGCAGCCTTGATGAAGACCTTCAAATTATCCACAATCTTATCCTGACCCGAGAAGGTCGAAAGCTCTTGTGGACGTATGCGATTTTCAAATTCGAGGTCGCTCTCGATATTTCTCATGTTTCTATCTTTTGCCATTTGTTTTGAAGCAATATTTGCACAAATATAGCAATAATTTTGGTTTTTGAATTTTGATTTTTGAATTATTCAATATCTTTGTGTTATGGATTTTAAACTCGTATCAGAATTTGCTCCGATGGGTGACCAGCCCGAAGCGATAGCTCAACTTGTTGAATCAATTGAGCAGGGTAGTCATTACAATACCTTGATGGGTGTGACGGGTTCGGGTAAAACTTTTACGATGGCAAATGTCATTGCCAAGCTAAACCGTCCAACCATTGTGCTCAGTCACAACAAGACGCTTGCGGCGCAGCTCTATGGCGAGTTTAAAAACTTCTTCCCCGAGAATGCTGTCGAGTATTTCGTGTCGTACTATGACTACTATCAACCTGAGGCATATCTCCCAACAACCGACACATACATCGAAAAGGATCTCTCGATAAACGACGAGATAGAGAAGATGCGTTTGAGCGCAACCTCGGCTCTGCTCTCGGGTCGTAGAGATGTGATTGTGGTGTCGAGTGTGTCGTGCTTGTATGGTATTGGCAATCCCGATGATTTTCATGCTACATCAATACGACTGAAGGTCGGCTCGATACAAAGCTATAAATTGTTCCTGTATCGTCTGGTGGAGGCTCTCTATACTCGCACCGAATTAGAACTCACGCCTGCAACATTCCGCACTCGCGGCGATATGGTTGATATAATGGCAGCCTTTGGCGATAATTGTTATCGTGTGACATTCTTTGACGATGAGATAGAGTCAATTCAGATTATCGACCCACAAAGCGGACAGCCAATAGAGTCGTTGGAGGAGGTCACTTTGTTTCCTGCGAATATGTTTGTCACCACCAAGGAGCGTATCGATAAGGCGGTGGGAAATATCTATGTCGATATGGGTAAGCGCATCTCATTCTTCGAGCATGAGGGTAGGGCGATGGAGGCGCAGCGCATAAAGCAGAGGGTGGAGTATGACCTTGAGATGATTAAGGAGTTGGGTTATTGTTCGGGTATAGAGAACTATTCACGATATTTTGATGGTAGAAACGAGGGCGAACGTCCGTTCTGTTTGTTGGATTATTTCCCCGAGGATTATTTGATGATTGTAGATGAGAGTCACGTCACGCTGCCTCAGGTGCATGCCATGTATGGCGGTGACAGAGCACGAAAGGAGAACCTCGTGGAGTATGGTTTTCGACTTCCTGCGGCAAAGGATAATAGACCCTTGATGTTTGATGAGTTTGAGGCTTTGGTTGGTACGGCGTTGTATGTCAGCGCTACGCCTGCTGATTATGAACTTGCCAAGAGCGAGGGTATGGTCGTGGAACAGCTCATTCGTCCTACGGGCTTGATTGACCCCCCTATTGAGGTGCGAGAGACTTTGAATCAGATTGATGATTTGCTCGAAGAGATACAGACAAGGGTGAAACGTCAAGAGAAGGTTATGGTATGTACCATCACGAAGCGTTTGGCAGAGGAACTATCTCGCTATTTTGACCGTGTTGGTATCAGAAACAGATATATTCACTCCGATGTAGAGACGCTCGAACGAGTGCAGATTTTGGAGGATATGCGAGCCGATGTGTTCGACGTGTTGGTTGGCGTTAATCTTTTACGCGAGGGCTTGGATTTGCCTGAGGTGAGCCTTGTGGTGATTATGGACGCGGATAAGGAGGGCTTCTTGCGAAATGTGCGTTCGCTTACTCAGATGGCAGGTCGTGCGGCGCGCCACCCGAACGGTAGGGTAATACTCTATGCGGATAATTGTTCCGACTCGATGCGTATAGCTATCGAGCAGAGTAATCGTCGTCGTGAGAAGCAGATAAAATATAATATGGAGCATGGCATGGTCCCCAATCAAGCAAAGAAGAGTGGTAAGGGTCAAAGTCTTTTGCTTGCCGGCTCGGAGCGTCCCGCCGACATGACTGCATATCCTATTCACGAAGAGCATTATGCTGCCGTAGCAGATGTTCAAGGTGGATATAGTGTTGCTCCTCAGATTGATTATGAGCAACTCAATAAGTTAATCGACAAGGCTCGTGAGGATATGGAACGAGCTGCTAAGTCACAAGACTTCCTCGCAGCGATACGTTTTCGTGACAAGATGTATGAGTTGCAGAAACTACGTGATGGAAGAGAATAATCTTTGGTCGTTTTGTTGTGCCTACTTAACGAAAGTGAAGTATCGTCCTACCAAATAGCTATATATCACACTAACTATTGTTGTGAGCGCCTTTGCTGGTGTTGCCCATATTGCGCAATACTCAACGAAGAATTTTATACATACATAATTAAGTAATATGGCACCTGCAACGGTGAGTGCATAGCGCAAGAGTTGTTTGCCTCGTCCGAATGTTGTAGCACGGAATGCTACGTTGCGATTGAGCCAAAAGCCTGTCAGAAATGTAATAGGGAATACAATTATCAATGCTGCTACGTGAGGTGATACTATAATAATCCCCAAGTTGATATACTTCTCAAACAATACATAATGGTAGATTAGGTAGTACCACACGAGGTCAAGAAACATATTCATACCTCCACACACTCCATATCGAAAGAGCTCGTTGGAGAGAATGAGTGACACGGGACGAATGTAGCAACTATCTATTGCTTTACCTATTATCTCAGCAAGACGCATTATTTATTTTCGTATATCCACAAATTAGGATAAATATCACGGTATGCATTTGCATAAGAGTTGCAATCCGAGCGATTGTCGCTACCGAATATTGTCACCATGTGCTTATTCTTGAATGGACGTATAGTGCAGGTTGCATCGTCGATTTCAGATTTTGTCTGCTCGATAGCGCGCGCAGCATTTGCCTCCTCCGCAAATACACCCATGACAACGTAGTAGGCGTACTCTTGAGGTTGCTGGGGCTGTGCTACTTCTTGCACCTGAATGGTATCCTGCTCAACGATAGGAACTGCTTCTGTGGCGGGAGCTGTTGTCTCGGTTGTTGTAACAGTTTTAGTCGTGTTTGACAACTGCTCACCCCAAATCATGTAAGCCAACATGCCGAGAGCAAACAGAATGCATACGGCGCTTAGTATGTATAGCCACAAATGCGATTGCTTGCGACGAACGATTAACACTTTCGAGCCCTGTGGATTTAGAAGAGTATTAAAATCGTTCTCCATGGTAAAACTCTTATCCACAAGTTTTCCTACACCATTGATTGTGAGTGTATTGTCGATGCGAGTTTTTGTTATCCAACGTTCATATATATCCTGTGACTGCGCAGTTTCACAGCTGGCAATTTTAGAAATCTCATCTACGAGTGAAGGTGCTTGCACCTGAGTGGTGAAACTCACCACGTTGCGAGGGCTCAACAATTTGTTGTCAGAAATCTTGCGAGCAGCCTGTCGTTCGATGAACAAAGTACCTACGTCGGGGAGATACACACCTCGACCACTCACCAACATATTGTATATGATTTTATTTACTTCTGCTACCATTGTTCTTCACTTTATTGGATTGTACAGTATTTTTCTTAGTCGGAGTAGCTACGGGGAAACGCCCCTTTATGCTGCCCCAAAACATATAGATGGCGAGCAAGATGAATGGAATACTGAGTAATTGTCCCATGTTTATAGCCATGCCCTCTTCGAAAGCCTCTTGATTTTCTTTTACAAGCTCTATGAATGGTCGTGTTAAGAATATACCAATCAAGCCTATGCTAAACATCAAGCCTGGACGTTTGCGTCCCATGTCAAGTTTATAATATAGCCACAGCAATATTACAAAGGTGATGATGTAACATATTGCCTCATACACTTGCGCTGGGTGTTGCGCAGGAACCATCTCTACGGGTAGATTAGGGTAGAGGCGCAAGAACTTAAATCCCCAAGGCATGTCGGTCACATGACCCACAATCTCCGAGTTGCAAAGGTTACCAAAGCGCACCAACGCTCCTCCAATCGCTACGGGAATCATTATGCGGTCAAGCCACCATACGTATGGCATGTTGTGTTTGCGACAAGTGACCCACATACCTAACAACATACCCAATGCCGAGCCGTGACTCGCCATGCCTCCGTTACGGAACTCTGTAATGATAGCCCATGGCTTTGTGATGTAATATGGAAACTCGTAAAACAGACAATGTCCTATACGAGCACCTAATACGGCACCCAGTACAATCCACACAAAACCTGTCTCCACAATTTCATTTCCAAATCCTTCTCGCTTTGCGTAAGAAGAGAAAAATCGTTCTCCCAACAAGAAGGTTATAGCCCACATGAGACCATAGTATCGGAGTTCGAAGCCTCCGATTGAGAACATCACAGGGTCAAAATCCCATACGATATAGAGAAAATTATCAAGCATGCAAATCTACGTCGTCAATTTATTATTTAGCATCTTTTGTTGTCGCCTTCTTAAGTGGGAAGGCGAATGTTGTTCCAGTACCTAACTCGCTACGAACGGTGATTCGTTCGCCATGTGCCTCGACAATGTGCTTTACAATAGCCAAGCCCAAGCCTGTGCCGCCCTGCTCACGAGAACGACCTTTGTCTACGCGATAGAAACGCTCGAAAATACGAGGCAAATCCTCTTTTGCAATACCAACACCGGTATCCTCCACCTCGATTAATATCTTATCCATCATGTCACGGAAACGGATACGTGTCTGTCCACCCTCCTTGCCGTACTTGATTGAGTTGATAATCAGATTAACAAGCACCTGACCTGTGAAATGCTTGTCTGCCACCACGCGGAATGACGATGGTAACGAGTCTGCACCTTTCACAGAAACCTTGATATTTCGCTTCGCAGCCTCCATCTCAAGTTGTTCGGCAATCTCTTTGGTGAGGGCAACAACGTCAAAACTCTCCATCTTCAAACGATTCATGTCATTCTCGAGTTTGTTGATGGTATCCAAATCATTAACGATGTTAATCAAGCGGTCGATACTCTTCTCGGCACGCTCAAGATATTTGCGATTGATTAACTCATCTTCCAATCCGCCATCTAACAATGTCGAAATGTAACCCTGAATATTGAAAATAGGGGTTTTAAGTTCGTGTGCCACATTACCCAAATATTGTTTGCGGAATGCCTCACTTTGCTTTAGACGAGAAATCTCCTTATTGTTGTCATCAGCCCATGCTGTGAGCTCGTCCGAGATGCTCTCGACATTCTTATCCTGCATCTCCTCGACAATCTCAGCAGTGTGTACTTGACGAGAAAGAACCATTGAGTAGATAGGCTTTAACTTATATGCCACATAAGCCTTCATCATGTATAACGAGAATAGGGACATAGCAACAAACACAACTATTCCTACAATGAGCACTATCCACCACGCATTGCCATCAATAATCATGACCGCCGCGACGATTGCCGCAGCCACTGCCGCCATCAATAACGAAGCATTCTCTTTTGTCTTTATCGTCATCATAGATATCAAGTTTTAGTTGTTATTAATACATTTTAAGGTTGGCAACCACACGATACAATCCCAATATATCATGCTCTTTGATGCGCACATTGTTTTGTTTGTCGCTTGTCAATTCGATGATATATTCTCTATCCGTAGCGGATTCAGCCACGCTCAATCTACGCAAAATTACAAAATTAGCTGTAATAATCACATAAAATCTACCGGGAATAATCGCTTGTGGAGCTATTTTTTTTAAAAAAACTATCGAACCTGTCATAATTTGGTCACCTATGGCATCATCGAAGCTGCGAAAAGCACAATCACAAGACTCTATCATGGATAGCGATAACGTGCTTGTGGGATGCAATAGTTCACTGTTGAGGTGTATGCACGATGTGACATCGTGGTCATAATATGGAATGTTCTGCGAAGGGTGTTCGTCGCATAACATCTTACCCTCGCCGGAGAGTAACCAGCCTAAACTTATCTCTGGGAACTTCTCAACAATGCGCTGTGCCAAATTATGAGATATGCCGAATCTGCCAGCTTTGATTTGATAGAGGCTTTCAGAACGCGACAACCCGATATGTCTGCCAAATGAGTTGACAGTCATATTTGCTCGGTTAATCACCTCCTCTAGACGAAGCCAGCTAAGATTCCTATTTGTCATATTCAAAAAAAATTACCATCTTTGCGTCTGCGACCCCGTAGTTCAATGGATAGAATATAAGATTCCGGTTCTTACGATGAAGGTTCGAATCCTTTCGGGGTTACAGCAGGCTGTCGAACAATTCTGTTGGCAGCCCTTTCTTTTATCATTCAAAGATAGTAATATTCTTCATTATAACAATATAAAAGGACATTTTTATATGTCTAAAAAGTCTTTCTGCCGCGCAATTTTGGCTAGTGAACGTTTTTTATAGTCGTTTGTGCTTCAAAATACAAGAAATAAGCTGAAATTATTACCCCAGCTTACATCTGTTGATAATAATTTCAGCCTATTAGTGTTTCAATAAAACTGCCGTTATTGCTTGCCTCGAATTCTGCGGAAAGGTAACTTCAAAACACCTAGCAATGCTTCTCCGAAAATACCTGTGTTCATCTTTGAGATGCCCTCACGACGTTCGGTGAAGATGATTGACACCTCGCTGACCTTCAAACCTAAGCGCCATGCCGAGTATTTCATTTCTATTTGGAATCCATATCCCTTCATCTGCACACGGTCGAGGTCTATTGTCTGCAAAGCGCGTCGCGAGTAGCCAACAAATCCAGCTGTAGCATCGCAAACAGGCATGCGAGTGATGTAGCGAACATACATCGATGCCGAGTAGGATAGCAATAGGCGTGACATAGGCCAATTAATGATGTTTACACCCTGCACATAGCGCGAACCTACAACCACATCATTACCCTCCAAGGCTCGTTCATACAATCGCTCCAAGTCGTTGGGGTTGTGTGAGAAGTCGCAGTCCATCTCAAAAATATAGTCATAATCTCTCTCCAACGCCCACTTAAATCCCATGATGTATGCTGTGCCCAAGCCGAGTTTTCCGCTGCGCTCCAAGAGGTGTAGGCGTGAAGGAAACTCTTTTTGACGCTCCTTCACCACTGAGGCGGTGCCGTCGGGCGAGCCGTCGTCAATTACAAGCATATCGTAACCTCCCGCAAGAGTCATTACGGTGTCAATCATTTTCGAGATGTTGTCTATCTCGTTGTAAGTCGGGATTATGACAAGTTTTTTCATTCGTTGAAAGCCTGTGTGTATTAATACTGCTCTTTTTCGTTAGGGAACTCCTGTTCTTTCACGTCGCTCACGTAGTGCGATATAGCCTCGCTCATCACAGTGTGAAGGTCGGCATAGCGACGCAAGAAACGAGGCGAAAAATCGTTGGTGATACCCAACATGTCGTGAACAACCAACACCTGACCATCAGTTGCTCCTCCAGCACCAATGCCAATTGTTGGAATTGTGAGTGACTCGGTTACTCGTTTAGCCAAAGCCGCAGGAATCTTCTCCAAAACAATGGCGAAGCAACCAGCCTCTTGCAACAACAAAGCGTCGCGGATAAGTTTTTCGGCTTCAGCCTCCTCCTTAGCGCGAACGTTATATGTGCCAAATTTGTGAATTGACTGAGGTGTAAGACCCAAGTGACCCATGACGGGGATACCTGCCGAGATGATGCGTTGCACTGATTCTAAAATCTCCTCTCCACCCTCAATCTTCACCGAATCGGCTTCGGTCTCCTTCATGATACGAATGGCAGAGTCGAGCGCCACCTTAGAGTTACCTTGGTATGTTCCAAATGGCAAATCAACTACCACCAACGCACGATTTACGCCTCGTACCACCGAACGAGCGTGGTATATCATCATATCCAAAGTGATTGGCAATGTTGTTTCGTATCCAGCCATCACGTTGGCTGCCGAATCGCCCACAAGTATCACATCAACACCTGCGGCATCTACAATTTTCGCCGTTGAATAGTCGTATGAAGTAAGCATGGCAATCTTCTCGCCACGTTGTTTCATTTCTGTTAATCGCAGAGTTGTTACAGCTCTGACAGATCCTGCTACTGACATTTTTTTTAGTTTTATCTTTTTGTACCTCTCTCGGGTACTGTTTGTGTTTAGTTTATCGCGACAAATGTATGTAAGAAAAGTATGGAAAGCAAATTTTCATTTGTTTTCTAATCTTTTTTCAAGACGTGAGCGAGATTTTTGTAAAACTCCCATAAAACTACACCGCCTGCTACCGACACATTAATCGAGTGCTTGGTTCCCTCCTGAGGAATCTCAATAGCTCCGTCGCACATATCAACAGCGCTTTGTCCAACACCTTCCACCTCGTTGCCGAAGACGAGGGCGTATCGCTTCGTGTCGTCAATATCCATTTGGTTGAGCATTGAAGCTCCCTCCACCTGCTCAATTGCAACGACGTGGTAACCCTGCGCATGGAGATGATCTATGCACTCCTCCGTTGTGGCGAAGTATTCCCACTCGACAGTTAGTTCGGCACCGAGCGCACTCTTGTGAATATCGCGTGATGGCGGGGTGGCGGTTATGCCACATAAAAATATCTTCTCTATCGCAAAGGCATCTCCCGTGCGAAAGAATGCTCCAATGTTTTGAGCCGAACGAACGTTGTCTAAAACCACTACAACGGGTATGCGTTTCATGGTGGCAAAAACCTCAGCTGAGGGACGATTGAGTTCCGAGTTTGTAATTTTTCTCATTTATTTTAATCTTTTCCGTACACAAATATACTACAAATCGAGAAAATAACTTAACTTTGTGAGTTATAATTTAACTTTTTACGACGTGAAGGTTATTTTTCGACTACTGATACTTATTTCCGTGAATCTTGTGCTTGCCCAGAAGGTGGTGGCACAAGAGGATTTGAAGTTGCTTGTGGGTGCCGATTTTGACACCTATTTCGACAATCGTGAGTACACAGGTTGCAGTGTCGGTGTGTCTCAGACGTTGTTCTCTACACGCTTTACGCCGACCCTTGGTGTTGAGTGGAATAAGCACAACCGCCTGATGTTTGGCATGGATATGTGGTCGCACTGTGGTGATGACACCAAGACCTTTGCAAAGGTGCGCCCTCAGGTCTATTATCAGTTCGAGAACGACAATGTGACCGCTGCGGCGGGTCTGTTCCCTCGTGCTAAGTTGAAGGGTGACTACACCGGGATTATAATGAGCGACTCGGTGCGTTTCTACGAGAATCGCCTGCAAGGCTTCATGGGTCAGTATCGTGGCGACAGGGGTTTCGTAGAGCTTGTGTTGGATTGGTACGGCATGTACTCCTACGCTTCGCGTGAGAAGTTCAATATCTTGTCGGCGGGACGTTACTATTTCGACAAGAAGAGTCGCTTTTATGGCGGTTATGCTATGCAGATGGGACATTATGCTGGCAGTAAGACGATAAGCAATTGCGTGGTGGATAATATCATCGTTCTGCCTCATGTGGGTGCACGATTCAATGCATATTTCAATTTTGACCTTGCTCTGAATTATGTTCAGACGGTGCAGCGTGACCGTGCCAACGAGGAGCAGTTCTGCACGCCCGGAGGTGTGATGCTTAAGGCTAAGATTGAGAAGTGGGGCGTTTATATCGACGAGCAGTTGTTTGTGGGCGATAACCTGCAACCTTACTACTCGTCATATCGCGATGAGCGATTTCCATTTGGCTATGGCGGTGACCTATATGCGGGTGAGCGATTCTTCGGCACTGAGGGTATGGTATATAGCAACACAAAGATTGGATATAGCAATAGCTTTTTCTCCAATACCGTTTCGCTTAATACCTACATAGCCCTACAATACGATGGCTATAAGATGGGCACCAAGCAGGTGGTGTCGCTGTCGGTGAAATTACTTAAGGATATATCAAGCAAGAAAAAACGATAATACTATTTAAATATGACTAACACAACAAACAACGAAACAATTGAGCCAAAAGAGAGGCTTAATTTCGTAGAGGAGGTAATCGAAGAGGCGATTGCAAAGGGTAAAACACATGTTCAGACCCGATTCCCACCCGAGCCAAATGGCTACCTGCACATCGGTCACGCCAAGGCTATCTGCCTGGACTTCGGTGTAGCAGCCAAGTATGGCGGTGTGTGTAATCTTCGCTTTGACGATACCAACCCTACAAAGGAGGATGTGGAGTATGTTGAGGCTATCAAGGAGGATATCCAGTGGCTAGGTTTCCAGTGGGGTAACGAGTACTACGCTTCGGACTATTTCCAGCAGTTGTGGGACTTTGCTGTCCGTCTTATCAAGGAGGGTAAGGCATACATCGACGAGCAGTCGTCGGAGGAGATTGCTGCGCAGAAGGGTACCCCTACGCAGGCAGGTGTTGAGAGCCCATTCCGCAACCGCCCAATCGAGGAGAACCTCGATTTGTTTATGAAGATGACCAACGGCGAGATTGAGGAGGGTAAGATGGTCTTGCGTGCCAAGATTGATATGGCAAGCTCGAATATGCACTTCCGTGACCCAATCATCTACCGCGTGGTAAATCATCCTCACCACCGCACAGGTGACAAGTGGAAGGTTTATCCTATGTACGATTTTGCCCATGGTCAGAGCGACTACTTCGAGGGCGTTACACACTCATTGTGTACCCTTGAGTTCGTGCCTCACCGTCCACTCTACGACTTGTTCGTTGATTGGGTGAAGGAGGGCGTTGATCCATCTGATAACCGCCCACGCCAGTACGAGTTCAACAAGTTGAACTTGAACTACACCCTTATGAGTAAGCGTAACCTGCTAATCCTCGTTAAGGAGGGCTTGGTTAATGGCTGGGACGACCCACGAATGCCTACTTTGTGCGGCTTCCGCCGTCGTGGCTACTCGCCAGAGTCTATCCGCTCATTCGTTGATAAGATTGGCTACACTACATACGACGCGTTGAACGACTTTGCATTGCTCGAGAGCGCTGTGCGTGACGACTTGAACAAGCGTGCTACACGTGTGAGCGCTGTTATCGACCCAGTGAAGCTCGTTATCACCAACTATCCTGAGGGTCAGGTTGAGGCTATGGAGGCTATCAATAACCCTGAGGATCCTGAGGCAGGCACTCACACTATCGAATTCAGCCGCGAGTTGTGGATGGAGCGCGAGGACTTTATGGAAGACGCACCAAAGAAGTATTTCCGTATGACCCCAGGTCAGGAGGTGCGCCTCAAGAACGCATATATTGTTAAGTGTACTGGCTGCGACAAGGACGAGAACGGTAACATCACAACCGTTTACGCCGAGTACGACCCAGAGACCAAGACAGGTATGCCAGGCAGCAATCGCAAGGTGAAGGGTACAATCCACTGGGTTAGCTGCGACCACTGCTTGAAGGCGGAGGTGCGTCTGTACGACCGCTTGTGGAAGGTTGAGAACCCACGCGACGAGATGGCCGCTATCCGTAAGGAGACAGGCTGCGACGCATTGGAGGCAATGAAGCAGATGATTAACGAGGATTCGTTGAAGGTGCTCACCGAGTGCTATGTTGAGAAGTTCTTGGCAGAGGCGAAACCTTTGGATTACTTGCAGTTCCAGCGCATCGGCTACTTCAATGTCGATAAGGACTCAACTGCAGACCACTTGGTATTCAACCGCACGGTTACACTCAAGGACTCTTGGGCAAAGATGAATAAGTAGTTGTGAAGCTGTCTAACAAGGTGATTTCTGCGTTACGCTCGTTCTCAAAATCCTCATTTACGCACAAGTAAACTGCGGTTTTTCGAACTTCGCAAGCCTAAAAATCCCTCTTGTTATACAACTTCAAAAAATAACACCCCACCAAGAAATTGGTGGGGTGTTATTTTGTTCATTATTTATTCTCTATTTGTATGTTTTGTCCATTTATTAATGCAAAAATATGTTCTATTTCTGATGCTGTTTCCCAATCGTTTCCAATCTGAACTTTGATAATAGAACTATCAAATCTATTGAGTGTTATGACCAATATATAGTCGTGAATTAATTTGTCATTAGATTGAGTGTAATTGACAGATGTATTTTTAGACGCAGACGATGCACCAATAACTGCACCTATACCACCTCCGACTAAAGCTCCAGCAGCACTGCGACCAACTAAACTTGATGTAGAAGTAGAAGTTGTAGCATCTCCAGTTATTCTTCCGTGCTTAATTTGGTAATTGTCAATAATCTTTGAAGATAAAATATCTTTAAATAAAATACCTTCTGTGCTATTTATGCATATTATTTGCTGTTGAGCGCACACAGCAATATATCTATACTCGTTAAGCCTTATAATCTTATCAGGCTTGCCATATTTATTTGATATAGCATCAATTTTTGCATTGAATTCACTTTCAGCAAGAGCCTTTTGCTCTTCTGCCTTTTTTCGTTTCTCTTCTTTTTCTAAATTATTTAATTTTTCCCCTTGTCTTTCTGCCCAAATTATATATAAGACAAATAAAGTTAAAACGATAATCGGGCTTATAATCGATATAACATCCAACCACATAATATGAATTTTAGGTTAAACAATAAATTTCCCTCGCCAGCAGATGGCAACCGTTTAACTTAATAAAAAGAAGAAACGTGGGTACTGTCTTTTGTGAAGAAGGGACGACCAAGTACCCATACAAGAATAGACACACCCACGCCAAATGGCGTGAGCATTTAATGTGCCTATTGTCTTCTTGTGTAATAATTTTGGTCGTTTTACTTCGCGAAACAATAGCCTAAATGCCACCAATACAAAGACTGCCTATTTGACAGCCTATTACAAAGATAGCAATAATTTTCAAACAATGATAAAAAACACCCCAAAAGTTTTTGCAACCTTTGGGGTGTTATAGTTATAGATTTCAATATAAATGCCATTAGCACTTGCTGATACCGATTCGTGCCTCCTCGTTGTCCTTCTCCAGCTTCTCGTCCTCCTCCCACTCAATCATTGGGAATGTCTTGCCGCCTGCCAATGAGAAACGTGTGTAGGTGATTGGCAAGCCACGCTCCAGGAACTTTGTCTCGTAGGCGGTCTTAACCGAAAGCTCGGCATCGGCAAAGCCTGTGCCGTAGATGTCGTTGTTCGACGCCTCGCATGGCAATGCAAAATGCTCCACGACATAGTTCGTGTATCCGTACAAATGCTGCGAGTCAGTCTTGAGGTTAATCCAGCCGTCAGCAGCGAGGAACTGCGCATAATACTCCAGGAAGATAGGTGACGTGAGGCGCTTCTTCGCACGGCGTGTCTTGAGCTGTGGGTCGGGGAAGGTAATCCAAATCTCGGCAATCTCGCCCTCGGCAAAGAATGAGTTGATGAACTCAATGCGCGTACGCAGGAAGCCCACGTTTGTCATACCAGCCTCGGTGGCGGTCTTTGCTCCGCGCCACATGCGGGCACCCTTAATATCTACACCTATATAATTAGCGTTGGGGTTACGCTCAGCCAAAGCGATGGTGTACTCGCCCTTACCGCAGCCCAACTCCAAAATTATGGGGTTGTCGTTGTGGAAGAAATCCTTGTGCCAGCGACCCTTCAGGGGGTGGTCCTTATGAAAAATCTCATCAAATTCAGGCTGCACCATGCAGCTGAATGTCAGATTCTCGGCGAATCTTTTGAGTTTATCCTTTCCCAAAATTATATCGTTTTAAACGGTTACTTATCTGCTTGAAAATTCATTCCTGCGGCCTCCACGCCCGCGATGCTCTCCAAGGGGGTAATCTCGAAGATGTATTTGCCCTTGTGCCTTAGGCTCACGTTGCAGCGGTAGGGTATCTCCACATCAATAGCTCTTGCCGTAGTCTGCGATAACTCCGCAGTGCATGGCAACACCACCTGCTCGGTGTGAAATAGTGAGTCGGGTGAGAACATCTTTATCTGCAACGCTATCTGCTGGGCGTCGAATCGGCTGTTGATGTGCAACATGATGTTCAAGTCGCATATCTGCTCCGTGTTGTTGTCAAATTCCAACGTGACAGCCTCGTGCCAATCGTTTACATCAACGTCTTTCATCACCACCATATCGGGCACAACATTGCACGACGAGAGTGATGCTACAATACAACACAATATGCCCACTAACACCCTACGCATGGCAATTACTCCTTATGCTCCGCAGCAGGTTTGTCGTGTGTCGGCTTGCCATTCTCGCGGTTGTTGTCGCGACGGTTGCGGAAGTTGCGACGGTGGTGGCGGTCACGCTGTGAACGAGGATTTTGATTCTCCTGTTGTTCATGACGCTCGCCTTTTTGCTCGTGCTTTGTCTCCTGAGCTGGCTCATGCTTAACCTCCTTAGCCTCGCCCTGAGCTGCAACCTTTGCCTCTTGCTGTCCCTCGTGCTTTGGCTTATGCTCACGTTGCTCACGTTGCTCACGTTGCTCGCGCTGCTTGTCGCGACCCTTGTTCTTGCGACGACGCTTGTTCTGGTTGTCGAAACGTGTGATGCTATCCTCCTCGGTGCGATATGTAGGCTCCTCAACCGTTACCACGCTATCCTTGTCGATGATTGAATCTACCTTCTTGCCCGCGCGGTTCATGGCGATAATCTCACGCACACGCGATGTAGGGATTGTAACCACGTTTGACATCGAATCCTTGCTGCTACTAAATGACATCGTGCGAGCCAGAATGTCGGTCTTAACCAAGTAGTACTCGCCATCAAGAGCCTGCAGCGGCTCGCGCACACGTGGGAGTGTCTGACGAGCATCGGCATAAACGTCATACTCGTACATCAAGCAACACTTCAGCTTTGAGCATTGTCCTGCCAACTTCTGCGGATTGAGCGATATATCCTGCACACGCGCAGCATTTGTGGTAACGCTTGAGAATGATGAAATCCACGAAGCGCAACACAACTCGCGTCCACATGCACCAATACCACCAATGCGACCCGCCTCCTGACGAGCTCCAATCTGCTTCATCTCGATGCGGATATGGAAACGCTCGGCGAAGACCTTGATAAGCTCACGGAAATCAACGCGACCCTCGGCGATATAGTAGAATATAGCCTTAATCTTGTCGCCCTGATACTCCACGTCGCCAATCTTCATGTCAAGACCCATGTCAGCGGCAATCTGGCGCGACTGAATCATCGTGTCGTGCTCCAAAGCAATAGCCTCCTGCCAACGCTCGATGTCGTAAGGCTTTGCCTTGCGGTAAATCTTCTTATATTCGCCGTTGAACGGTGTGAATCCTGTGCGACGAATTTGCTTGGCAACCATATCACCCGTGAGAGAGATGATACCAATGTCGTGACCAGGCGATGCCTCCACGGCTACGATGTCGCCACGTTTAAGGTCGAGGTTATTCACGTTCTTGTAGTATGAACGTCTGGTATTTTTGAAGCGCACCTCAAAAATGTCGGTGGGGATATTGTCGGGATACTCTTCAAGCCAAGCTGTTTCGTGTAGTTTGAAACAACCCTCTACAGGCTTTGCGCACAACTCCTCGTTGCAGTCGCAGAGAGCAAACCCTCGCCCCATTTCAAGTATATGTTTTTTAGGACAATCCATAGTCATTACAAAATTTTGGTAAAGATAATAAAAAAAATTATTCTTTAACCTCTTTTTTTGCTACAAGTTCCATTTGTCGAATGTTTCTTTTCACGCGTAGCAGTGTCAAAACGGCACAAGTTGATAAACCGATGATAAATCCAATTATCAATCCATTGGCTTTTAATTGGCAGTTGAAAGCTAAGAAATAACCAACGGGTATGTTTATTACCACATACGACAGCACTACAATGGGCATAATAATCTTCACATCTTGCAAGCCTCGCAGTATGCTTATTGAAATTGCTTGCAGACAGTCCGAAATCTGGAACAAGGCGATGAATATGAGCATTGTAGCGGTGATGTCGATAACCTCCTCGTTCGATGTAAATAGGGTAGGTATTTGATAACGCAGTAACACGTAGAGTGTGGCTACTGTCAAATTCCACACAAGCCCCATTTGATAAGCCGCATTTACCGTGTGACGCAATCGAGCGTATGTTTTACGACCATATATGTATGAGCAGAGTATGGTTGTAGCCGAGCCAATCGCCACAACAATCATGAACGTGACGTTCATCATATTTACTCCAATCTGATAAGCACTTACCGAGGTGGCTCCAAATGCCAAAACCAAAATCCCAGCCACTACGAAGGCGCTTGCCTCCATCAACATCTGGAACGAGATTGGTACGCCAACTTTGAGAATGCTGTGTGTTGTTCGCCAGCTGAGTTTAACCTGCGATATTAAGTTGGCTGTGTACTCTTTGAAGCGAGGTGTCAGGAAGAAGTATGCTACCAACATCACACATTGACATATGCGTGAAATCAGAGTAGCATATCCTGCACCGATGGCTCCCATAGGCTCGAATCCGAACTTGCCAAAAATGAATACCCAGTTTAGAAATATATTCAGCGTGTTTGCAGATATGATTGTCACCATGGCTATGCGGGTGTTTCCGATGCCTTCCAAAAACTGCTTGACGCTACCCCAAATCATTACGGGCAATACACTCCATATGAGTGTGTCGTAGTAGGGTAGAGCCAAAGATACTACCTCTCCAATCGAGGCATCGTTGCTATCGCCCAACATCAACGCACCCATTATTGGGAATAGTGCTCTGGCGGCAAATAGCAGTATGGTGGCAATGACACCTATTATGGTGAATAGCACCATGCCGTTTAGGAGCAATTTTCGGGTGTGCTTAATCTTTCCTTGCGAGAAGTGTTCGCCCACCAATGGCGTGAGTCCAAACGTGAGTCCCATCGCAGCGATGAAGACTATGAAGAAGAAACTTGAAGCAAACGACACAGCTGCTAAAGGTGTTGGGTCGTCACCTCCGTATCGACCCACCATTGCAGTGTCGGCGAGTTGTACTGTTATTTGTCCCACTTGCGATAGTATGACGGGTAGCGCAAGGCGTAAATTCTCTTTGTAAAATGGGGTATATTTTCTAAATAAATTCATAATGGTGCAAAGGTAATAAAAATAGGTGAAAGAGATTGAAAAATATGAGATGCTTTTTGTAATTCGCACTTTTCAGATATGTGTAGTCTTTAATGTAATATTGTTAGCATAAGGGTTTAAGTAATTGGTCAATATGTGCACAACTTGTTGCGTTGTGATAATAATTGGCTACTTTTGTTGGTGTTATTAGGAATAAATGTTAAAAATAGGTGTTATATGGTACAAAATTATGAATGGTTGCCGCTGTTTGAAAATATCAGAGGTGTAGATACCATCGAGAATAATTTAGCAATATTTACTTTCTCAGAGATTCGCGAGCAGTTGCATCAATTTCATCCCGATTTCTTTGCTGCGGTACGTAGTCCTCATAAGTTTAATTTTTTCATCATTGTAAATCACTTTGCGGGCGAGTGTCGCTTTAAAGTTGATATGGAGGAGTATGATGTGAAGCAGGGCGGTAATATTTTTTATTGCACTCCAGGACAGATTGTCTCCATTGAATCGGTTTCTGATGATTTCGATGCACATGTGCTCATATTGTCAGAGCAGTTCATCGAGTCGTTGCTGGTATATCTCAATGGCTCCATTCCCTTCAATTTAGATTTTCGCCGTCGTATTGTGGTGCCTTGTTCCGAACAGGAGATGCATATGCAAAATGTGTTTGTGAAGACGTTGCGTTATGTGTTGCTGGATAAAGATAATCCATATCTGTTGCAAGTCACGCAACATGTTATGATGGCAATCTTCTATGCCTCCGATAAGCCGCGCATGATGAACAACAGCGACGGAGGGCGTACTAATGCCGATGTGCTTACAAAGCAATTTTTAGAGCTTGTGAAATCTAATTTTAGACAAGAGCGACAACTCAAATTCTATTCCGATAAGATGTGTATCACGTCACGCTATCTGTCGAGGGTGGTGAAGGAGTGTACGGGCTCTTCTGCGTCGGATTGGATTGAACGCTATGTTGTGCTCGAGGCACGAGCCCTGCTGAAATCTACCAATATGACCATTCAGCAGGTGAGTGATGAGTTGAATTTTCCGTCGCAAACATTCTTTGGTAAGTACTTCAAACGACGTGTAGGTATGTCGCCGAAGGAGTATCGAAGGGTAGGATAAATGGTAGAGGTTGCCTAACATAACGCAGTTAGACAACCTCTCTTGTTCCCATCTATTCAGGAAGGGGTTACATCATAATCATTATGCAACTTTTAGTTGTATCTCTTCTTCGCAAAGCGAGATGTTTATGGTGTTACCTCTCTCTATTTCTTCTTCCACAATAAGTCGTGATAGCGGCTCCTCGATGAGGCTTGAGATGGCGCGTCGCAAGGTTCGAGCCCCATATCTTGGCAGGAATCCTATTTGCGCCAAATGCTGTTTCACATTTGCCGAGATATTTACTCGGTATCCTAAATCGTTGGAACGACTGATGAGTTCACCGAGCTCTATATCAATGATTTGAAGTGCGTCATCAGTCGTTAGATTTCGAAAGCATATTATCCTATCAATGCGGTTCAAAAACTCTGGTGCAAAGTTCTTCTCCAGAGCCTCGTGGTAATGCTCCGAAGTTGAGGATAGGGTGTTTTCTTGCTTCGACGGCGTGTTGAATCCTGCCACATAACGGTCGTGTCGTGTGTCGGTGTTTGCGCCAATATTCGAGGTGAGAATAATAATCGTATTTTTAAAATCTATTCTAAGTCCTGCGCCATCTGTTAGATGACCTTCGTCGAATATCTGCAACATAAGATTCAATACATCAGGGTGAGCCTTTTCTATCTCGTCGAGCAACACTACGGCGTAGGGTTGTCGTCTTACTGCTTCGCTGAGTTGTCCTCCCTCGCCATATCCAACATATCCGGGCGGTGAGCCTATAAGACGTGATATGCTGTGTCGTTCACCACACTCCGACATATCGATGCGAATCAAACTTTTGTCATTATTGAATAGGTAAGCCGACAACTCTTTAGCAAGGAGTGTTTTCCCTACACCCGTCGGACCTGCGAATAAAAACACACCGATGGGGCGGTTATGTTGCCTTAAGCCCGACTTATGCAATAGCAGAGTTTTGGCGAGCTGGTCGATAGCTTCTCGTTGTCCTACAACGCGACTTTTTAGGTGGCGTGGTAAATGCTTGATTTTCTCCCGTTCGTTGAGTGATAACTGCTCTACGGGAATACCTGTTGTGCGTGTTATTATACGTTCTATGTCGGTTCTATCAACCACGTGCGCAGTAGGTGGTAAGCAAGAGTTCGTCATCTGATGCGCATAAGCTCCCGCCTCGTCCAGCAAATCAATGGCTTTGTCGGGAAGATGACGTTCATTTATATAGCGCTCACTCAGTTCAACACAAGCTCGTAGAGCATCTTCAGTGTAATGTATCCCATGATGCTGTTCGTAATTCGGAGCTATCTGTCGTAAAATGTCAAGTGTCTGAGCAATAGACGTAGGCTCAATAGTCACTCTCTGAAAACGTCGTTCCAAACTCGCATCGCCCTCTATGTATTTGCGATATTCGTCGTGTGTTGTTGCGCCTATTAGGCGTATATCTCCACGAGCAAGTGCGGGTTTTAATATGTTGGCAATATCCAAACTTCCCTGCGTTGCACCTGCCCCTGCAATGGTATGTATCTCGTCGATGAATAGAATTATATCATCTCGGTGTTGCAGCTCGTCAATTAATTGTTGCATGCGTTGCTCAAATTCGCCACGATATTTTGTTCCAGCAATAAGTGCTGCAACATTCAATGAATAGAGTCGTTTATTCTGCAACGGCTGCGGAACATGCTGTGAGCTAATTTTAACAGCCAAAGCCTCAACGATAGCGCTCTTGCCTACACCTGCATCACCAATGAGTATGGGATTATTCTTCTTGCGACGACACAATATCTGCATCAGGCGTGCAATGTCGTCATCTCTACCAATAACAGGGTCGAACTTTCCCTCTTCGGCGATCTTGGTTAAGTCGGTGGCGTATTTCTCTATTGGGTCAAGGACGTTTTTTGATGCGCTTTGAGAATCTTCTTGAGAATTAGCCATTTGATTGTCTGCTTGCTCAAACTCATTGTGCGAATAGAGCAGTGACTGAAACGCGAAGGAGTGTGCTGTAATTCCAAAGTGCGACAACACTTGCGATGTGGCGGTGGCGGTCCTTGCAACAATCAAGCGCAGCAAGTGTAGTGAGGTGACCATCTGCTCTTTGCTGTTGTTGAGTAGCTGACGGCGTATGTCGCTGAAAAAATCTTTTGGCGAAAGTTGCTCGTGGTCGGGCTGCTCGGTGATAAGATGCGCTATCCTGGTGGGAAGTTGTTGTAGTTCCCAGTCGTGTAATCTGTTTCTTAACTCTTGGTATGCGATTGAACTCTCGTCGCGCAATATTGTGAGCGCAGCGTAGTCCAGATAAGAGTGTCTAATATCCTCTTTTGTTAGGTCAAAGGTCGTAAGAGCCAGTGCGGCATCTAAACAATTCGATATTTTAATAGCCATAATTTCAATTTTTACGGCTATATAACGAGTCGGAAGTAGTAGTTATTATGTTAAATTGTTTAGTCTAATCAGCTATCTGTATTCTTCTATCGAGCCCATTCTCCAATCTCCATATCTTTAATTTGCTCGCCGTCGATGGTGAAGCGTATGGCTGTTCTTACCTTGTGAAAGCCATAATTACCTGCCGCTCCAGGATTTATGTGCAGAAGTGAATATATTGGGTCGTACATAACCTTCAATATGTGGGAGTGCCCTGCAATGAATATGTCGGGACGCGTAGATTGAATTAATCTTACGGCAGCGGGAGAGTAGTGGCGCAGGTAACCTCCAATGTGGGTTATGAGTATGCGCTTGCCCTCACATTCAAAGGCTGTAAAATCATTATACACACGACGAATTACACCGCCGTCGATATTGCCATATACACCTCGCAGGGGCTTGAATGCGGCAATTTCATCGGCAAGTTCCAATGAGCCAAAATCGCCTGCATGCCAAATTTCATCAACATCTTTTAAGAAGATGCGTAGCTTTTCATCAAAGCATCCGTGAGTGTCGGATATTACACCTATGCGTTTCATCGTTTGTAATTTGACTTGATGAAATCCGTCGGCAAGAAGAATGTTTTTGCTTTCGGAATATTTTGGTCAAGAATGAGAGTCGTACGTTGTAAATGACGTCTCTTCGCAACATACTCATCAAGGAATATGAGTATCTCCTTTTGGTTGAAATGCATAGGCTTGCCTGCCATAGCATGAGAGTCATACTCTACCGTGTAGAGCCAATATGGCATTCCCGATTTGTGCAGTTTTTCAGCGATGTATTTCGAACCATACATTCCTTTACCCAACATAGCAACCTTGTTGTAAGGTACTTGAGTGTCGGAACTGCCATGGAACAGAAGCATCGGCGCAGCTGGATTTTCCCATTTTGGAGCGCCGTCGGTGGAGAATACTGCTCCCGCAAAGGCAATGATACCAGCGTAATTGAAGTCCTCTCGAAGGTGTGTCGTTACCTCAAGGTTGTTACATATTGAGTACTCTGCTTGCAGAGCAGTTATTGCGCCAGCACTTGAGCCGCTAACAACAATCTGCGAGGGGTCAATCTGCCAATCGTCGGCGTTGTCGAGTATGTAGTTTGTTGCCGAAAATAGATCTTCAACAGCAATGTTCACTGTCTTGTTGAAGAGTCTTAAAAACTCTATCATGCCGGGTGAGTTCACCCCGTTCATACCCAAACGATAATCAATCGAAACAACATCATATCCGTTTCGAGCCAAAAAGTGGAAGTAGGGTATATCTCTATCAATGTCGCGAGTTCCTCTGACGAAGCCTCCGCCAAAAACAAATATAACGCAAGGACGCTTGCCCTCAACGGGTGCAACGTAGTGGTCAAGATACAACGAATCTGCACCCTTTATCGCATATAGATGCGTGTGCTTTGCAGGTGTTGAAGTGTCATTGCTCCCTTGAGCCATTGCCGTCAGGGTGAATAATATAGCGCAAAAGATAGTTACAATATACCTCATACTTTGTTATTTATATTTACCGTTCCACAAACTATTTATCCGTTCTGCAATCTTTTGCTCTTGCTGGTTTTGCACGTTTGGACGATAAAATTGATGTCCTACAAGCGTCTCAGGCATAAACTCCTGATTGACAAATCCACCCGCATAGTCGTGTGCATATTTGTAATCTTTGCCATAGCCCGCCTCGCTCATTAAGCGTGTAGGGGCATTGCGCAGATGTAGTGGTACAGGTCGATTTGTTGTATCGTTGTTCACAAAAGCAAGAGCCTCATTTATTGCCATATACGCTGAATTGCTCTTAGGGCTTGTGGCGAGGTAAATGGTCGTCTCGGCGAGAGTGATGCGAGCTTCGGGCATTCCTATCTTATGCACCGTGTCGAAGCACGCATTAGCCAATAGCAACGCATTTGGGTTTGCCAATCCTATATCCTCTGAGGCGAGAATTACCAATCGTCGTGCAATGAAGCGTGGCTCTTCTCCTCCTGCCAACATGCGTGCCAAATAGTAAATTGCAGCATTAGGATCGCTGCCTCTTACCGATTTTATAAATGCCGAGATTACATCGTAGTGCTGCTCTCCATTTTTGTCGTAGAGTGCGATGTTTTGTTGAAGGCACTCTGTTACATACTCATCGGTGATGTCGATGTCACCATCTGATGCTCCGACAATAATATCCAAGATGTTGAGTAGCTTGCGCGCGTCACCTCCCGAAAATTTAAATAGTGCCGAGGTCTGCGAGACTGTTATATTTCGTTTTTGTAGCTCTTCGTCTGTTGTTATTGCTCGAGTGAGTAGTGTTTGTAACTCTTCATCGTTCATCGATTTCAGAATATACACCTGACAACGACTCAGAAGCGGCGAGATGACCTCAAACGAAGGATTCTCGGTTGTAGCACCTATGAGAGTTACGATGCCCTGTTCCACAGCTCCAAGCAATGAGTCCTGCTGGCTTTTGTTGAAGCGGTGAATCTCGTCGATGAATAGAAAAGCCGATTTGGGTTGGAACAAACTATTCTTGCGAGCTGTTTCAATTACCTCACGCACATCTTTAACGCCTGAAGTTACAGCTGAAAGGGTGTAGAACGGACGTTGCAGATGGTTGGCTACGAGCTTGGCAAGAGTTGTCTTTCCCACGCCCGGAGGTCCCCACAGAATAAACGATGGCACATTCCCCGTCTCAAGGAATTTGCTGAATACTCCGTTTGGTCCCACTAAGTGAGTTTGTCCTATGTATTCCTCTATTGATTTAGGTCTAAGTCGTTCTGCTAAGGGTGTACTCATGATTGATAAATGAGATGGTTGCAAACTTTTATTTCAGATACTCTAAAATGTTGCCACTAATCTGCATTAGAGATATTTCGCACAATTTAGTGTTGTACTCTGCCGTTAAGATACGCTCCTCGGCATCAAGCAAACTCTTCTGAGCCTCACGCATCTCTATACCGGGTAGGTCGCCGAGCAAATATCGTTCCATAGCAATCTCGTAATTCTCCTTTGCGGCAATCAGATTTTGTTGCTCCAATTTTATCACCTCCAAGTTATTGGTGTATGCCTGCCAGAAGTTAGCAAGGTCGGCCATGAGCGATTGCTCTAATTGTTCGCGTGAAAGTTTTGCATTTGCAATCTCGATGCGAGCATTGTTCTGCTCACGTCGGCGGTTACCATCAAATATGGTGAAGCCCATGCGCACACCAACATTAGGACCCATCGCACCACGCACTTTTGTGTCCCCGGTTCCGTATATGTTTCTATTGTAACCATATCCTGCCGATAGGTTCAAGTATGGGAAGTTGCGTGATTTCATAGCCTTCAAATCGAGCTCCGAGAGTGCTGTGTTGCGGTTAGCAATTAACAATTCGGAGTTCGACTCATTCATATTCTGCTTTAAAATATCCCACTCAAGTTTGGTGTTTACGTCAATCACCGAATCTCTTGCAAAGCATTGCTCAGTGACATTCGCATTTGCCATCAATTCATTTATGCGGATACGTGAGGCTGTCACCAACTCCTGCTGTGTCATGTACTGCGATGAGTCGGCGTTGAAATCCACGCGAGCTTGTAGCCAATCCAAACGAGAGAAATCACCAATGCGGTATCTGGCTTCGGTTATGCGCAATCGTTCGCGCGAAAGAGCAACGGCATAACGATAATTCTTCAAACGCAATGTCTGTTGAATTAAATTGTAATACTCGGCAGTTAGGTTTGCAACGAAATCCTCCACCTCCAAACGAGTCTGCAACAGACCTAACGTCTTTAACTCCTGCAACTTCTTGTAGGAAGTCTGTAGCTTCAGTCCATTAAATATGGTCCAACCCAGCGATACGCCAACATCCATAGTTTGATTGTATGCAGCACTATTTGTGTAGCTTTCGCCCTCACGTGGTGTGATGCGGGTTTGGTCGGCTGCGCCTGAGTAGCCTGCCGAGAGGTCAAGTGTAGGTAGCATACCTGCATTTGCCATTGTCGCATTGTTTGAAGCAATCTGTTGTTTGTTTCGAACAATTTGCAAATCGTAGTTATGCTGTAATCCAATCTCAAGACACTCCTTAAGTGACACAATCTTTTGTGCCGATACATTTGCCATGCAGGCAATGATGAATATAAGTGAAATTATGTATCTCATAATGTAAAAGGTTGTTCTGTTACTCTTTCTCTATCAGTTTGCTACGGTCGGTCGATACGTAGGAGTAGATGGCAGGCACGATGTATAGCGTAAGGATTGTAGATACGACCAATCCTCCCACAACGGCAACACCCATCGCGATACGTCCGTTGGCTCCCTCACCCGTTGCGACAGTCAAAGGTAGAAGTCCCAAAATTGTTGAGGCGCTTGTCATCAAAATTGGGCGCATACGTTGCAATGCAGCTCCTTCAATGGCATCACGCAAACTCTCACCAGCCTCTTGTTTTTGGTTGGCAAACTCCACAATCAAAATACCATTCTTTGCCACCAATCCAATCAACATGATAATACCAATCTGGCTGTAAATATTCATGGTCTGACCTGTCGATGCCATAAATATCAAAGCTCCAGCAATCGCCAAAGGCACCGTGAGCATGATGACAAATGGGTCTTTGAAACTCTCAAACTGAGCAGCCAAAATCAAATAAATCAATACGATGGCGAGCAAGAATGCGAACAATAAGCTCGAAGAACTCTCTCTAAACTCCTTTGAATCTCCCGTGAGGGCTGTTCTGAAGTCGTCAGGAAGTACCTCGGCTGCAATTCTATCCATCTCGTCCAAACCTTCACCGATGGTCTTGCCCTTTGCCAATCCGGCAGAGATTGTGGCCGATAGGAAGCGGTTGTAGTGGTAAAGTTGTGGTGGGGCAACATTCTCTTGCAATGTGACCATGTTGTCCATCTGTATCATCTCGCCACTTGAACTGCGCAGATATATCGATTTCAAATCAGCAGGTTTGTTACGTTGCTGACGGTTAATCTCTGCCAAAATCTCATACTGCTTACCATTCATGTAGAAATATCCCATACGCTGACCGCTCAAACCATATTGCAGTGTCTGGGCAATATCACGAGTTGATACACCCAACAGATTGGCTTTGTCGCGATTGATGGTGATGCGTGCCTCAGGCTTCGAGAATTTTAGGTTTACGTCAGCCATCTGCAATACATCGCTCTCGTAAACTTTCTCCATGAATTTAGGCAATACCTCCTCCAATCTCTCAATCGACATCGCTTGCAATACATACTGCACAGGCATACCTCCACGGCGGCTACCAAATGTGCTTTGCTGCTGTACGAAGGCGCGAGCTTTGGTCTGCTTTCTAACTACGGCAGAGAGCTCTTCGGCAATCTCCATCTGTGAACGTTCACGTGTCGAGAGGTCGTTCAATGCTATCTGAATGTTACCACGACCACTGCTCACACGTGCTGTGACATATTTCGATTCAGGCACCAAAGAGTCAATCTTCTGGTTGATGCTCTCGGTGTAGTCGCGCATATACTCATACGTAGCACCCTCCGAGCCCATCGTGTTGATGTTGATTTGCGATCTATCCTCCAATGGAGCCAACTCGGCAGGTATAGAGTTCCATAGCCAACCAATTATCACAAACATAGCAACGGTGATAGGAATTGCCAACCAGCGATGCTTTAGGAACGAGGCGAGGGTAGAACTGTAAAAATTATTGAGTCCAACGAAGAAAGGCTCAGTCTTCTCGTAGAACCAACTCTGCTTCTCGGTCTTCTTCAAAATCTTTGAGGCGAGCATTGGAGTGACGGTCAAAGCGGCAAACGTCGAGATTATCACAGCGCCCGAAATCACCAAGCTAAACTCGATGAATAGCTTACCCGTCATACCCTCCATAAACACGATAGGGAAGAATACGGCAAGCAGGGTGACAGATGTCGAGATTACGGCAAAGAAAATCTCCTTTGCGCCCTCGATACCAGCTTCAAAAGGTCGCATTCCTCGCTCGATTCGAATGTATATGTTTTCCGTCATCACGATGGCATCATCTACCACCAATCCAACCGACAACACCACCGCCAACATCGAAAGCACATTGATTGAGAAGCCCGCTAAATACATCAAGAAGAATGTTCCGATAAGCGAAACGGGAATCACAATACATGGGATAAGTGTCACGCGGAAGTTTCTGAGGAACAGGAAGATGATGATTACCACCAAAATAAATGCCTCATATACGGTTTTCTTCACCTCATCGATTGAAGCTCTGATGAATCGTGTGTTGTCGAAACCGTAGCTTAGAACAACATCTTCGGGCAAATCCTTTTTCATGGTTTTTACACGCTCATATACGGCGTCAGCAATCTCGATGTGGTTTGCACCTGGCTGTGGAATTACAACAACACCCACCATCGGCACACCATTCATCTTCATGTAGCTACGTGTATCCTGTGGACCCAACTCGGCACGACCGATGTCGCTAAGACGAATGATTCTGTCGTCGCTTTCGCGTACCACCAAGTCGTTAAACTCCTGAGCGGTGTGCATTAATCCCATTGTGCGGATAGTCAGCTCGGTGGTGTTACCCTCGATACTTCCCGATGGCAACTCCACGTTCTCTCTATCGAGCGCTGTCTTTACATCCACAGGAGTGATGCCGTATCCCGCCATCTTGGCTGGGTCTAACCATATACGCATCGAATAACGTTTCTCACCCCAAATCTGTACGGCACTCACATCGCTGATGGTCTGCAGCTGCTCCTTGATTGTAAGGTCTGCAATCTCGCTAATCTCCAACAAAGAACGCTTGTCACTCTGCACAGCCAACATGAGAATTGGCATAGCATCGGCATCGGCCTTCGACACTGTTGGAGGGTCGCAGTCGCGAGGCAGGAAACGCTGTGCGCGTGACACCTTATCACGCACGTCATTTGCTGCTGTCTCCAAATCCACCGACAACTCAAACTCTACCGTTATTCGGCTACTTCCTTGCGAGCTGACGCTCGACAGTGAACGAATACCTGGGATACCATTGATATTCTGCTCCAGCGGCTCGGTAATCTGGTTTTCAATAACGTCGGCATTTGCACCTGGATACGAGCAATTCACCGAGATTATCGGATTATCTACGCTGGGGTATTCTCTAACGCCCAATGATGAGTAACCGATTACACCGAAGATGATGATAATGAGTGTTAATACGGTTGCCAATACCGGGCGGCGTATGCTTAATTCGGAAATATTCATAGTCGCAATGGATTATTATTCAACAACGTCCAACTTAACAGGTAAGCCTTCGCGAAGCTGCAAAGTTCCCGATGTGATGATTGTATCACCCAATTCAATACCTTCAATGATATGTATCAATGCGTCGGTACGCAAACCGGTTTTCACGGTAGTAGCGTGAGCCTTACCTGAGCGGTAGATATAAACTTTATCAACACCCATCTCTGGAACGATAGCCTCTGTTGGGATAGCGATTGCCTGAGGAATATCGCTCATGCGAATTCTTGCCGAGATGAAGCGACCCGGCATCAACTGACCGTTGGTGTTGGGGTATGTAGCACGTATGGCAAGTGTGCGAGTCTGCATGTCTACCTCCGACTCCTTTGCATATACCGATGCTTTGTAGGTCTGGTTACGTCCTTCAACGGTAAATGTCAGCGGAGTGCCCACTTTAATCTCGTCGGCATAGCGCTCTGGGATATACATGTCAATCTTCAAAGGTGATATTTTTGTGAGTTTGGCAACCACGACGCTTGGTGAAGCGTATGCACCTTCGCTGACGTTACGCAAACCTATCACACCATCAAATGGAGCTCGAAGTTCGGTCAAGGCAATGTTCTGCTTTACGATGTCGATGTCGGCATTGAGCATGGCAAGTTCGGTGCGCGCCTGCTCAAAAGCCTCCTGACTCACGGCATCTTTTTCCAAAAGCGTGCTTTGACGATACACTCTATCTTGCGCCAACTTAAGCTGAGCCTCGTATCTCTTCAACTGCGCTTGTAGGGTCTTGTCATTGACCTTTGCCAGCAAGTCGCCCTTTTTTACCAAAGCACCCTCCTTGAAGAGAATATCCACAATTTTACCAGATGTCTCGAATGTCAAATCCACCTCCTCGTCAGGGAGCAGATTGCCCACCATTGCAATATCTTCGGTGAGAGATTGATGATTGATTATCAATCCATTGACGTTTAGAGTGTTTTGTTTAGCACTCTTTTGTGCAACTTGGGGCTGTTCACCTTCTGAGGTCTTGTGGTTAGAGTAGTACTTGTAACCTCCTGCCATTAAGCAAAAAAGAGCGATAACGACAGTTGTAATGATCCATTTTCTTTTCATATCTAAGTCTGTTTTTTATATATCTAAACAATTGTTCAAAGTTACAAAATATATTATTAATAGCCATGCTTTGAGCTTAAAATTTATGGCGAATCGGCAAATTCTTGGGTTGAATTGTTGTGGTTGTATGTCGCTTTTAAGGAATGAATACGACATTATTTTTACCATATTGAATACTTTTGTGTAAATCTTTCGTGATTTTAAATCTTTGTACTACTTTTGCCACCATGAACTTAGTGAAAAAATATACTATAGGGGAGGAGTATCTAAATGCAATTTCTCACGGAGTGGGTACTCTTGTGTGTGGTGCTGTTTGTGTATATTTTCTAAAGCAAGGTTATGCAAACGGCTCACCATTGGCTATTTTTAGTTTGTGGTTATATCTTTTTGGTGTCATAAGTTCTTATCTTGCTTCTACGCTCTATCACGCTTGTTCGAGTGAGTGTTCGGTGGCTAAAAGTACGCTTCGTCAGGTAGACCATGCCGCCATCTATTGGCATATTGCTGGTAGTTACTCTCCAATAACCCTCATCGCTATGCTTGCTGACGGTTTTGATGTTTGGGGGTGGGTGATATTTGGATTTGTGTGGTTGTGCGCTATCGTAGGCACATCGTTGAGCTTCAGGAAGATGAAGGCTCATAGCTATTTGGAAACAGCCTGCTATGTGTTGATGGGACTCTCTATTTTAGTGGCGTTCAAGCCATTCCATGATAGTGTAGGCACAACTATCGTTTTGTGGGTCGTAGCCGAGGGTGTAAGCTATATTGTGGGTGCTGTGTTATATGGTTTTAAGAAGATGCGTTACATGCACTCGGTGTTTCATGTTTTCGTTTTACTGGGTGATCTGTGCCACATGATAGCTATGTATAAAGTGTTGGAGATGTTTCTTAAGTCGTAACATTTAGTGTGATTTTGAAATAGGTGGATTTTTCCCTATATTTGCCAAATATTGCTAACAATCAGATATGGAAAAGAGTGTTTTTAGAACAAAAATAGAGCCTCAGCATGTAGATTTCACCTCACGAGCTTCGGTCTCGTCAATGTGTGATATTATACTATATGTTGCGGGTATTGATGCTCATAATCGTGGTTTTGGTATTGACGCGTTGGCGGGTAAAAACTTCGGTTGGGTTTTGTCGCGCTTGTGCGTCGAGTTGGATTATCTCCCCAAGGAGTATGAGCAGTTTACTATTCACACGTGGATTAGCGATTACAATCGCCTTTCTTCAACCCGAAATTTCACCCTCACCGATGATAATGGCTGTGAATTTGGTAGAGCCGTATCACAGTGGTGTATGCTCGATTTCGACACCCGTATGCCGGTGGATATGAATACATTGGCTAAGGTGCATGATGGTACGATTGTCGATGCTCCATCGCCATGCGAACGTCCACGTCGTTTGGGCGCTGTTGGTGGGGAGGTTATCGCCGAGCATCGTGTAGTGTATAGCGATATTGATTTCAATCGTCACATGAACACTATGCGTTACATCGACATTATATTCGACTCCATGCCTATTGAGGTGCCCGAGAAAGTTAGGTCTCTTCGTATGGACGTTAATTTCTTGAAGGAGGCTTTGTATGGCGATACCCTATATCTGAAGCAGGAACTTGTGGAGCAGAAGCGTGTCTATGAATTTAGCAATGCGCAGCAAGATGCGTTGTGCCGTTTCGCCTTTGAGTTAAAATAATAGCCTAATTCCTATTGTATATGACACCAATTCCATCATTTGTATACAAAAAATCAAATCAAATCGCCATGATTATATTCGTGCCGATTTTTGCGCTGTTGTTTATTACCATATATCGTCCATTCAATTTTGAGTATATCGATGAGGATGCTGGACTGCTCACCAAACTCAATATCTCGCGAGAGGTTTTAGTTCAGCTCATTACCATAGGTTTTATCTTGATGGGAATGGCGGTTGTAGCTATCAGCCGATGTATTATGGCATTATACACCCGTTCGCGTGAGATATCCTACGTCAGTTACGTTGCATGGGTGGCATGTGAGGTGTTGATTATGGCGTTTATCTTCACTATGGCAGCACTCTTTACCGATACCAATAAGAGTATAGGAACGCTGTTCTACAACTCGTTGGTTAAGACCTTCTTCATTCTATTGATTCCATATGTGATGTGTTACATCTATTTCATTTGGCAGGAACGAGTTGCTCAGTTGCGAAATATCAGGGAGCGCCTTGCTGAAGATGAAAATGCGTTACAGGCGGCGTATGTCCAGATTTTTGATGAGAAGGGTGAACTTAGATTGTCTGTCCGTCGTGAGCATTTGTTGTTGCTGGAGTCGGCTGATAACTATGTTTGTGTTTGGTATATCAATAACGGAGCTCCTAAAAAGGTGTTGGTGCGTAATACTCTCACTCGTGTTGCGAAGAAGTTGGAGACTACTCATATCCAACGATGCCATCGCTCATTCATTATCAACCTTGATTTAATTAAGGTTATGCGTCGCGAAAAGGAGGGTATATTTGTAGAGTTTGGCATGGAGGGTGTCCCCGATGTTCCTATCTCAAAAACATATCTTGAAAACATCAATAAATGGCTTGTAGGAGGCGCTAATTAGGCTTAAAACGAGTAGGGGTTGAATATAAATAAGGGGTGAAATAAAAATTTTCGCCCCTTATTTTCGTTTTTTAACCCCTATATGTAATTCGTCCCACTACCGGTACGAGTGCCACTTAAATTTTATCATTCACTCTATTTATCGGATATTTGCACCGCAATTTAAGATGTAAGCGAATTTATTATATTATATTGGTCCTTGAGGCTTAAATTTTATGAGACACTATTTATCATTTTTTCAACAGTCGGCACGCGAGAATTGGAATTCTCCTGCTTTGAGTGATTATCAGGGTGCAACCTACACCTTTGGCGAAATTGCAACCCGCATTTCAAAATTGCATGCTTGTTATAAAGTTATTGGTGTAAAGGCGGGTGACCGCGCTGCTATCGCTGCAAAGAATAGCTCTCATTGGGCTACAAGTTTTGTTTCAATCGTATCATGTCAGGCAGTAGCAGTTCCTATCTTGGCTGATTTCAACCCAGCTGATATCGCAAAACTTACAGCACACTCTGATAGCTTGGTTCTCTTTACCGATGCTAAGACATGGGAGGCTATGGATATTGAGGTTATGCCTGATTTGAAGGTTGCTATCAATGTCGAGGACTTCACTTTGTTGTATGCCTCTGATAAGACTGTGGGCGAGCAGGTGAGTGCTATTTTGGCTGAGAAGATTGATGCTTCGAGCGTCGATAAGATGGCTGTTACCGATTATAAGATTGGCGATTTGAACGATTTGGCAATTATCAACTATACATCAGGTACAACCAGCTCACCAAAGGGTGTAATGCTTACCTCTGGTAACTTGTCTTCAAACATTGAGTTTGCATTGGCTTACATCCCTGTAAAGACGGGTGATCAGATTATGTCAATGTTGCCTATGGCACACATGTACGGTATGGCGTTTGAGTTCCTCTATCCATTGTTTGGTGGTGCGCGTGTGTTCTTCTTGGGTAAGACCCCAACTCCAACCCTTTTGATGCAGGCGTTGGCAGATATCAAGCCATACTTGCTTATTACTGTACCTTTGGTATTGGAGAAGATTTTTAAGAATAAGGTTATGCCTACACTAGAGAAGCCTGCGCTTAAGATTTTGACATCTATCCCTGGTGTTAATAAGTTGATTTACGCTAAGGTGCGCAAGCAGTTGCTCAATGTGTTTGGTGGTAACCTCCAATCTATTGTTATCGGTGGAGCTGCTATTAGCCGCCCTGTTGAGAAGGTTATGCGTAAGATTCGTTTGCCATACACAGTAGGTTACGGTATGACCGAGTGTGCTCCTTTGATTGGATACGAGCCATGGCAGACATTCCGTCTTGGTTCATGTGGTCGCGCTGTTACCGGTATGGAGGTGCGTATCGACTCTGAGAATCCACAGAAGCAGGTTGGAGAGATTCAGGTTAAGGGTGCTAACGTTATGCTTGGCTACTATAAGAACCCGGAGGCTACCGCTGCAACGTTCACTGAAGATGGTTATTTGCGTACTGGCGACTTGGGTATTATCGACAAGAAGGGTAATATCTTCATCAAGGGTCGTAGCAAGTGTATGATTCTCTCACCGAATGGTCAGAATATCTACCCTGAGGAGATCGAGAGCAAGCTCAACTCATTCCCACGCGTAGCCGAGTCATTGGTTGTTAGCCGTGGTAACGTTCTCGTAGCATTGGTAGCAATGACTCCAGAGGATCAGAAGAAGGGTATTACCGAGGAGTTGAAGGCGCAGATGGAGCAGAATCGCATCGAACTCAATAAGGTTATGCCTGCATATAGCAAGATTTCGTCAATCGAAATCATCGAGCAGGGCTTTGAGCATACTCCAAAGCAGTCGATTAAGCGCTTTATGTACAAATAATTAGCATTTCTTTCAAACAAAGAAATATTTCCTGTAACATTTATTCCGTCCCGTTGATGGTGAGCGACCATCGACGGGATTTTTTTATTGGGTAATAAAATTTTGTCATTATAAAGTTGTTACTCTGCTTATGTGTTTGTAACTTTGCCATAATCAATAATTGTATATATGCAGTCAAAAGATATGCGTGAGGCGATTATCGCCTTGATAAAACGAGAGTGTGTGCCAGCCATTGGCTGTACCGAGCCTGTGGCGGTGTCATTGTGTGTGGCGCGTGCTACGGAGTTGCTTGGCACTGTGCCAGAACATATTACGGTGCGCCTAAGTGCCAACATATTAAAGAATGCAATGGGTGTAGGTATCCCAGCAACAGGTATGATAGGTCTGCCTATCGCTATTGCGTTGGGTGCATTGGTAGGTCGTTCGGAGTATGAGCTTGAGGTTTTGAAGGACGCCGATGCCGATGCTGTGGAGCAGGGAAAACAATATATCGAGCAGGGCCGTATCTCCATCGAACTCAAAAAGGGTATATCGGAGAAGTTATATATCGAAGTCGAGGCTACGGCAGGTGAGCATAGCTCGGTGGCGATAATAGCTGGGGGACACTCTACGTTTGTATATCTTCAACAGGACTCTGAGGTGTTGTTGGATATTCGTGATGGCGGTAGTGCTGAGGAGGAGTGTGAAGATGTGGAGCTCACTTTGCGCAAGGTCTATGATTTTGCTACAACAGCTCCATTGGAGGAGATTGAATTTATTTCCGAATCAATGCGTCTAAATAAGGCTGCTGCCGAGAGTGCCTTTGTCGATGAGTATGGTCACTCTTTGGGTCGTATGTTGCGTCAGCCACGAGAACTTAAAATCATGGGCGATAGCGTATTTACTCGCATCTTATCCTATACATCATCGGCTTGCGATGCTCGTATGGGCGGAGCTAAGGTGCCTGTAATGAGTAACTCAGGAAGTGGTAATCAGGGTATTACAGCCACACTGCCTGTTGTGGTTTATGGCGAGGAGTGTGGTGCAAGCCACGAGCAGATGATTCGAGCACTTGCGTTAAGTCACCTCACCGTAATATATATAAAGCAAAGTCTTGGACGTTTGTCAGCGTTGTGTGGATGTGTTGTGGCAGCTTCGGGCTCAAGTTGTGGTATCACCTACTTGATGGGTGGTGGATACGACGAGGTGGCGTGCGCTGTGAAGAATATGATTGCCAATCTTACAGGTATGATTTGCGACGGTGCTAAGCCAAGTTGTGCATTGAAACTCGCCAGCGGAGTCTCTACGGCGTTGTTGTCGGCGATGATGGCTATGGAGGGTAGATGTGTGTCTAAGCTCGAGGGTATTATCGATGAAGATGTCGATCGTTCTATCCGCAATCTTACGGCGATAGGTCGTGATGGAATGAACTCTACCGACGATTTGATTTTGAATATAATGACAAGCAAGTCATAATGAAAGCTATGTAAAGAAAAAAGGTGTGTCAGACGAAAGTGACACACCTTTTTGTTTTACTCTACATATAGCACCAAGCCCTTCAAATATTCACCCTCGGGGTGATAGATGTTGATAGGGTGGTCGGCAGGTTGTGTTAGCTGGTGTAGGATTCTTACCTTACGTCCTGCTATGGCTGCTGCCGAAAATACAGTTGTGCGGAATAACTCCTTCGATACGGCTTGTGAGCATGAGAATGTGAACAGAATACCGCCACTCTTTATCTGCGACAAGGCGCGAGCATTTATTCGCTTATATCCCTGCATGGCGTTACCCAATACTTTATGGTGCTTTGCGAAAGCGGGTGGGTCGAGAATAATCAGGTCGTATTTGTCGCCAATCTGCTTGATGTACTCCACAGCGTCGGCAGCTACGGCAGAGTGCTTCACGCTGTCGCCGAAGTTAAGACGCATATTCTCGTCAGCGAGTTTTACGGCACGTTCCGAAGCATCAACCGAGCATACTTCCAACGCTCCACCTGAAGCGGCATACACCGAGAAACCTCCCGTGTAGCAGAATGTGTTCAGCACGGTGCGACCTTTGGCATAGTGACGTACCAACTCACGATTTTGGCGCTGGTCGAGGAAGAAGCCTGTCTTCTGTCCCTCCTCCCAATTCACCAGGAACTTCTCGTTGTTCTCCTTCACTACGTGAGCCTTGTGGTCGCTCTTGCCCCAGATGTAACCATCAACAGCATTTAATCCTGCCTTGAAAGGTACGGTCTGCGAACTCTTGTCGTAGATGGCTGTAAGTTTTTCACCAAAAGCTGTGCGCAGAGCCTCAGCAATAGACATGCGCGAAAGATACATACCCACCGAGTGGCATTGCACAACCGCCACCTTGTCGTAAATGTCAATCACCAATCCCGGCAGAGAATCACCCTCGCCATGTACCAAACGATAGCAATTTGTTGTCTCGTTCTCTGTAAGGTCGAGTGTGCGACGCACGTCGTATGCTACGGCAATGCGATTGTTCCACCATTGCTGATTAATCTCTTCCTCAGGCTCGAATGTTAGCACACGCACTGCGATAGAGCCAATCTGATAGTGACCACGAGCGATAAACTCACCCTTCTTGGTGAATACATCAACCACTTCACCTTCCTGAAGTTCGCCCTTGCATTTCACTTTTTCAATGGCACCAGAGAATATCCATGGGTGTTTACGCAAGAGAGACTCTTCCTTACCATGTCGAAGATATATCTGTGTTCTCATGTTATTTTTCAGTATTATGTTTTGTTGTGTTTGTTTTCTTTGAATGTTTCGCACGCCAATGAGGACGCTTTGCAACCTTTTGGGGTTGAGGTTGCGCCTCAATCTCAAACTCAGGTAGGGGACGTATAGGCGGAGTATTCATTAGCTTTTGGTAAATCTCAATACATACCCATGCGTCGGTTGCGGCATACATCTGTTGTTGAGGTGTAAGGGTGTTTGCCTCCCAATTGCTCAATCGTTGAGCCTTCGATACTCGTTGTCCCAGAACAAGCGCCGACATCTTACGCAGGCTCTTCTCTTCAATGCCCCAAAATGATGCCATTTGCTGCAAATCGATAAAGCCACGCTCCTTAAAGTTGCGCAACTCATGCAATGAACGTATATCGCCCATTACGTCGGCACCAATTTTTTTAATCTCAGGATTGCTCAATATTTTGAGTATGGCGGAATGTAGCTTTGTTCTACATAGACGTATCAAATAGCAACGCGTGGGGGTTGATAACTGCAAGAGAGCCACCTTGTTTGTTACGCCCGCCTTGAACGAGGGGCGTGTTTCGGTATCAAACCCTATGATTTTGTGTGCGGCTAAATCTTTGCAAGCCTCCAAAATTTTCTCTTCGCAATCTACAATGACTATGCGCCCGTCAAATCGAGCCGAAGGTAATTCGGCTGTTTGCTCGTTGGTTATTGTAGATTGAAAGGTCATCAGCGTTTCTATTTAAACAGAGTTTTCAACTCGCAAAGTTACTCATTAATTATGAGTTTCCCACCTATTGAGGTGGAAATTTTACCACTTTGCTGTAAATCCTCTATAGCTTTGGCTATAAGTTGGGGATCGTTCTTAATCTCTCGACATAACTCGCGAGCCGTTAATGACGAGTCGTTAAGAAGATGCAATATCGTGTCGCATAGTGATTTACGGTCCATATTACGGCGTCGTTTATTTTGCAAACACACATCGCATACGCCACATGGCTGCGCACTCTCGTCACCGAAATATTGCTGAATAATGGTGCTGCGACACTCGGTTTGTTGAGAAGCATAGTTTATCATGTTGTCAAATCTGTCGGACATGAGTTTTTTTCTATGCAGATATGTCTCAGGAGCTATGTATAAATCATTGGTGGGCAAGCGCTCTTCGTTGAAGAATAATATGGGCGAAGTGTTGGCTGGTATGTAACGAATGATTCTCATCTGCCACATACGTTTCAGAAGCTCCTTCACATGTTCCAGCGTATAGCCACTGATGGCGGCAATCTGGTTTTCGTCA